>NZ_QQZY01000002.1:0-365000 GCF_003351045.1 Gaiella occulta
TGGACGGCAAATACCTGCTCTCCAGCTCGGACCCCGACCTGAGCGCGGAGGAGATCGCGCTCGGCTACAAGAACCTGCGCGAAGCCGAACGCTCCTTCCGCGACCTGAAGACCACCTTGGAGCTGCGGCCTGTCTTCCACCGGCTCGAGCACCGCATCCGCGCCCACGTCGTCGTCTGCTGGCTCGCGCTGCTGCTGATCCGGATCGCCGAACGGCAAAGCGGCCGCAGCTGGCGGCGGGTCGCGACCGAACTGCAACGCCTGCACCTCGTCACGCTCGAAGGCCCGGCCGGCGCCGTCCAACAGACCACGGCACCGAGCGCGCCTCAGCAGGCGATCCTGGCCGCGCTCCAGATCGAGCCGCCGCCCCGCATCACCGCGCTCGAACCCGCCTGAACCGCCGCCGGCGCCCCGGATCGCTGTAGGCACACGCCTACCAAGCCGCCAGACCGCTAAAACACCTGCTCAGAAGCCACTTCTACACCGTCAGCATGCCCATCGACTGCGGAACTCCGGCCAGAGCTTCCGGTGCCATCGGCCCGGTTGGCGGAGCTAGTGCGCCGTCTGCAAACGTTCGAGCCGCAAGGGGCGCGCGAGGCGCGCCCGTTCAGGATCATGTCGCCCGGCCGCTGCGCAGCCGGGCGTCGTGCAGCGAGCATCGAGTGCGGCGTCTCGCACCAGGGCCTTCCGGTCGGCTGGCGCTACACGTTCGCTGTCTGCGGAGGAGGGGTGCGGCGCCGAGGCGGCGTTGCGGCGGATACGGTGGAGGGCGATGGCGGCTCCGGGCTTCGTCGACGTTCACGCACACGTCGTGCCGTCCGGCGATGACGGCGCCGCCTCGATCGAGCATGCGCTCGAGCTCTGCCGCATCGCGGTCGACGCCGGCACGCGCGTGCTGTTCGCGACACCCCACGCGCACGCGCCGTGGGACCGCTATCCGCTCACGCCGGCGCGGCGGCGCACCTACGACGACGCGTTTCCCGTCGTCCGCGACGCCGTCGCCGCATGGGGGCTCGAGCTGCGCCGCGGCTTCGAGGTGTTCCCGACCGTGCTCGATCACGACGTCGACCCGCGCGACTACCGGCTCGACGGCACCGACGCCGTGCTCCTCGAGTTCCCCGGCTGGTGGCTCGACTACCCCGACCCGATCCCGATGCTCGTCGAGGCGGGCCGGCGCGCCGAGGCCGCCGGCCTCGTTCCCGTCCTCGCCCACCCGGAGCGCTGCCCCGCCGTCAGCGACGATCCCTCCATCGTGCGTCCGCTCGCCGAGCGGGGATGGCACCTGTGCCTCAACGCCCCGTCGCTTCTCGGCGACCACGGCGGCACCTCGGAGAAGGCGGCCTGGCAGCTGCTCGAGGACGGGGTCGTGACGATCGCCGCCTCCGATGCGCACGGGCTCGAGCGGCCGCCGCGGCTCGACCTCGCCTTCCGCGCGGTCGAGCGACGCTACGGGCGCGAGGCGGCCGTGCCGCTCTTCGACGGCAGCGTGCTGCCATGGGCGGATCGAGGCGCTGCTACCGTCGTCGTCTAGGAGCGGACATCTCGTCTGCGCCCCGACGAAAGGCGGACGGCCGATGCAGGGGACGATGCTCTGGTTCAACGACGTGAAGGATCTCGGTGTGATCGAGACGGAGGAGGACGGGCGCTTCGACGTCTTCGGGGAGGATTTCGAGCCGGGGCACAAGCCGGTCGGGCGCTGCAAGGGCACCCCTGTCACGTTCACCGCCGACGATGAGCAGCGGCGGGCGCTGCACGTCTCGGTCGTCCCCGAGCCCATCACCAAGCGGGCACGCTCGCACCGTCGCGGCGGCTAGTCGCGGGGCGTCTCGGACGAGCGCCGCTGCTCCGCCGGCTGCCCCGGCGGCGCGGCGCGAGGCGCCTCGGGGTCGTCGCCCGCCTCGAGCATCCGGCGCGGGTCGACCTCGGCGACCGCGTCCTTCACCTCGCGCACGCCGGTGCCGAGCCGGCGGGCCACCTGCGGCAGGCCCTTGCTGCCGAAGAGCAGCGCCACGATGCCGAGCAGGATCACGATCTCCCACAGTCCGAGGCCGAACGGCATGCCGCGATCCTACAGACGCCAGTCGACGGGCTCGCGGCCGTCGCCGACCAGCAGCTCGTTCGCGCGGGAGAAATGCCGGCAGCCGAAGAAGCCGCCTGCGGCGCTATAGGGCGACGGATGCGCGGCGCTGAGCACGTGGTGGCGGGAGCGATCGACGACGCCGCCCTTCTGCTGTGCGTACTTCCCCCACAGCAGGAAGACGATGCCCTCGCGTCGCGAGGACAGTTCCGCCACGACCCTGTCGGTGAAGCGCTCCCAGCCCTTGCCCGCGTGCGAGCTGGGCGAGCGTGGCGCGACGGTCAGCACCGCGTTGAGGAGCAGCACGCCGCGTCGCGCCCACGCCGTCAGGTCGCCGCTCGACGGCGGCGCGACGCCCAGGTCGGATGCCAGCTCCTTGAAGATGTTCTGCAGCGACGGCGGCTGCGGTACGCCCGGCGGCACCGAGAAGCAGAGGCCCATGGCCTGGCCCTGCCCGTGGTACGGATCCTGGCCCAGGATGACGACACGGACGTCCTCGAACGGCGTCAGCGCCAGCGCGTTGAAGACGAGCGCGGCCGGCGGGAAGAAGCGCCTGCCCGCCTGCAGCTCCGCCGCGAGAAAGGCCCGCAGGTCGCGCATGTAGGGCTGCTCGAACTCGTCCCCCAGCACCGCACGCCAGCTCTCGTCGATCCGTGGCTGCACGTCGCAAGCCTAGAGCCTCGGCGCTGCTACGGTGCCCGCCCGCGAGGGGAGAGACGTGCGCGGGGCGCCGGTTGCGCAGGCCCGGGCGCCGTGATCCCGCCGGCTGTCGAAAACCGCTACGCTGATGCGGAAATCAGAGCGCGGTCCCGGAGGCACGACGCCTCCCTCACCCGTTCGACGAAGGGTGAGAGGAGGTGTTTTTCTATGGCAACCGGAACCGTGAAGTGGTTCAACGACGCGAAGGGCTACGGCTTCATCGCCCCCGACGAGGGCGGCAAGGATCTCTTCGTGCACCACAGCAACATCGCCGGCGAGGGCTTCAAGTCCTTGCCCGAGAACGCAAAGGTCGAGTTCGAGGCGCGCGAGGGCGCGAAGGGCCCCGAGGCGACGAACGTGACGCTGATCTAGCGTCGCGGCGTTCCGGATCGCGCTCCGGGGCGAGGCGTCCGTCCTCGCCCCGGAACGCTCCGACACCGGACCCCACCGAGGGAAGGAGCGTCGCCATCGGAGGCGAGGAGAAGATCGAGATGGAGGGCGAGGTGCTCGAGGCGTTCCCGAGCGGCATGTTCCGCGTCGGCCTCGACAACGGCCACGAGCTGATCGCCTATACCGCAGGGAAGATGCGCCGCTACCGGATTCGCGTGAACCCGGGCGACAGGATCAAGGTCGAGCTGTCGCCGTACGACCTCAAGCGCGGCCGCATCGTGTACCGCTACCGCTAGCGCTTCTTGCCCTTGCGTCCACGGGCGCCGGGCCGCTGCTGCACGATCATGCCCTGTGCTCCGCGCTCGACGCGGCGCCGCTGATCGCGATTGATGGGATCGGGCATCTGACCCTGCTCGCCGACGAGCTCCATGTATGCCCTGCGCTCCGCCGGCGTCAGCACCGCGAGCGCACGTTGAGCCTGCTCGGGCGTCTTGATCTCGCCGAAGCTCTGCATCTTCTTGATCGCGCCGGCGAGCTCGGGGTTCGACTTCTCGTAGGCGGCGACCGACATGCGCTGGAACCAGCGGCGCATGAAGCCGATCTTCGACAGCTGGTTCACGATCGGTCGCAGCGCCTTGCCGCCTGCGACGCGAGCGAGCACGAACACGAGCAGCGTCAGCAGCAGCAGGCTGCCGAGGATGATGAACGGCAGCAGGTAGAGGAAGCTGATCGCGAGCGGCGTGCTCATGCCGGGCGCATGCTAACGAGGATCGTCCACCTGGCGCGGGCGCTGCATCCCGTCCGCCTTACCGGGCCGCTCCCTGCGCGGGAGGATTCCGCCGCTCGTTGCGGAATCAGCGCCCGTGAAAGAGCAGAGCCACAAGGACGAGATGCGCGCGGCGCTGCGCGGGGACTTCGAGCGCCTGCGCTCGCGCCGCGACGGGCCGCTGACGCTCGAGATCGCGCCCGAGCCCGAAGCGCTCCCGGCACAGCCCGGCACCCCCGGGCGGCTCGACCATGTCGCGCACGGCGAGCCGGCGCGTGGGCCCGACGCCGCAGAGAGAGAGCTCGCTGCCTCGCCGCGCTCCGCCTGGCTGCAGCGCCTGCGCGGCCGGCGCTGACCGTCGCGCCGATCGGCTAGCGTTGCGCGCGTGCTTCGTCGCCTCGCGCACCTGATCTGGGGCGCGGAGGTCGACCGCGCACTCCGTCCCGTCCTCGCCGTCACGCTGATCGGCTCCCTCGCGGGATCGAGCGCGTGGAGCTTCATGGGCATCTGGGCGATCGAGGATCTCGGCGCGACCTCCGCCCAGCTTTCCTTCGGCTATCTCGTCGGGGCGATCGTCGCCGGGCTCGTCGGCCACGCCGGCGGCCATCTCTCCGACCACGTCGGCCGCCGCGGGCTCATCCTCGCGGGCGAGGGGCTTCTCGCGATCACCTTGCCGCTGTTCCTGCTCGCGGGCTCCGACGTGCTGCTCGGGTTGGGGTTGATGGTCGGAGCCGGTGCGCTCGGGTCGTTCGGCGGCTCTGCCGGGCAAGCCATGGTCGCCGATCTCGTGCCTCCGGAGCGCCACGAGGTCGCCTATGCGTCCGTACGCGTCGCGGCCAATCTCGGGGTCACGATGGGCCCACCCGCGGGGAGCCTCTTCCTCGTCGCCGGGGGCTGGCACGCGTTCTTCCCCGGAGTCGGCCTGCTCGCGGTCGCAGCCTGGTGGCTCGCGTTTCGCCTCCTGCCCCGTGGCGGCGCCTACGCGCCGACGTCGCCTCCGCAGCGGGGCTCGCTCGGGGTGATCGTGCGCGATCGGCCGTACCTGCTGTTCATGGCTGCAAGCGTGTTCTCGTGGCTCGTCTACGTCGCCTACGAGACCGTGCTGCCGGTGTCGCTCGTCGAGAGCCACGGCCTGCCGACGTGGGGGTGGGGGGTGCTCGTCGTGATCAACCCGCTGCTCGTGACCCTCTTCCAGCTTCGCCTCACGCGCAGCCTCGCCCACGTCTCGATGGTCCCGAAGTGGGTGGCGGGCGTGCTGCTGATGGGCCTGCCGTTCCTCCTGCTCGGCGTCACCTCCGCGATCCCGGTGATCGTCCTCGTGCTCGTGCTGTTCGTGCTCGGGGAGATGCTGTGGGTGCCGACGTCGTCCGCGATCGTGGCCGGTCTCGCCCCGGACGACCTCCGCGGCGCCTACATGGGTGCGTTCGCAGGCACGGCCGCGACGGGATTCGCGCTCGCGCCGTTCCTCGGGCTCCAGGTGCGCGATGCGTCCGGGGACGCGGCGATGTGGTCGGCGTTCGCGGTCGCGGCCGTCGTCAGCGCGGCGGTGGGTGCGACCGTCTGCAGGCGCGCGGAGTCCCGCGCCGCGCCGCCGCCGCCGTCTGCTCTACTGGAAGGGTGAAGCGCGCCGAGCGGGAGACGATCCTCTTCCAGGGCGCCGTCAAGCCGGAGGCGCCGCGCCGCCGCCGCGAGCTTGCGGAGCTCGAGGAGGATCTCGGCTCGAGCCCGCTGCGTGGGCGGCGACTCCCCCTGCGGCTGCGCAACTTCCGCCCGGCGGCCGACGGCTATCTCGCGGCTCTCGGCGGGCCGCTCCCGTACATGATGCGGCTGCGCAGGATCGCCGAGTTGACGTCCGAGCACGAGCGCCGACTCGAGCGGGAGCGGCGCGAGCTCGCGGTCGCGCTTCCCGACGAGGCGAAGTTCCGGGATGCCTGGAGGGCAGCGCTCGCGCGCTGGTCGTTCAACGAGGTGAACGACCTGATCGAGCGTCACAACGTCTACTACCCGGCCGAGTCGCGGCTGCCGATGGATCCGCGCACGCGCACGTACGCGCTCGTCAACGGCGAGGACTACCGGCGCCGGCCGCTCGACGCCGCATGGGCGCTGGGGCGCTTCCCGGCCGACCGCGCGCTCGCCCTCACGGGCGCCTAGCGCGAACGAGCGCGTCGATCGCCGGGCGCTCGGCGCCGTCGACCTGCCGCAGCACGCGCTCCGCCTTCACGACCTCGAGGCCGGGCAGCTCGGCCGCTATCTGCTCCGGTGTGAACAGGAGATCGGGATCTTGTGGTCCCCCGTGCCCTTCGCTCAGGTTGCGCAGGTCGTGGCCGACGAGCAGGAAGGTGCCGCCGGCGGCGACGGCCGCGGCCGCGCGTTCCAGCACGACTCTGCGCTCCGCCGCCGGGATCTGCAGGTAGAGGACGAGCACGAGGTCGAACGCGCGCGCCGGCGGCTCCCAAGCGGTGACGTCGGCGTGGACGAGCGTCGGCGCGACGCCGCGCCGGGCAGCGATCCGCCGTGCCTTGTCGAGCGCCACCTCGGCGTAGTCCACGGCCGTCACCTCCCATCCGCGCTCGGCGAGCCAGAGGGCGTTGCGACCCTCCCCGCAGGCGAGGTCGAGCGCGCGCCCCGGCGCGATGTCCTCGGTCTCCGCGACGAGGAAGCGGTTCGGGGCTGCGCCCCACACGAGCCCGCTCTCGGCATAGCGGCGGTTCCAGTCGTCGCTCCTCACGTCGTCGCCGCCCGGGTCGCTGTGCCGAGCGTCGGGCCGAGGGCGGCGCCGCGAAGCACGCCGGCGGGCAGCGTCGAGAGACCGAGGTCGTCGACATGCCCGGGAGGCAGCGGAACTGTCATCCGAAACACCATCGCGTCGACGAACACGATAGACCCGGCGCGGCCGGCGGCGCGGCGCATGGGCGAACGTCGTTCCCACCCGGACGCGTGCGTCCGCACAGGAGCACGACGAAATGCACCGAGCCGGTGGCCCCCTCGTCCGGCTTTCCGACTGACCTCCGCCGAAGCGGCTGCCGGTCGGAGAGCCATCAACCTCGGGCGCTCCGTACTCGGTGCACGCCGCACACTACGGCGTGCCCGGAACGCCGTCAAGAGCCCGCTGGAAGAGATTTCCGCAATTTGCATACGTTTGCTGGAGAGCAGAAGAAAATTGCGCTCTCTCCGGCATGCTCTACAAAGGCGGGACCAGCAGTTCACCGAGCCGGGAGCGCTTTCGTCCACCGCCCCGGGTGACCTTCCGCTTCCGCGTACCGCCTCCCGGTGAGGCTTCGTCCTACTCGCGCCCCGTGCTCGGCGCAGTCGTGAATCTATGCTGGAGCGCCGGTCCCGATCAAGGGTGCCGGCGGATGGACTTCCCGCAAATTGCGAACGTCTGGAGAGACCATGACCGGAAAGCACGTCGTCGTCACCGGGGCCGGCACCGGAATCGGTCGCGCCGTCGCCCGGCGGCTCGCGCGCGACGGCGCCTCGCTCACCCTGCTCGCGCGCGACCGCGGGCGCCTCGAGGCCGTCGCCGCCACGCTCGACGTCGCGACCCATGTCGTGTCGTGCGACATCACCGACCGCACCCGGGTCGACAGGGCCTTCGCCGGGGCGAGCGAGGCGCTCGGCCCGATCCATGCGCTCGTCGCGGCGAGCGGCATCGGCGGCCCGAACGGCGACGGCCCCGGCGACCGGTTCGACGAGATCGTCCGCGTGAACCTCGGCGGAACCTACTCCTGCGCCCGCGCGTCCGTCCGGCACCTGGCGCCGGGGCCGGATGCGCGCCATCTCGTGGTGATCTCGTCCATCCTCGCGCGCATCGCCGTGCCTGCCTACACCGGCTACAGCGCGTCGAAGGCGGGTCTGCTCGGCCTCGTGCGCTCGCTCGCCGCCGAGCTCGCCCCCGGCAACGTGCAGGTGAACGCGATCTGCCCCGGGTGGGTCGACACGGACATGGCGTGGCAGGGGCTGGACGCACTCGCCGAGGCAATCGGAGGCACGCGCGAGGACGCGTACCGCCGCGCGATGAGCGAGGTGCCGATGGGCCGCATGTCCCAGCCGGACGACATCGCCGGCACGGTCGCATGGCTTCTCTCGCCCGACGCGCGGGGTGTCACCGGGCAGGCAATCGACCAGAACGGCGGTGCCTGGACGGGCTGATCGCGACCGTCCCGTCGACGCCGCGTCGCGAGACGGATCGGGGGCGCCGCAAGGCGCCCCCGATCCGTCGGACGGTGCTGCGAAGGCCTCTAGGCGCCTTCGTACTGCGTGTCGGGCGGCACGTCGAACTGCGCCGACCCGACCTCCTCGAGCTGCTCGAGCTCCTCGTCCGTCCCCATGCGGACGGGGCCCTTGAACCAGCGCTTCGCCGACAGCACCCACCAACCGCCGAACAGGAGGAACGCTCCTCCGACGGTGATGGGGGCGTAGTTGAGCACGTTCCAGTCGAACGCGTCGTTCCACGGGATGCCGGCAGGTGCGATCGGAGCGATGAAGAGGATGCAGATCAGCGTCACCCAGACGATCGCGATCCAGTCGATCACCTTGTAGGAGCCGCCGAGCGTCCACGCTCCTGTCTCGAACCGCTCGCCCAGGCGCAGCCGCAGGATCACCGGCAGGATGAAGGCGATGTAGAGCCCGATCACCGCGATCGAGGTGCCGACCAGGTAGCCGACGACCGCGTTCCACAGCGTCGGCACCATCAGCAGCCAGGCCGCGACCGAGATCCCGAGCACCGAGATCTGCGGCACGCGGTTGCGGGCAACCTGCCTCCACAGCTGGTGTCCGGGGACGGCGCGGTCGCGCGAGAACGCGAACAGCATCCGCGAGGCGGAGGTCGTCGACGCCGTGAGGCAGAACATCTGCGCCACGACGGCGATCAGGAGGAGGAACTCCGCCCAGCTCTGACTCGTCGACTGGGTCCAGATGTAGACGACGGCGTTGCCGCCTGCGTCGAGCACGCCCTGCGTGTCGGGGATGGCGAAGGTGACGGCGAGCAGGAGGATCCACCCGAACACCATCGAGACGAACACCGACATCCACATGCCCACGGCGGCCGAGCGGGACGCCTGGTGGGTCTCCTCGGCCATGTGGGCGGACGCGTCATAGCCCGTCATCGTGTACTGCGACATCAGCAGGCCGATGCCGAACACATACCAGAACACGATGCTGCTGAAGCCGTTGCCCGAGAAGCCGGAGTTGTTGATCGTCTCGCCGAACACGTATCCGAACGACTGGTGGTTGTCGGGGACGACGATGAGGACGAGCACGATCACGACGACGCCGACCATGTGCCAGTAGGCGGAGACCGTGTTCAGCAGCGACGTGATCCTGACGTTGAACAGGTTCAGGACGAGCGAGATCAACATCACGATCGAGTACATGACGAAGATCCAGTTCGACGAGTTCGGGTAGTCGAACCACAGGTTGAAGAGCGCCGTCGCGAAGATCGCGAGCCCGTAGCCGATCGCGGCGGTGACCGCGATCTGGCCGACGAGGTTGAACCAGCCGGTGAACCAGCCCCAGGCCGGGCTCCCGAGCCTCGATGCCCAGTAGTAGAGGCCCCCGGCGGTGGGGAAGGCCGACGCGATCTCCGCCATGGCGAGTGCGACGATCGTCGACATCGTGCCGACGAGCAGCCAGCCCCATGTCACCGCGACCGGGCCGCCCCAGTTGAACGCGATGTAGTAGGACGTCAGGCTGCCGGCGAGGATCGAGATGATCGTGAAGCTGATGGCGAAGTTCTGGAACCCGCCCATCGCCCGAAACAGCTCCTGCGCGTATCCGAGCTTGTGCAGGAGCTTCTCGTCCTCCGACGTGTGGTACCCGCCGCCTGCGGGTGTGTCGCTCATGTCGCCTCCCTCCTAGATGACCGGATCGCCCCCCGCCTCCCCAGCGGATGGGCCGTGGGCGTATTCACCCCTGCCGGCATGGGCCTTGTCAAGACATGCCATCGATGATCACAGTGAGCGCCCGTGATCGAAGGAGTGTGCTCCCCTGTTCGGACGGATAGTAGGATCGCCCGCATGATCACCTTCGAGCAGTTGCGAGCAGACGTCGAGAGCGGCGCGATCGACACCGTCGTCGTCGCCTTCACCGACATGCAGGGGCGGTTGATGGGGAAGCGCCTGCACGGCGAGTTCTTCGTCGACGAGATGGACGCCGGGCACGGGGTGGAGGGGTGTAACTACCTGCTCGCGCTCGAGATGGAGATGGATCCCGTCCCCGGCTACGCGATCGCGAGCTGGGAGCAGGGATACGGGGATTTCGACGTCCGGCCGGACATGGCGACGCTGCGGCGGATCCCCTGGCTCGAGGCGACGGCGCTCGTGCTCGGCGACGTCCACTGGCACGACGGCTCGCCGGTCGGCCCGTCGCCGCGCCAGGTGCTGAAGGCGCAGATGGAGCGTGCCGCCGCCCTCGGGCTGACGCCGATGATGGGCAGCGAGCTCGAGTTCTACCTGCTGCGGGAGACCTACGAGCAGGCGCACGCCCAGGGCTACGCGGGGCTGACGCCGTCCGTGCCCTACATCCTCGACTACCACATCCTCGCCACGACCTACGACGAGGCGTTCCTGCGCCAGATCCGCAACGGCATGCACGGCGCCGGCATCAAGGTCGAGACGTCGAAGGGCGAAGCGTGGCCCGGGCAGCAGGAGATCAACTTCCGTTTCGCCGACGCGCTCACGATGGCCGACAACCACGTCGTGTACAAGAACGGCGCCAAGGAGATCGCGTTCCTCAACGGCTGCTCGATCACGTTCATGGCGAAGCCGTTCGAGGACTGGATCGGCAACTCGTGCCACATCCACTCGTCGCTGTGGCGCGACGGCGAGCCGTGCTTCCGCGACGACGAGACGCTCTTCTCGCGCTGGCTCGCGGGCCAGATCGCCTGCTTCAAGGAGCTGGCGGTGTTCCTCGCGCCGACGATCAACTCGTACAAGCGCTTCGCGGCCGGCTCGTGGGCGCCGACCACGCTCGCCTGGGGCAACGACAACCGCACCTGCGGCTTCCGCGTCGTCGGGCACGGCGCCGCGCGCCGTGCCGAGACGCGCATCCCCGGCGGCGACGCCAACCCGTACCTCGCCTTCGCGGCCGTGATCGCCGCCGGCCTGTACGGGATCGAGAACGAGCTCGAGCTGCCTCCCGGCCTCGAGGGCAACGCGTACGAGTCGGATGCCGACCGCTTCCCGTCGACGATGCGGGAGGCGATCGCCGCGCTCGAGGCCGGCACGATGGCACGCGGCGCCTTCGGCGACCAGGTCGTCGATCACTACCTCAACTACGCGCGCACCGAGCAGGGGCTCTACGACCGCTTCGTCACCGACTGGGAGCGCAGGCGCTACTACGAGCGTGGCTAGGCTGCGAGCGTGAGCGGACGTCCGATCATCGGCATCACCTCGTACGCGCAGCCCGCGAAGTGGGGCGCGTGGGAGCTGCCGGCGGCGCTCGTGCCGCTCATGTACGTCGAGTCGGTCGAGCGCGCCGGCGGGCGGCCGCTGCTCGTGCCGCCGAGCGAGCACGGCGTCGACGAGACGCTCGACGTGCTCGACGGCGTCATCTTCTCCGGCGGCATCGACATCGACCCGTCCCGCTACGGCGCCGACCGGCATCCGGCCACCGACCCCGCGCAGGCGCACCGTGACGCGGGCGAGCTCGCCCTGCTCGCGGCAGCGCTCGAGCGCGACGTGCCGACGCTCGCGATCTGCCGCGGCTTCCAGCTCCTCAACGTGCTGCGCGGCGGCGACCTCGTGCAGCACCTGCCGGAGACGGTCGGGCACGACCGGCACCGGGAGACGCCGGGCGTGTTCTCGCAGCATCCGGTCGACGTGAAGGAGGGCACCCGGCTCGCCGCGATCCTGGGCGCGCGGCACGAGTCGGTGCGCTCGAGCCACCATCAGGGCGTCGGCAGGGTGGGGGAGGGGCTCGTCGAGAGCGCTTGGGCGGAGGACGGATCGCTCGAAGGGCTCGAGGACCCGACCAGGCGCTTCGCCGTCGGCGTGCTCTGGCACCCGGAGATGGAGGAGGACGACAAGCGCCTGTTCGAGGCGCTCGTCGCCGAGGCGCGGGCCTACCGCGCCGAGCGCCGTGCAGGGTCGGCGTGAAGGCGGGGCAGATCCACCCGCCGCTCGCCTCTGCCGTCACGCCGTCGCTCCGTGGTGTTGAATCAGCGGCATGACACTGATCGTCCGCAACCCGGCCACCGAGGAGGCGATCGCCGAGCTCGCGCAGGCGGGCGTCGAGGAGACGGACGCCGCCGTCGCCCGGGCCAGAGCCGCCTTTCCCGCCTGGCGCGCCGTCTCTCCCGCCGACCGCGCGAGGCTGCTGCGCCGTCTCGCGACGCTGGTCGAGGAGCGGCATGAGGAGCTCTCCCGGCTCGAGTCGCGCAACGCGGGCAAGCCGATCTCGGGCGCCCGCGGCGAGGTCGGCATGGTCGCCCAGGTCTTCCACTTCTACGCGGGCGCGGTCGACAAGCACTACGGCGAGACGATCCCGGTCGCCGGCGGCGTCGACGTCACCTTCCGCGAGCCGCTCGGCGTCGTCGGCCTGATCACGCCGTGGAACTTCCCGCTCAACATCGCGAGCTGGAAGGTCGGGCCGGCGCTCGCGACCGGCAACACGATCGTGATCAAGCCCGCCGAGCTGACGCCGTTGACGACGATGCGGCTCGGCGAGCTCGCGCTCGAGGCCGGCATCCCCGAGGGCGTGCTCAACGTCGTCGTCGGCAAGGGCTCCGTCGTCGGGCAGCGGCTCGTCGAGCACCCCGACGTCGCGAAGATCGGCTTCACCGGTTCGACCGAGGTCGGGCAGCGCGTCATGCAGGGCGCCGCGGCGACGATCAAGCGCGTCACGCTCGAGCTCGGCGGCAAGTCCGCGAACGTCGTCTTCGCGGACGCGGACCTCGAGCGGGCGGCCGCGTCCGCGCCCTACTCGGTGTTCGACAACGCCGGCCAGGACTGCTGCGCGCGCAGCCGCATCCTCGTCGAGCGATCCGCCTACGACCGCTTCCTCGAGCTCCTCGTCGACGCGACGCGCAAGGTCAAGGTCGGCGATCCCGAGGACGAAAGCACCGAGATGGGCCCGCTGATCTCCGCCGCGCACCGCGAGACGGTCGCCTCGTTCGTCGAGCGCGAGCCCGTGTTCCGCGGCGAGACGCCCGACGGCCCCGGCTACTGGTTCCCCTGCACCCTCGTCGAGGCCGGCAACGACGACCGCGTCGCCCGCGAGGAGGTGTTCGGTCCTGTTGCCGCGGTGATCCCGTTCGACGACGAAGCGGACGCAATCCGGATCGCCAACGACACCCCCTACGGGCTGTCCGGCTCGATCTGGACGCGCGACGGCGCCCGCTCGCTGCGGGTCGCGCGCGCGCTCGAGAGCGGCGTGCTGTCGGTCAACTCGAACAGCTCGGTACGCGTCCACACGCCCTTCGGCGGCATGAAGCAGTCGGGGTTCGGGCGCGAGCTCGGCATGGCGGCGCTCGAGGGCTACACCGACATCAAGAACGTGTTCATCTCGACGGAGGGCTGAAGCACATGGCGGGACGTCTGGAAGGCAAGGTCTGCGTCATCACCGGCGCGGGGGGCGGCATGGGCCGCGAGGCGGCGATCGTGTTCAGCGCCGAGGGCGCGAGGGTGTGCGTCGCCGACGTCGCGCTGGCCGCGGCGGAGGAGACCGTCGGGCTGTGCCCGGAGGGCTCGGCGTTCGCGTTCCAGCTCGACGTGGCCGACGAGGCGGCGGTCGAGACGATGATGGCCGCCACGGCCGAACGCTTCGGCGGCATCGACGTCCTCTACAACAACGCGGGTATCTCCCCCGACGACGACGCGTCGATTCTCGACACCTCCGCGGAGGCCTGGCAGCGGGTGCAGGACGTCAACACCAAGGGCGTCTTCTTCTGCTGCAAGCACGGCATCCCGCATCTGCTCGCGCGCGGCGGCGGGTCGGTGATCAACGTCGCCTCGTTCGTCGCGATCCTCGGCGCGGCGACGTCGCAGATCTCGTACACCGCCTCCAAGGGCGCGGTGCTCTCCCTCAGCAGGGAGCTCGGCGTCCAGTTCGCGCGCCAGGGCATCCGCGTCAACGCGCTCTGCCCGGGCCCGATCGAGACGCCGCTGCTGCTCAACATCTTCGGTGACAACCCGGAGGCCTACGAGCGGCGCCGCATCCACTGGCCGATGGGCCGGCTCGGCAAGCCGCGCGAGATCGTCAACGCGGCGCTCTTCCTCGCAAGCGACGAGGCGTCGTTCGTGAACGGCGCCACGTTCGTCGTCGACGGCGGCATCACCGCCGCCTACGTGACTCCCGAATGAGATGAAGCTCGAGCGGGAGCGGGAGAACGTCTTCCGGCTCACGGTGACGGCCCCCGAGCTGTCGGCGCTCGCCGGCGCCGCCAGGCTCACGCTCGCCGCGATGCGCGCCGACCCCGCTGCCCCGCCGGAAGCGGTCGTGCTGCTCGACCGGCTCCTGCGCGACTACGACCGGTCGCTGTCGGGACTCCAGGACGACGACGGGCGCTCCGCGCGCCCGTCGTGAGCCCGCCGCCGCCGCTGCCGCCTAGACGGCGGCCGCCTGCGATGCACGTACGTGTGCCGCGATCTGGTCGAACTCCCGCTTGAACGTGTCCCAGTCGTACCGCTCGGCGTTCAGGTAGGTGCTCCAGCCCATCGTGTGCTTCGCCATCAGCGAAGCCTCCTGGATCTCCTCCTCCGTCGCGCCGAACAGCCGTGCGGCCTCGGTGTGGAAGTACGTGCAGTACTGACACCGTGTCGCGCCGGAGACGGCGAGCCCGATCAGCTCCTTGTACTTGTTCGGGATGGCCGTCTCGGCCAGCTGTAGGTTCTTGAACGTCGTCCACTCGCTCTCGAGCAGGCTTTCGGGAAGCGTCTCCAGGAAGCCGGGGACGATCCCGAGCGTGTCTCGAATGTCGGCGAACACCTCTGCCTTCTTCATGCACCCTCCTCTCGACGCGCGAGGCTCAAGGGGCGTGGCGGGTTGCCGATCATTGTAACGAATGAAGCGAGAAGGCGGGAACATGCGGGCGTCGAACGGCGTTTCCACGTGAACATGTGCATTCGCTGCCGTCACGCCGAGGCGCCCGATCCGCTCGGGTACTGCGCGACCTGCGCCGTGCACGCGCGCATCGAGCTGACGGAGGGCTACCGCCGGCTGGCGCGCTACCTCGGCGCGTGGGCGGCGTTCGACGAGTGGTCGCGCCGCCACGGCGCAGAGCCCGCGAACGGCTAGCGTCAGACGCCGACGACCTGGACGAGCCAGCGCCGGTCACGCTCGCGGTCGAGCTCGAGGAAGAGGATCCGCTGCCAGGTGCCGAGCGCGAGCTCGCCCTCCCGGATCGGGATCGACTCGCCCGCGGGGCCGAGCAGCATCGACATGCAGTGCGAGTGACCGTTGCCGAACTCCTGGTCCTCCTCGCAGATGTTCTCCGTGCGACGGTCCCAGTCGTCATGCGCGTAGTAGTGCTCGGTGGGGACGAGCCGCTTCAGCATGACGGCGAAGTCCTCCAGGAAGCCGCGCTCGAACTCGTTCACGCGGACGGAGCAGGTCGTGTGCGGCGAGTACACGCAGCAGATGCCGTCGTGGACACCGCTCTCACGTACGGCGTCGCGCACCTCGTCGGTGATGTCGGTCACCGTCAACCCACCCGCGGTGCGCAGCTGCACCTCCCGCTGGAACGTCTTCACGTGATCCGTGTCCCTTCCGTCGTCGTCCGCGGCGGCCCGCGCCTGTGCCCGTCATTGTGTCAGTCAGGTGGGAGCGGGCGGAGCGCGAACAGGCTACGCTCGCGCTGCGGGCCCGTAGCTCAGCTGGTCAGAGCAGCGGACTCATAATCCGTCGGTCCCTGGTTCGAGTCCAGGCGGGCCCATACATACCCTTGCATTCGGCGGTCTTGGCTCGAGACCGTGGGCCGGAGGTACCGAGAGCGCCCGTTGGCGCGTGGCGCGCGACCAGCGGCGCCGCCACGGCGCAGCTGCGTCCTGGACGGCTCTACCGGACGAGTGACAGGTCTATCCGTCGCCCGGGAGCCGGGTGATGCCGTGGCGGTCGAGCGCCGCGACGATCGGCGGCTGTCGTCGCTGCCAGTAGCCGCGGACTGCGTCGCGCCGGACGGGGAGGAACGGGTCGTCGGCGACGTCGTCGAGGTAACCGAGCGCAAGGATGATCGACGTGATCGCGCTGTCTGCGTGTGCGGGCTCGTAGCGGGCGAGGTAGAGGGCGAGCCCCTCTTCGACACTGCGGCCGCCGTGCTGCTCGATCGCCATCAGGTCGTAGTAGTCGCGTAGCTGGCCGCGGCCGGCGATCGCGTCCAGCTCCATCGCGAGGAGGTCGCCGAGACCCGCGACCTGGAGTCCGGCGACGGCCGTGGTCGGCTCGAGCAGGCGCTCGGGCCGGTCTGTCCCGCAGTGGAGGAATTGCACTCCGGTCTCGCCGAAGAGGCCGTTCAGCGTCCCGACCGCTTGTTGGGTCGTCGCGAAGTCACCCAGAGAGCGCAGTTGCCGCGCCAGCTCGTCGAGGTCGAGCGGCCGGTGGGAGAAGAAGTCGAGGTCGCGGCTCTGCCGGTGGCGGAGGTGGACCGCCAGCGCCGTCCCGCCCCCGAGGTACGCCTCGGCGGGAACCACGCCGGCGATCTGCCGCCAGGTCTGCGCGGTGTCTCCCGGGAGCAGCGCCTGCAGCCAGTCGGGCAGGCTCACGGGCGAGCGCTCCCGGCCAGGTTGCGGGCGAGAGCGCGTTGCGCGGGCGAGAGGCCGCGGTTTCGCGCCGCCTCGTTCCAGTCGGCGCTCGTGAGCGCCCGCAGCCCCCAGGCGAGCCCGTCCAGGTCGCCACTCGAGACCAGTCGCTCCGCGACGTACGCCCCATGGCGTTCGAGGTCGATTCTGCTCGGGTCGGCGTTCCAGAAGAGGTGGCGAAGGCGAGCGGGCACTCGGGTGGGATGCGCAGTCGAGGTTCGGGAGGGGAAGCGGACGGTGGCGAGACTGGGGGCCAGGGCGGGCCAGTCGGGTGCGGTGGCGTCGGCGTAGATCACCTCCGTCGCGCGTGCCCGGCCGGCGGCGATCCACTCTCGCCGCGTGCGCGCGAGCCCGCGGCCTCTCAGGGAGCGGAGCGCACGCGCGGCCGCGGTCGGAGACACACCTGCGCGGCGGGCGACCGCGCGCGCCGACATCAGCCCGCGCGGTGCCCGGGCGAGCGCGGCCAGCACGAGCGCCTCGATCCTGCCGAGCCCGTCGACCGGGGGCAGGGCACCAAGCTCGGCCTGCAGGTATTCGAACTGGCGTGGGGTCAGCAGCACGCGCCCGCCGCCACGCCGCTCGGCGTCGATTCCCAGCCTTCTGATCGTGCGTGTCACCCGCGGCACGCTCGTTCCCAGGCGGCGCGCAGCCTCCGCGGCCGACATAGTGTCCATTTCGTACGTTCAGCGGATCGGTTCCGCGCCGTCGCGTGTGCGTCGGCCAGGCTCACGAAGCGTCCACAGCAAACCCGCCGACGCTCGGTCACGCACGACTCTTCGGGATCGCGAGGCCTGAGTCCCGCTGCGCCATCGGAGACAGGGGAGCCCGCGGACGGGCTCCCCTGCCCGGCCACGACGCAACCTCGGGGCCAGGCGGTTTCCCGCCTGAGGGGAGAGGAGTCGCGCCGCAGCAGTTGTATCTGTCTCACATCGCAACGATGATTGCGAGCGTCGGTTCGCACCTCCCGAAAGGAAAAATCCGCAAAATGGATATCTCCAGGCTGTCCCAGGGCGCCAAGCTCGTGGTCGCCGCGACGATCGCGTTCCTCGTCGTGTCGATCTTCAACTGGCAGGAGGTCGACTTCCAGGGCATCGCCTCTGCCGGCGTCAGCATGTGGCACGGGTGGGGGGTCCTCGCCGGGCTGATCGCGATCGCGATCCTCGCCTGGGAGGGTCTTCGCCTTGCCGGCATCAAGATCCAGATCGGACTCTCGCCGACGATGGCCACGATGGCCCTCGCCATCCTGCTCGGCCTGTTCACGGTGCTCAAGTTCCTCGTCGACAACGAGTTCCGCACGTTCTGGGCCTGGCTCGGGCTGCTCCTCGCGATTGCGGTCGTGGCGGGCGCGTTCCTCAACATGCAGTCCGCCGGCGAGTCGATCTCCGAACTGAAGACCTCGGTGGTCGCTGCCGCGGGCAGTGCCGCTACCGCGGCGAAGGAGGCGGTCGAGTCCGCCACCGACAAGCAGGCCGACACGCCGGCCGACACGCCGGCCGACCCGCCCGCCGACCCGCCCGCCGACGCGGCGGGCGAGCCGCCGGCGGCACGGCACGACCAGGGCGACGACGAGCCCGGGCGGAGCGTCTGACCGATCCCCGACGGGCGCCCGCTCCCGGGTTCGCCGGGGCGGGCGCCCCGCTACACTGGACTCATGGCCGAAGTCGGCACCATGCGCGTGAAGAGCGGTCTCGCCGAGATGCTCAAGGGCGGCGTCATCATGGACGTCGTCAACGCCGAGCAGGCGCTGATCGCCGAGAACGCCGGTGCCGTCGCCGTCATGGCGCTCGAGCGCGTCCCGGCCGACATCCGCCGTGACGGCGGCGTCGCCCGCATGTCCGACCCGGGCATGATCCGCGAGATCCAGGAGGCCGTCTCGATCCCGGTGATGGCCAAGTGCCGCATCGGCCACTTCGCCGAGGCGCAGATCCTGCAGGCGCTCGAGGTCGACTACATCGACGAGTCCGAGGTGCTGACCCCCGCCGACACGGAGCACCACGTCGACAAGTGGGGCTTCACCGTCCCGTTCGTGTGCGGGGCCACGAACCTCGGCGAGGCGCTGCGCCGCATCGGCGAGGGCGCGGCGATGATCCGCACCAAGGGCGAGGCGGGCACCGGCGACATCGTCAACGCGGTCACGCACATGCGCGCCGTCTTCGGCGGCATCCGACGGCTGCAGTCGCTGCGCGGCGACGAGCTGTACGCGGCGGCGAAGAACCTGCAGGCGCCGTACGAGCTCGTCCGCTGGGTGGCCGAGAACGGTCGCCTGCCGGTCGTGACGTTCACCGCCGGCGGCATCGCGACACCCGCCGACGCCTCGCTCTGTATGCAGCTCGGCGCCGACGGCGTCTTCGTCGGCTCCGGCATCTTCAAGTCGGGCGACCCCGACCGCCGCGCGAAGGCGATCGTCGAGGCGACGACGCACTACCAGGACGCGAAGATCCTGGCCGAGGTCTCGACCGGGCTCGGAGAGCCGATGGTCGGCATCTCCTCCGCGTCGCTCGCCGAGGGCGAGCGACTCGAAGTCCGCGGCTGGTAAGGCTCTTCGCCGCATGAGAATCGGGGTTCTCGCCGTGCAGGGGGCGTTCCGCGAGCACGCCGCGATGCTGCGGCGCCTCGGCGCCGCCGTCGTCGAGGTGCGCCTTCCGGAGCACCTCGCAGGGCTCGACGGGCTCGTCATCCCGGGCGGCGAGTCGACCGCGATCCTGCGCCTGATGGCGCTGTACGGGCTCGACGAGGCGCTACGGGGCTTCGACGCGCCGATCTTCGGCACCTGCGCCGGCATGATCGTGCTCGACCGGGAGCGCCTCGGCCTCATCGACCTGCGCGTGGAGCGCAACGCCTTCGGCCGGCAGGTGGCGAGCTTCGAGACCGAGCTCGCCGTCGAGGGCGAGACGGAGCCGTTCCACGCCGTCTTCATCAGGGCGCCGTGGATCGCCGAGGCCGGGCCCGGCGTCGCTATCCTCGCCGAGGTCGACGGGCACCCGGTGCTCGCGCGCGAAGGCCGGATCCTCGTCGCGTCGTTCCACCCGGAGCTGACCGACGACACGCGGATCCACGAGCGTTTTCTGGCAATGGTCGAGGAGGGCATGAGTGTCCGGGCATAGCAAGTGGTCGACGATCAAGCACAAGAAGGGCGCCGCCGACGCCAAGCGCGGCAAGCTCTTCACGAAGCTGTCGCGTTCGATCATGGTCGCGGCCAAGGAGGGCGGCGCCGACCCGGCGACGAACCTCGCGCTGCAGAACGCGATCGAGAAGGCGCGCTCGTACTCGATGCCGAAGGACAACATCGAGCGTGCCATCGCCAGGGGCACCGGTGCCGACGCCGACGGCTCCGCGTTCGAGACCGTCGTCTACGAGGGCTATGGCCCGGAGGGCGTCGCCGTCATCGTCGAGGCGCTCACCGACAACCGCAACCGCACCGCGTCCGACGTCCGGCACCTGTTCTCGAAGCACGGCGGCAACCTCGGCGCCACGGGGGCCGTCGCCTGGCAGTTCGAGCGGCGCGGCATCGTCCTCGTAGCGGCCGAGGGCGTCGACGAGGAGGAGCTCTTCCTCCTGGCCGCGGACGCAGGGGCCGACGACGTGGAACGCGATGGTTCCGTGTTCCAGGTCGCGAGCGCGCCCGAACAGCTTGCCGCCGTGCGGGAGGCGATCGAGGCGGCCGGGCTGACGATCGAGTCCGCCGAGCTGTCGATGGTGCCGAAGGTCACCGTCGCGATCGACGACGAGAAGACCGCGAAGCAGGTCGTGCGCCTCGTCGAGGGACTCGAGGACAACGACGACGTGCAGGACGTGTACGCCAACTTCGACATCCCCGAGAGCCTGCTCGAGGCCGTCGCGTCGTAGGCGGCCGGCCGCGGCGTGCGGCGGGTCGGCGCCGGGCGGCGATGCGCGGGCCGCCGTGCCGGCGGCGCACCGGCGGGGCCGTCCGCTCCGACCCCTACCCTTCCACCGTGAAGGTCCTCGGCATCGACCCAGGGACGGCTGCGTGCGGCTACGGGATCGTCCTCGAAAGCGGCGGGCGCATCAGCGCGCTCCAGCACGGGTGCTGGCGCAGCGGACCGCGCGAGCGCCCGGAGCTGCGCCTGAGGACGATCTTCGACGGCGTGCAGGAGCTGATCGCGGCGCACGCGCCGGACGCCGTCGCGCTGGAGGAGTCGTACGTCGGCGCCGACGCCCGCATCGCGCTCTTCGTCGGCCAGGCGCGCGGCGCCGCCATGGTCGCGGCCGCCACGGCCGGCATCGAGTGCAGCGAGTACGCGCCCGCGCGCGTCAAGCAGTCCGTCTGCGGGCACGGGCGCGCCGACAAGCATCAGGTGACGCGCATGGTGACGATGCTGCTCGCCCTTCCCGCCGAGCCCGAGACGTCGCACGCGGCCGACGCGCTGGCGGTCGCGATCTGCCACGCGCTGATGCCCCCGCTTGCCCGGATGGCCTCGTGATCGCCCGCCTGCGCGGCATCCCCGCGGGGCGCAGCGCCGACGGGCTCGTGCTCGACGTCGGCGGTGTCGGCTACCTCGTCGCCGCGACGCCGTCGGTGCTGCGACGGGCCGAAGCCGGGGCGGAGGTGACCGTCGAGACCTACCTGCACGTGCGCGAGGACACGATGCAGCTGTACGGGTTCGCGGACGCCTCGGAGCGCGAGCTGTTCACGCACCTGCTCACCGTCGCCGGCATCGGCCCGAAGGTCGCGCTCGCCGTCGTGTCGGGCTCGCCCGCCGCCGAGCTGCGCCGCGCGATCGCGCTCGGCGACCATGCGCGCTTCCAGGCGATCCCCGGCATCGGCAGGAAGACCGCCGAGCGCATCGTGCTCGAGCTGCGGGAGAAGATCGGCGTCGAGACGGACGCCGCCGTCTCGGCGGCGGCGGGCACGTCGACCCATCTCGTCGCGCGCGACGCGCTCGTCGAGCTCGGCTACTCGCTCCACGAGGCCGAGCAGGCACTCGCCGGCATCGATCCCGGTCTACCCGCCGAGGAGCGGATCCGGCAGGCGTTGCGGGCGGCCGTGGCATGAGCCAGTTCCTCGCACCCGACCTGCGGCCCGAGGACGAGGAGATCGAGCGCTCGCTGCGCCCGCGGCGCCTCGACGACTTCGTCGGCCAGGAGCGCATCAAGGAGCAGCTGCAGATCGCGCTCGATGCCGCCAAGGCGCGCGGGGAGGCCCTCGACCACGTGCTGCTCGCCGGCCCGCCCGGGCTCGGCAAGACGACGCTCGCCCAGATCGTCCGCGAGGAGCTCGGCGTCGGGATGCGCACCGTCGCGGGCCCGGCGCTCGAGAAGAAGGACATCGCCGCCATCCTGACTGCGATCGAGCCGCGCGACGTGCTCTTCGTGGACGAGATCCACCGGCTCAACCGGGCCGCCGAGGAGATCCTCTACCCGGCCCTCGAAGACTTCCGCCTCGACATCATCTTCGGCCAGGGGGCCGCGGCGCGCGCGCTCACGATCGACCTGCCGCCGTTCACCCTCGTCGGTGCCACGACGCGTAGCGGGCTGCTCACGACGCCGCTGCGCGACCGCTTCGGGATGACGTTCCGGCTCGGCTACTACGAGCCCGCGCAGCTCGGCACGATCGTGCGCCGCTCGGCGCGGATCCTCGGCGTGGAGATCGCGGACGACGCGGCCGACGAGATCTCCCTGCGCTCGCGCGGCACGCCGCGGATCGCGAACCGCATCCTGCGGCGCGTGCGCGACGTCGCCGAGGTGCGGCACGCCGGGGTGATCACGACGCGGGTCGCGCGCGAGGCGCTCGAGCTGCTCGAGGTCGACGTCGAGGGCCTCGAGCGCATCGACCGCGAGCTGCTCGAGGCGGTCGCGCACAAGTTCGGCGGCGGACCCGTGGGGCTCTCGACGCTCGCCGTCGCCCTCGGCGAGGAGCAGGACACGATCGAGGACGTCTACGAGCCGTACCTGCTCCAGCTCGGCTTCCTGCAGCGCACTCCGCGGGGCCGCGTCATCACCGAGCTCGGCCGCGCGCACGTGGGGGCGACGAGGACCGACGGGAGCCTGTTCTGATGCCCGAGCTGTGGACGCCCGGGATGGCAGGCCCGCTGGAGGAGCTCGTGAGCCGCATCCACCGGCGCATCGACGGCTTCAAGACCGAGCGCGGACTCGACCGCGTCGACGTGAGCGTGGAGCTCGTGGACGGCGCCCTGCACCGCCTCGCCTCGCTCTCGTCCGAGCCGGGGTTCGGCTTCGTGACGCTGAGCCCGCTCCCCGACGGGGACGACCCGTACGAGCTGATCGTGCCGCTCGGGGCGATCAAGGAGATTCGCATCGGCGTCGGCGCGGACGAGCAGCGTCTCGGCTTCGCGCTGCCCGCCGAGTCGGGCTAGCCCGGCTGGTCGCGTCTCGACCTACGAGCTACGGCGGAACTGCAGCTCATGCCAGCTCGGCGTCGGTGCGAGCTCGAGCAGCGCGCGTCCGCCCTGCGGCTCGGCGTAGCCGAAGTCGCCCGCTCCCTCGTCCCACACCACCTCGAGCAGGCCCTCCTTGACGCGGTGGTCGAGGTACGCGCCCCGGAACACGAGCTTGCGCAGCCAGTAGACGAGCGACTCGCCGTCGTTCAAGGCGAGTCGCTCCCAGTGGCGCACGAGATAGCGGCCAAGCCCGCTGCGTGCGTCGGCGATGCGGCCGTCGGCGGCGAGCTCGACGAGGTCGCACGTCTCGTCCTCGTCGAGGTCGTTCCCCGCCACGAGCCCCAGCCGCACCGCGGCGGCGGTGACCCGCTCCTCGAAGTCGGCGCAGCCGAACGAGAACCGATACCCGAGGAACTCGAGCAGGTAGTCCTGGCCGGACACGTAGTTGACCTCGCCCTGGGTCACGCCCAGAGGCTAGCCTGAACCCGTGAACCTGCGTGTCACGATTCCCATGGTCTTCGCCGTCCTCGCGATCTGGCTCGTCGGCGCCGCGATCACGAAGTACTCCCTGGCGCAGATGGCGTACTTCGCGCCGATCGCCGTCGTCGTCGTCGGCGCCACGATCGGGATCGTGCTGCTCTGGGTGAAGGTCATCCTCGAGTCGACGCGGCAGCGGCGCGCCCGCCGCAGGGGCAGCGGAGCCTCTCCGTAGAGCGCGTGGCCGGCGAGCCGGTCGCGGACGGAGGCGAGGGCGCCGCACGCATGTCCGTCCGGCTCCGGTCCTATCGTGGCTCCCATGGCAGGAAGCTGGACGATCGCGCCGGTCGCGCTGGACGAGGTCGCCCGCCTGGCCTCCGAGCTCGGCGTGTCGGAGACGCTGGCGGCGGTGCTCGTGCGTCGCGGCTTCGGCGATCCGGGCGACGCGCGTGCGTTCCTCGAGCCGGAGGGCGTCTGCCACGACCCGCTGCTGCTCGGGGACATGGAGGCCGCGGTGAGCCGCCTGCGGCAGGCGCTGGAGCGTGGCGAGCGCATCTGCGTGCACGGCGACTACGACGTCGACGGGATCTGCGCCACGGCGCTCGCCGTGCTGACGCTGCGCGAGCTCGGCGCCGACGTCCGCTGGCACCTGCCGAGCCGGTTCGAAGAGGGATACGGCGTCTCGCGCGCCACGATCGCCCGCCTCGCCGACGAGGGCGTCGACCTCGTCCTCACCGTCGACTGCGGCATCACCGCGGTGGCAGAGGTGGCCGACGCCGCCGCCCGCGGGCTCGACGTGATCGTCAGCGACCACCACCGGCCCGGCGACAACCTGCCTGCCTGCCCGATCGTCGCGACCCGGCCCTCCGCGTATCCGTTCCCCGAGCTGTGCGGCACAGGTGTCGTCCACAAGCTCGCGCAGGCCCTGCTCGGGCCCGGTCACGCGGCGCTCGCGCGGCACCTCGACCTCGTCGCGCTCGCGACGATCGCCGACGTGGTGCCGCTCGTGGACGAGAACCGCGCGCTCGCGACGGCCGGCCTGAGGACCCTCGCGCGCACGCAGAAGCCGGGCCTGCAGGCGCTCATGCGCGCCGCCCGGGTCGATCCGGCGACGATCGACGCGACCGCGGTCGGGTTCAGGCTCGCGCCGCGCATCAACGCCGCCGGCCGTCTCGGGCGTCCCGACGTCGCCCTCCACCTCGTGCTCACCGACGACCGGCGCGAGGCGGACCTGCTCGCCGCCGAGCTGGAGACGCTCAACCGCGACCGCCAGGCGGTCGAGGACAGGATTCTGCGCCAGGCGATCGCGCAGGTGGAGAGCTGGCCGGACGAGAAGCGCCGGCAGCGCGGGTACGTCCTCTGGGGCGAGGACTGGCACGAAGGAGTGATCGGCATCGTCGCCTCGCGGCTCGTCGAGCGCTTCGGCCGGCCGATCGTGATGATCGCGGGCGGCGGCGAGGAGTGGAAGGGATCGGGCCGCTCGATCTCGCGCTTCGACCTCCACGGCGCTCTTGCCGCCTGCGCCGGGCTGCTCGAGCGCTTCGGTGGGCACCGTGCCGCCGCCGGCCTCTCCATCAGGCCCGAGCAGGTCGGGCCGTTCGCGGAAGCGTTCTCCGCGCACGCCGACGCCGAGCTCGCCGATGCCGATCTCGAGCCGGTCACCCGGGTCGACGCCGTCGTCCCCGCCTCCGCCCTCACCCTCGACCTCGCACGCGAGCTCGACCGGCTCGCGCCGTTCGGCCTCGGGAACCCCGACGTCATGCTCCTCGTGGCGAGCTGCGAGGCCGTCGACGCCGCCACCGTCGGCGAGGGCAGGCACCTCCGCTTCCGCGTGCGCCAGCACGGGCGCGACGGCGGCAGCGCGATCGCATTCGGCTTCGGCGCCCAGCTCGACCGCATACAGGGCGATGCCCGCTACGACCTCGCCTTCCGCCTCAAGGAGAACCGGTGGAACGGCACCTCGGCGCCCCAGCTCGTCGTGCGACGTGTGTTCGACGCGCCTTCCGCCTACGAGGAGCTGCGCGCCTGGCTCGCCTCGATGTGGCGGGCCGGCGAGGCCGCGTGGACGCCGGAAGCACGCCGTATCTTCGCCGAGCTCGACCTCGCCTCCGCGCCGGGCAGGCGCGAGCTGCTCGAGTCCGAGACGTTCCGGGCGCTCCTCGCCCACGGGGCGCCGCTGACGCTGCCCCGGGCCGCCTGACGGGCCGCTCGCCGCAGGCTACCGGGACGGCCGCGCCGCGCGCGCTCGAGCTCGAGCAGCAGGCGGAGGACGCGACGGTGCTCGAGATAGCGTCGGACGGCGCGCATCGGCCCTCCGTGCTTCGGCATCCCGGCACGGGCTCCTGTCCCCCGAAGTGCGCTGAGTACACTGACACCATGACCGTCGTCGACGCGGATCGCCATCACGAGGACCTCGTCGGCGAGCTGATCGCGAGCGTCGAGACGTACAACCCCGGCGTCGACCGCGATCTCATCCGGCGCGCCTTCGAGTACGCCGAGCGGGCGCACCGGGGGCAGGTGCGCCGCTCCGGCGAGGGCTTCATCAACCATCCGTGGGGCGTCGCGCAGATCTGCGCCGAGCTGCATCTCGACGAGCAGACGATCGCCGCCGCGCTGCTGCACGACGTCGTCGAGGACACCGCCACCGGGCTCGACGATCTGCGCGCGGAGTTCGGGCCGGAGATCGCCCAGCTCGTCGAGGGCGTCACGAAGCTGACCCGTATCACGTTCCAGAGCCGCGAGCAGGCGGAGGCGGAGAACTACCGCAAGATGATCGTGGCGATGGCGCAGGACGTGCGCGTGATCCTGATCAAGCTCGCGGATCGCCTCCACAACATGCGCACGATCGAATACCTCGGCAAGCAGAAGCAGGTGCAGAAGGCGAAGGAGACGCTCGAGGTCTACGCGCCGCTCGCGCACCGCCTCGGCATCCACGCCGTCAAGTGGGAGCTCGAGGACCTGTCGTTCGGGATCCTGCACCCGCGCAAGTACGCCGAGATCAAGGCGATGGTGGCCGACCGGCGCGCCGACCGCGAGGCGCAGGTGGAGCGCGCCGCACAGCAGCTGCAGTCGGAGCTCGAGAAGACCGACATCCCGGCGGACATCTCCGGCCGCGCGAAGCACTTCTACTCCATCTACGACAAGATGGCGAAGAAGGGTCGCGAGTTCAACGAGATCTACGACCTCACCGCGATGCGCGTGATCGTGGAGCGTGGCGGAGACGAGGGCACGCGCGACTGCTACGGCGCGCTCGGGATCATCCACTCGCTGTGGAAGCCGATGCCCGGCCGGTTCAAGGACTTCGTCGCGATGCCGAAGCTGAACCGCTACCGGTCGCTGCACACGACCGTGATCGGGCCGAACGGCACGCCGCTCGAGATCCAGGTGCGCACGCGGGAGATGCACGAGGAGGCCGAGTACGGCATCGCCGCCCACTGGCTCTACAAGCGCGGCCGTGCCGCGAAGGGCGACGACGAGTGGGTGGCATGGGTGAAGACGCTGATGGACTGGCAGGGCGAGGAGCAGGACGCCGCCGAGTACATGAAGACGCTCCGCACCGACCTCTTCGACGACGAGGTGTACGTGTTCACGCCGAAGGGAGAGGTGAAGACGCTCCCGTCGGGCGGCACGCCGATCGACTTCGCCTACGCCGTGCACACCGACGTCGGCCACAAGACGGTCGGCGCCAAGGTGAACGGGCGCATCGTGCCGCTCCACTACAAGCTCAAGAACGGCGACTTCGTCGAGATCCTCACCTCGAAGTCGGGTCGCGGCCCGTCCCGCGACTGGATGTCGCTCGCCGCCTCCTCGCGGGCGCGCAGCAGGATCCGCCAGTGGTTCCAGCGGGAGACGAAGGGCGAGACGGAGGCGAAGGGCCGCGAGGCGCTCGATCAGGCCCTGAAGGCGCAGAACCTCCCTTACCGGAAGCTGCAGGGCTCCGCCGTGCTCGCACAGGTGATACGCGACCTCGGGTTCAAGAAGGCCGAGGACTTCTACCTCGCCGTCGGCTCCGGCAAGCTCGGCACCGGCCAGGTCGTGAACAAGGTGCTGCAGCGCCTGAAGACGGAAGAGGTGGCCGAGGAGCCGGCCGTCACGCTCAAGCCGGCGAAGGCCCGCTCGACGGTCGCGGGCGACAGCCTCGGCATCGTCGTGCAGGGAGTCCAGGACGTGCTCGTGCGGCTCGCCAAGTGCTGCACCCCGGTGCCGGGCGACGAGATCCTCGGCTACATCTCGCTCGGGCGCGGGATCACGATCCACCGCGCCGACTGCCCGAACGTGAAGGCGCTGATGCGCAACCCGGAGCGGTTCACGCCCGTCGAGTGGGAGGGCAGCGCGAAGACGAGCTTCCGCGTCCAGATCGCGGTGGAGGCGTGGGATCGCGCGCGGCTGCTCGAGGACGTGGCCCGCACCTTCTCCGAGCACGGCGCCAACATCGTCGCCTACGGGGGCACCGTCGAGGACGGGATGGCGAAGAACTGGTACGCGGCCGAGCTCGGCGACGTCAACGACCTGCGCTCGCTGCTGTCGGCGCTGCGGCATCTGGACGCGGTGTTCGACGCCTACCGCGTGACGCCGAACTGATCCAGGCGCAGCCGGCCGCCCGCGCCGCCGCGCACGGGTGGCGCGTCCCCTCGAACGAGGGATTGCACCCTCCGTACGGGTGAGTAGAACCTGAGCAGGGGGAGGGGAGAGCCGCAGCGACCGTCCGTCAGCCGGGCGGTCGCGCGGTGTGTCGGCCGGCTGTCGCGCGCGCTGCGGCTGCGCGCGGCGGCCCGCACGGCCTCAGGGCTCCCAGGCCTCGCCGCCGGTGTCCCAGCCGAGCAGCACGTGCGCCGACACGAGCCCGGCTACGCGCCGCAGGAAGGCCTCGCCGGCACTGCCGTCGACCGCGAGCTCGCCGACCCGCGTGCCCTGGTAGTCGACCGGGACGCGCAGGCGGCGCCTCTCGTCGGGGACGCCCGCCTCGGGGCCGAGCGACAGCTCGCCGTTCTCGAGGAACAGCACGCCGGCCCAGCTGATGCCGTCCTCGCGCGCGAGCTCCGCCACCACGGCGCGCAGGACGTCGTCGGCGTCGCCACCGCGGTCGAGGATGCGGTCGATCGCCTCGAGCGCCCGCGTGCTCATTCCGCCAGATCGACCCCCTCGAAGGCGCGGATCGGCGCGCGCGCGCTCTCCGGGATCGGCGTCGGACGCCGCGCCACCGGGTCGACGAGCACGAGCGTCTGCGTCGCGGTCACCATCAGCACGTCGTCCGGCAGCCGGTACGCGGCGCAGTCGTAGGTGACGCTCGTGTGTCCGAGCCTGCTGATGCGCACGAAGCACTCCAGCAGATCGTCGAAACGTGCCGGCGCGTGGTACTCGACGGCGGAGGCCCGCATCACGAACTCGGCTCCCGCGACCGAGAGCGTGCCGAGGTGCCGGTGGTACTCGGTGCGGGCGTGGTCGAAGTAGGGCAGGTAGCGCCCGTAGTAGACGACGCCCTGCGCGTCGGTGTCGGAGAACCACACGCGCGTGAGCGCCGAGTACTTGAACGGCGGCCGCCGTCCGCTGACCCGCCCGAGCTCGGGTGCGCCGCCCATGTCAGCCGCGGATCAGCGCCACGAGCTCGTCGCGCTTCTCCACCATCTTCCGCTCGGACAGCGCCTCGAGGTTGAGTCGCAGCAGCGGCTCGGTGTTCGAGGGCCGCACGTTGAAGTGCCAGTCGTCGAAGTCGACGGAGATGCCGTCCAGATGCGAGATGCGACCTCCCTGCGAGGCATAGCGCTCCTTGATCTCCTGCAGCTTCAGCGCCACGTCCGCCACCGGCGTGTTGATCTCGCCGGTGATGAAGTACTGCGAGCGCAACGGCGCCAGGATCTCGGACAGCTTCGCGCGCCCGCGCGAGACGAGCTCGAGCATGAGCAGGAACGGCACCACGCCCGTGTCGGCCTGGGTGAAGTCGCGGAAGTAGTAGTGGGCGGACACCTCGCCTGCGAAGACGGCGTTCTCCTTGCGCATCCGGTGCTTGATGAACGCGTGGCCGACCCGGTTGACGAGCGCCGTGCCGCCTGCGGCGGCGATCGTGCGCGGCACCGCCCAGCTCGCGCGGACGTCGTAGAGCACGGTGCCGCCCGGGTTCTTCGCGAGCACGCTCTCGGCCAGCAACGCCGTGACGAAGTCACCCGGAATGAACTCCCCCGTGTCGTCCACGAAGAAGCAGCGGTCGGCGTCCCCGTCGTAGGCGACGCCGAGATCGGCTTCCTCGCAGCGTGTCCTCTCGACGATGAAGGCGCGGTTCTCGGGCAAAAGCGGGTTCGGCTCGTGATTGGGGAACGCACCGTCGGGCTCGAAGAAGCACCGCACCACGTCGAGCTGGGGCAGGCGCTCGAGCACGGGGGGCAGCATCGCGCCGGCCATGCCGTTCGCCGCGTCGATGACGACGCGCAGCGGCCTGATCGCGTCGACGTCGACGAACGAGAGCACCTTGTCGACGAACCCGGGCCACACGTCCTCCGTGCGGATCTCGCCCCGGCGCGACACCGGGCCGAAGCCCGCCTGGGCGCGGCCGCGGATGTCGTCGAGGCCCGAGTCGCCGCCCACGGGAAGGGCGCCGCGGCGCACGATCTTCATCCCGGTGTACTGCTTCGGGTTGTGGGAGGCCGTCACGCAGATGCCGCCCTCGAGCCCGAGCTCGCCGACGGCGTAGTAGACCATCTCGGTGCCGACCATGCCGATGTCGAGCACGTCGGCGCCGCCGTCGGCGGCGCCTTCGATCACCGCGGCGGCCATGGCCGGCGCGGACAGGCGCATGTCCCGCCCGACGGCGATCGCGCGCGGCTCGAAGTGCTCGACGTAGGCGCGCCCGATCGCGTAGGCGCCCTCCTCGTCGAGCTCGGAGCCGTAGAGGCCGCGCACGTCGTACGCCTTGAAGACCCTGGGGTCGAGCATGGGCACGATGCTAGCCCGGATCTTCCACCCGGCGCGGGCGCTACATCCCGCCCGGCCCGCTGTCACGCCGGCGGAGCTGTCCCGGCTACCCGGCGAGCACGACCCGGATCGCCTGGCTCGACGCCTCGTCCGGCGACTCCGAGATCACCGTCGCAGGGCGGTCGAAGCGATCGAGCGCCGCGCGCAGCGGCTCCGCCCGTAACGTTCCCTCGCCGTAGGGCAGGTGGTGCTTCTCGTTGCGGTTCGCATAGGCGATGTCCGAGAAGTGGATATGGAACGGCGCGCCCGGCGCCAGCACCTCGTCGACCGCCTCCAGCGCGTCGGCGAACAGGGGGGCCTCGAGGTAGGCGCCGTCGCTCGTCGCATGCATGTGCGCGAAGTCGAGCACGGGCCGCACCCAGCCGGTGCGCCGGGAGATCTCGACGACGTCGTCGAGCGAGCCGAGGTCGCGCACCCGTCCCATCACCTCGACGCCGAACGGCACCGCCCGCCCTTTGCCCTCGAGCCGCTCGCGCAGCGCGCCGAGCTGCTCGACGACCGACCGGATCGCGTCCTCGCGCGAGCGGCCGAGCAGGAAGCCGGGGTGGAACACGACCACCTCGGCGCCGCTCGCCGCGGCGATGCCGGCGCTGCGATCGAGCGCGCCGACGGCTGACGAGAACTTCTTCCCGCTCGCCTCCAGGTGGCCCATGAAGCCGAACAGCGGCGCGTGCAGCGACAGCGCCACGTCGCGGGCGCGTGCCGCCTCGCCGAGCCGCTCGGCCCACGGGTAGTCCATCCAGAAGCCGCCCTCGAAATCGATCTCGCATGCGTCGTAGCCGCGCGCGAGCAGCAGCTCGACCGCCGCCTCGGGGCTCTCGCGGTCGGGTATGCGGGCCGGACCGACGCGGATTCGTCCCATTTGCGGGGACTCTATTCCGTCCGATCGCGTTCGTACGCTTTCCGCCATGGAACGGCCGACCCGGATCGACCTGCTCGAGCTCGACATCGACCTGCGCCTCACCGACCTGTGGCGCGAGGCCGTGGACGTCGCCGAGTGGAACCTCGAGGTCGTGGCGGCGTTCATGCGCGCCGCCTACGGGAAGGGCTACTGCGACGCCTTCACCGAGGAGTCGCCGGGCTCGCTCTGCCACGACCACGGCTACGAGATCCCCGGCCGCGCCCGCGAGATCGCGCAGTAACGGCACCTCGGCGCATGCGGCGCAGGTGTCCACGCATGTGGGTAAGCTTGCGCCGTGACCAGGAAGCGCTCCCCGGCGCGTCTCGTCATCGCCCTTTCGATCGCGGCGGTGCTCGCCGTCTTCCTTCTCTACACGTCCATCGCGGGCGGCGGCACGCCGTCGCTGAAGCCGAGCCAGCTCGGATCGCAGACGGGTGAGGTGTCGCTGTCCGGCCTCGTCGTCGGCCCCGTCACGGGCGACGCCCACGCGGCAGGCTTGCGCTTCCGCCTCAGGGACGTCGGGAGCAGCGCCAACGGCAAGACCGTCGCCGTGCTGTACACGGGATCGGTGCCCGACCTGTTCAAGGTCGGCCGCGTCCTCGTCGTCAGCGGGCGCTTCGAGAACGGCACCTTCGTCGCCAAGCGCGACTCGATGGTGACGAAGTGCCCGTCCAAGTACTCGGCCGCCAAGCCGGCGAACGGGTAGATGGCCGAGCTCGGTCGCGCGGCTCTCGTCGTCACGCTCGGGCTGGCGCTGTACGCGCTCGTCGCGGGCGTCTACGCGGGCGTCGCCCGCCGCCGGCGCTTCGCGCTGTCGGCCCGCAACGCGCTGATCGCCTCGTTCGCGAGCACGCTCGTCGCCTTCGGCGTGCTCGCCGCCGGCTTCCTGCGCCGCGACTTCTCGCTCACCTACGTCGCCGACCACTCGAACCGATCGCTCTCCGGGATCTACCGGCTGTCGGCGCTGTGGGGCGGGCAGGAGGGCTCACTGCTGCTGTGGCTGCTCATCCTCACGGGCTACTCCGCCCTCGCCCTCTGGATCAACCGGAACCGGGCGAAGGACCTCGTGGTCTGGGTCACACCCGTGCTCGCCGCGATCACCGTCGGGTTCGCGTTCCTGCTCGTCGTCGTCGCGAGCCCGTTCGCGCTGCAGGTTGCCCCGCTCGACGGCGCCGGCCTCAACCCGAGCCTGCAGAACCCGTACATGATGGCCCACCCGCTGTTCCTCTATCTCGGCTACGTCGGCCTCTCGGTGCCGTTCGCGTTCGCCATGGGGGCGCTGCTGTCCGGACGAACCGACGAGCGCTGGATCGTCGCCACGCGCCGCTGGACGCTGCTCGCATGGACGACGCTCGGCCTCGGCCAGCTGTTCGGCGCCCACTGGGCGTACGTCGAGGTGGGCTGGGGTGGCTACTACGCGTGGGATCCCGTCGAGAACGCCGCTCTCATGCCCTGGCTCGCCGCGACCGCATTCCTCCACTCCGTCATGATCCAGGAGAAGCGCGGCATGCTGAAGGTGTGGAACGTCGTGCTCGTGTCGCTCGCGTTCTGCCTGTCGCTCTTCGGCACCTTCATCACCCGCTCGGGCGTCATCACCTCCGTCCACTCGTTCGCGCAGAGCGACATCGGGCCCTGGTTCCTGGCCTTCATCATCATCGCGGTCGCCTTCTCCGTCGCCATGATCATGTGGCGGCTGCCGCTGTTGCGCTCGACGACGAGGCTCGAGTCGCTCGTCTCGCGCGAGGCGGTCTTCCTCTACAACAACCTGCTGCTCGTGGCGCTGTGCCTCACGATCCTGTGGGGCGTCGCCTGGCCGCTCCTGTCGGAGGCGGTGCGCGGACAGTCGGTGGTCGTCGGCCGGCCCTACTTCGACTTCTTCCTCCGTATCTTCGGGCTGCCGCTGCTGCTGCTGATGGGCATCGGCCCCCTGATCGCGTGGCGGCGCGCGTCCGTCCGCGGGGTGCTGCGCACCTTCACGTGGCCGGGGGCGATCGCGGTCGGGACGGGCGTCGTCCTGCTCTTCCTCGGCGCGGGCTCGTCGATCCCCGGCCTCGTCGCCTACACGTTCTCCGCCTTCGTGCTGGCGGCGATCGGGCTCGAGTTCGTCCGCGGCACGCGGGCCCGGCGCGCCCTCTCGCGCGAGTCGTGGCCGGTCGCGCTCGCCTCGTTGCTGTCCCACAACCGGCGCCGCTACGGCGGCTACGTCGTCCACGCCGCGATCGTGCTGCTGGCTATCGGCATCGCCGGGTCGAGCGCCTACGACTCCGTCAGCGAAGGCAGGCTCTCGCGCGGCCAGGCGCTCTCGGTCGGCGGGTACACGGTCACCTACCAGGGGCTGAAGGAGCGTGACACCGATCACGCCACCGAGGTTCGCGCGCAGCTTGCGGTGCAGCGCGACGGCAAGAGCCTCGGGCTGCTCGAGGCCGGCAAGAACTCGTACAAGGTCGCCGGTCCCGACCCGCAGGTGTCGTCCGAGGTGGGGGTCCGCAGCGACTACTCGACCGGGGAGGATCTGTTCGTGATCGCCGAGCAGATCAACAGCGACGGCAGCGTGTACTTCCGCATCTTCGTGAAGCCGCTCGTCAATCTCATCTGGCTCGCGGGAATCGTCTTCGTGCTCGGATCCCTCGTCGCGCTGTGGCCCGACGCCCGCGAGGAGCGCCGTCTCGTGCTCCGCTACGAGCTGGCCGGCAGCCCCGTCCGCGGCCGGTGACGGCCGCGCTCGTGCTCGGGGCCGCGCTCGCCGTCGCCGGCGTCGTGATCGTCGCGTTGCCGTTCCTGCACGATCCCGCGCCCGCCTCCGACGAGCTCGACGTGTTCACGCCCGAGCGCCGGCGCCTGCTCGAGCTCGCAGAGGAGCGTGACAGGGCGCTCGCCGCCCTCAAGGAGCTCGAGGCCGATCACCGCGCCGGCCGGGTGAACGACGAGGACTACCGCGCGTCGGTCGGCCCGCTCAGACGCGACGCGGCGGCGGCGCTGCGCGCCCTCGATGCGATCGCGACGGCCGCGCGCGCCGCGCCGGCAGAGCAGGGAGTGGCGCCGTCGTAGCGAAGACGTCAGCCATGGTCCGGCGTGTACCGCTCGGCGCCGTGTTCGCGGCCGTGCTGCTCCTCGCCGCTCCGGCGGCCGGAGACCCCGGCTCCGACAAGGCCCGCATCGACGGGACGATCGGCGAGCTGCGCGCGCGCATCGACCGTGCCGGACATCAGGCGGGCGTGCTCACCACGCAGATCAGCGAGGTGACGGGCAAGGTGCGCACGCTGCAGGAGGGCGTCGACGCCGAGCAGGCGCGCCTCGCGGCGCTCGAGTCCCGGCTCGCCGCGTCGCGTGCGCGGCTTGCGCAGCTGGAAGCGCGGATACAGGAGCAGAATCGTCGCCTCGCCGTTCTCGAGCGCGAGTACGCCGCCGCCCTCACGAGCCTCGAGGCGCGCGTCCGCGAGATCTACACCACGGAGACCCCGGACGCGCTGTCCTTCGCGTTCGGGGCCTCGTCCTTCTCCGACCTTCTCGACACGGTCGATCTGATCGACCGGATCGGCCGCCAGGACGAGCGGATCGCGGCAACCGTGAAGCGTACGGCGCAGGATCTCGCTCGAACGCGCGCCGCGACGGAGCGTGACCGCGCCGACGTCGCCACCGAGACGAGCGCGGTGGCACAGCGGACGGAGGAGCAGCGCGCCGCCCGCGACCGGCTCGTCGCCAGCCGCGACGCGCTCATGGCGGCGCAGCGCGAGAAGCGGGCGACGCTGGCGGCGATCCAGGGCGACCGCGCCGAGTTCGTCGCCCAGGTAGAAGTGCTGCAGGCGCAGAGCGCCGCGCTCGCCGCGAAGATCGTGGCCGCTCAGGCGGCTGCGGCACAAGCGGCGTCGTCCAGCCCCGGCGAGCAGGCGCCGCCGCCGTCGACGGGCAGCTTCGTCTGGCCCGTCAGCGGTACCGTCACGAGCGGCTTCGGGCCCCGCGACGGACGCACGCACGAGGGGATCGACATCGCCGTGCCGTCCGGCACGCCCGTGGGCGCCGCAGCGTCCGGCACCGTGATCCAGGCAGGGTGGCTCGGCGGCTACGGCATTCTCGTCGTCATCGACCACGGAAACGGCGTCTCGACCGCCTACGCACACAACTCCGGCGTCGCCGTCACGGTCGGTCAGCGCGTCACCCAGGGCCAGGTTATCGCGTACGCGGGGAGTACGGGGAACTCGTCCGGCCCGCACGTGCACTTCGAGGTGCGCGTCGGCGGCAGTGCGGTCGACCCACTCGGCTACCTGTAGACGACGGCCGACGGGCGTACGCAAGGCCGGTCTCGGGCGCCGCCGTCGAAGCCGGTGCGCAGGGGCGGCGAGTGCCGCGGCTAGGCGGCGTCTGTCGCGGCGGCCGGCAGCGTCTCGGGTGTCACGTAGCGCAGGTCGGGCAGCGCCCGCCAGCGCTCGTCGAGCCCGAGGCCGTAGCCGGCGAAGAGCTCGTCGGGGACGGTGAAGCCGACGTAGCGAAGGTCGATGTCGCCGACGAGCCGGCGGTACGGGCGGTCGAGCAGCGTCACGGCGGCGAGACTCGCCGGGTTGCGCGTGCGCAGCGTGCGCACGAGGAAGCCGAGCGTCAGCCCCGTGTCGACGACGTCCTCGACGACGATCACGTCGCGCCCCTCGATCGGCGTGTCGAGATCCTTCAGCAGCCGCACGCCGCCGCTGCGCCCAGCGCCGTAGCCGGCGAGCTCGACGACGTCGATGCCGTGGAGGATCGGCAGGGCGCGAGAGAGGTCGGCGAGGAAGACCGCGCTCGACTTCAGCGGCGCCACGAGCAGCGGCTCGCGCCCCGCGTAATCCGCCGTGATCTCGCGTCCGAGCTCGGCCACGCGCGCCGCGATCTCCTGCGCGGACAGGTACACGTCCCCGACCGCAGGCCGGGCCTCTATGAGGCGAGCTTCAGCTGATATCGCTGGGCGAGGCGCTCGAGGTCGCGCCGGTAGAAGAGCTTGACGTTGACGTGCGGGTAGAGCTGCTTCAACTCCCGCAGCTTGCGGTTCTTGCGCGTGACGAGCGACTGCTTCATCACGGTCACCTCGACGTAGAGCTCCTGGTCGGGAAGGAAGAAGTCCGGTGTGAACGCGCGCCTGACCCGCCCCTCCGCGTCCCGCTCGAGCACGAACGACGTCGGCTCGTAGTCCCACGGCACTCCGTACCAGTCGAGGATCTTCGCGCACTCGAGCTCGATCCGGTTGGCGAAGCGCGGCGCCTCGGAGCCGCAATATGCCTGGAACCGGTGGAATTCCGCCCGCACCGGGGCAAGGCTAGTGACCGCCCCGGACGCCACCGCCGGGCGGCGTCCCCGCGACCCCTTGGTTTGCAGGAGGATTCCGCCGTAGACTGCCGGCATGGCCGACGGCGCCGGGCCGGTCTTCCGCATCGCCCACCTCTCCGACCTGCACTGCGGCGGGCCGTACTTCGAGCCGACCCTGCTCGAGCGGGCGATCGCCGAGATCAACGAGCTGGAACCGGATATCGTGATCTGCTCGGGCGACCTGACGACGCTCGGCTTCAAGCACGAGTACCACCTCGCCCGGGAGTACGTGAACCGGATCGCGTGCGACGCGCTCGTCGTCGTGCCCGGCAACCACGACTCGCGCAACGTCGGCTACGTCCACTTCGAGGAGCTGTTCGGAGAGCGGAACTCCGTGCTGCGCAAGGGCGGCGTCACCGTCGTTGCGGTCGACTCGACCGAGCCGGACCTCGACCACGGCCAGATCGGCCGCGGCCGCTACCCGTGGATCGAGCGCGAGTTCGCCGCCGGGCCGGCCGACCTGAAGATCTTCGTGCTCCACCACCATCTGCTGCCCGTGCCGGGCACCGGCCGCGAGCGCAACGTCGTCTACGACGCCGGCGACGCGATCGAGTGCCTGCAGCGCGCCGGCGTGCGGCTCGTCCTCTCGGGCCACAAGCACGTGCCGTACGCGTGGCGCCTCGAGAACCTGTTCGTCGTCAACACGGGCACGGTCTCGTCGCTGCGTCTGAGGGGGAACACGAGGCCCTGTTACAACGTGGTCGAGGTCTGCGGCAGCCATGTCGACATCTGGCGCCGCCATCCCTTCCACGGGCAGGAGCGGATCATCCAGTTCTCGACCACCACGCTCGAGTACGAGAAGTACACGGGCCGGATCGACGCCGAAGTGAGGTCGCGGCCGTGAGGGCCGTGGCGCTGATCGACGGCGAGCACTACGCCGCGGTCGTTCGCGACGCCTTCCACGAGCTTCCCTACGAGATCGTCGCGGCGGTGCTCGTCGGCGGCTCGGAGAAGCTGCGCGGCGGGGAGGGCTACGGCGTCCCCGTCGCCGCGACGCTCGAGGAGGCCGTGCTCGCGCACGCGCCCGACGTCGTGCTCGACCTCTCGGACGAGCCGGTGCTCGGCCCGGTCGAGCGGTTCCGGCTCGTGGCGCGCGCCCTCGCGCTCGGCGTTCCCTACGAGGGTGCCGACTTCCGCTTCGAAGTGCCCTCCTTCGCGTCCGTCGCAACGCCGTCGCTCGCGGTGATCGGCACCGGCAAGCGCGTGGGCAAGACCGCGGTGACGGCGCACGTCGCCGCCACCCTGGCGGCCGGCCGGCGCCTCGTCGTCGTCGCGATGGGCCGGGGCGGGCCGGCCGAGCCCGAGCTGGTGGAGACGGCGCCCACGCTCGAGGCGCTGCTCGAGCGCTCGCGCGCCGGCCGCCACGCGGCCTCGGATCATCTCGAGACGGCGGCGCTCACCGGCGTTCCCACCGTCGGGTGCCGGCGTTGCGGCGGCGGCCTCGCAGGAGCCGTCGGGCTGTCGAACGTCGCCGACGGCGTGCGCGTCGCGGAGGCGCTCGCCCCGGACCTGCTCGTGTTCGACGGCAGCGGCGCCGCGCTGCCTCCGGTGGCTGCCGGGCGCCGCATCCTCGTCGTGAGCGCCCAGCAGGAAGCTGCCGTCGCAACCGGCTACCTCAACGCCTATCGCGCGCTTCTCGCGGACCTCGTCGTGGTGACGATGGCCGAGGAGGAGGCCGACCACGCACGGCTCGCGGCAGCGCTCGGCGGCATCACGCGGCCCGGCGTCCCCGTCGTCCGCGCCGTGCTGCGCCCGCGCCCGACGACGAGCATCGTCGGGCGGACGATCGCCTATTTCGGGACGGCGCCGGCGACGCAGCACGAGCGCATTGCGCGGCATCTGAGCGATGGTCACGGCGCTGTCGTGGCGCACGTCTCCGGGAGCCTCTGCGACCGTGGCGCGCTGCGCCGGGAGCTCGCGCGCGTCGACGCGGACACCTTCGTCGTCGAGCTCAAGGCGGCGGCGGTCGACGTGGTCGTCGAGGAGGCGAGCCGGCGTGGGGTGGACGTCGTGCTGACGGGGAACGACGTTTTGCCGCTGCGCGGGGAGATCGACCTCGACGCCGAGCTGGAACGGCTGGCGGCCGAAGCCACGCTCACAGCCGCGGTGCCCGCGTGACCGAGCGCCGCTACCTGGCGCCGCTGCCGCTCGGCGGCGACGAGGGGCCGCCGTGGTCGAAGGGGTTGATGGCGCGCGCGCTCGCCGCCACGGGTCTGACGCCGACGCGGGCGTACGAGCTTGCCCGCCGTGTCGATGCCGACATGGCGCAGCGCCGCGTCGCGGTGGTCGACCTCGATCGTCTCGGAGAGATCGCGGCGGAGCTGATCGGCGAGACCGAGGCCCGCAGGACGATCCGCCGCCTGCGCCGCCTGCAGGCGTTGCAGCAGCTCGAGCTGCCGGTGGTGCTGCTCGTGGGCGGTGCGACGGGCACCGGCAAGTCGACGCTCGCGACGGAGGCCGCGCACCGGCTCGGGATCACGCGGGTCACCTCGACGGACTTCATCCGGCAGACGATGCGCGCGTTCTTCTCCCGGGAGTTCATGCCGTCGGTGCACTACTCGAGCTTCGAGGCCAAGCTCGCGCTCACGCGCGCCGACGAGGATCTCTCAGGCGACGCGGCGTTGCTCGGCTTCCTCGACCAGACGCGCAACGTGCTCGTCGGCGTCGAGGCGGCGATCGACCGTGTGCTCACCGAAGGGTGGTCGATGGTGCTCGAGGGCGTACACCTCGTGCCCGGGATGATCGCGGTCGACCGCGCGGACGCGCTCGTCGTGCAGTGCGTCGTCGCCATCAGCGACGAGGATCTCCACCGCAGCCACTTCTGGGTGCGCGACGCCGCCAGCGACGGGCTGCGCCCGCTCGAGAAGTACATCGACGGCTTGCCCGAGATCCGTCTCATCCAGGACGTGCTGCTCGAGCGCGCGCGCCGGTTCGACGTGCCCGTGATCGAGAACGACTCGTTCGACGAGACGATCGGCGAGGTGCTCGACCTCGTCCTCACGAGCGCCGAGCGGCTCGTGCGCGCATGAGCTGCCTGTGCACGAACTATGCGAAGGCGACGGAGTGGGCGGCGCTCGCGGGGGCACGCTGGCTGGGGCGCGCGGACGAGGAGGCCGCCGAGGAGTCCGCGGCGGCGGGGATGCGGGCGGCGCTCAACGAGCTGCCGATCGACGGGAGGGTCATCGTCGGCGCGCGCGCGGGCGACGCCCTCGAGCCGGGCTGTGAGGTCGGGGCCGGAGGAGAGCAGGTCGACCTCGCGCTCGATCCGCTCGAGGGCCGGGGCGTCGTCGCCCGCGGCGGCACCGGAGCCATGGCCATGCTGGCGGTCGCTCCGGCCGGGTCGCTGCGGCGCCTGCCCGACATGTACATGCGGACGATGGCGGTGGGGCCGCGCGCGAAGGACGCGATCGACCTGCTGGCGCCGGTGGCGGACAACGTCGACGCCATCGCCGCGAGCTTCGGCCGCACGGCCGCCGACGTGACCGCGCTCGTGCTCGACCGGCCCCGCCACAGCGACCTCGTCGAGGAGATCCGTGCGGCCGGAGCGCGGATCAAGCTGATCCAGGACGGCACCGTGACCGCGTCGATCTCCGCCGCGATCCGCGGCACGAACGACCATCTCGCGATCGGCATCGGCGGCTCGCGGCAGGCGCTCCTGACCGCCGCGGCCCTGCGCTGCCTCGGCGGCGGCATGCAGGCGCAGCTGTGGCCGACGACGCGGGCGCAGATCGACGAGGCTCACGCGGCGGGCATCGAAGACGTCGCCCAGGTGTTCGCGGAGGGCGACCTGGCGCCCGGCGACGTGATCGTCGTCGCGACCGGCGTGACGAACGGCGACCTGCTGCGCGGCGTGCGCTTCCTCGCCGACAGCGCGCGCACGCACTCCCTCATCATGTGCATGCGCTGCAACTGGGTGCGCTTCAGCGACGGGATCCACTTCTTCGCGCGCGAACGGCGCGAGGAGGTGCGACTGCTGACGTGAACGTGCCTGCGAGATCCCCGTGGCGACCGGCCTCCGTTGTCGCAGGCGCCGGTTGTGGCGGGCGGCTGCTCGGCGCGGTCGTGGGTAGACTCGGGGAATGGTCACCGAGAGCGACGTCGTCGAGGCGCTGCACGGAGTCGAGGATCCCGAGCTCGGGATGGACATCGTCGAGCTCGGACTCTTCTACGAGGCGGAGATCGACGGGCCCAACGTGAAGATCATCCACTCGCTCACCTCGATGGGATGCCCTGCCGGGCCGATGATCCAGGAGAGCATCCACGACGCTGTCGCCGCCCTCCCGGGCGTCGAAGCGGTCGAGGTGGAGCTCACGTTCGACCCGCCCTGGACGCCCGACAAGATGTCCGAGGACGCGAAGTTCATCCTCGGGTTCGGCTGACGCCGGCCTCAGCCCGGGATCGCGAGCACGATCTTGCCCAGTTGCGCGCCGGCCTCGAGGCGCTCGTGCGCGGCTCTCGCCTGCGAGAGCGGGAACACCGAGTCGATGTGCACGCGCGCGCGGCCGCCGCGCACGAGGTCGTAGGCGCCGAGGAAGTCCTCGCGCGTCCCCATCGTGGAGCCGTACACCGTCAGCTGCTTCCACCAGAAGCGGTGGAGCGCCGCCGGCGGGTTGGGTCCGCTCGTCGCGCCGCACACCGCCACCCGGCCCGCGGGCGCGACCGCGGCGAGCGAGCGTGCCCACGTCGCCTCGCCGACGGTCTCGACGACGATCTGCACGCCCTCTCCCGTCGCCTCCTTCACGGCCGCGACGACGTCGCCCGTGTGATGGTTGACCGCGATGTCGGCGCCCCACGCGCGCGCCTGCTCGAGCTTCTCGTCGCTGCCCGAGGTGACGATCGTGCGCGCGCCGAGCGCACGGCAGATCTCGAACGACGCGGTGGCGACGCCGCCGCCGATCCCCCAGATCAGCACCCACTCGCCCGCCTGTACGGCTGCCTTGCCGACGAGCATGCGGTAGGCGGTCTCGTACACGAGCGGGAACGCGGCCCCCTGCTCGAACGTGAGCGCGTCGTCGAGCGGGAAGACCTGCTCCGCGGCCAGTGCGATCAGCTCGCAGTGCGTGCCGTCGCAGTGCTCGCCGACGACGCCGATCGTGGCGCCGTGCTCGAGGCCCGGATTGATCACGACCCGGTCGCCGGCGGCGAATCCGTCGACCCCCTCGCCGAGCGCCTCGACGACGCCGGCCCCGTCCGCGCCGAGGATGCGGGGCTTGGGCGCGGAAGGAAGGCCCATGCGCACCCACACGTCGAGATGGTTCAGCGACGCCGCCGCGAGGCGGATCAGCAGCTGGCCTGCGCCGGGCTCCGGATCGGGCACGTCCTCGTACCGGAGCACCTCGGGGCCGCCGTCCTCGTGGATGCGAATCGCCTTCACGGTCACAATCCTCTCATGACGGCGGAGGAGCTCGCGCGGCTGGGTGAGGAGGTCGGCCTCGACGTCGTCGCTGCCGCTCCCGCCGAGCCGTATCTCGAGACCGAGCGCCACATCCGCGAGCGCCGCGCGCGCGGGCTGTTCGCCGACATGAAGTTCACGATGGCCCGGCCCGAGGTCTCCTGCCACCCCGAGCTGCTGCTCGACGGTGCGCGCAGCATCGTGTCGGCGGCGCTGTGCTACTGGGTCGACGGAGCGGAGCCGGTGCCGGGAGAGGGAAGGCTGCCCCGCTACGCGTGGCGCGACCACTATGCGCTCCTGCGCGAGCGGCTCGACGAGCTCGGGCGCCGGCTCGGCGGCTCCCATCGTGTCCTCGTCGACGCGAACGAGCACGTCGACCGTGAGGGGGCCGTACGGGCCGGGGTCGGCTTCTACGGCAAGAACACGATGCTGATCACGCGTGCGTACGGCTCGTGGGTCGTGCTCGGGACGCTCGTCACGGACGTCGAGATCGAGGCGACCGCGCCGCTCCGGCTCGACTGCGGCCGCTGCACGCTCTGCATCGATGCCTGCCCGACGGGTGCTCTCGACGAGCCCGGCGTGCTCGACGCGACCAAGTGCCTCTCGTACTGGACGCAGGCCCCCGCGCCCATCCCCGAGCACCTCCGCGCGGAGATGGGCGCTGCGGTGTACGGCTGCGACATCTGCCAGGACGTGTGTCCCTGGAACCGCGGCGTCGAGCGCCGGCGGCGCGACGAGCCTCTCCCCGCCGGCTCGACGCCGACGGTGTCCCTGCTCGAGTGGCTCACGCGCGACGGCGACGAGCTCGTCAGCGAGCTCGACCGGCTCTACGTGCCCCGCAACGACCCCCGCTGGCTGCAGCGCAACGCGCTCGTCGCGCTCGGCAACGCGGGGGAGGAGGAGCATCGGGCGCCGGTCGCGCGCCTGGCCGAGTCGGAGGACGACATGCTCGCCGAGACGGCGCGGTGGGCGCTCCGTCGCATCGCGGAGCGGTCGGCGTGAGCGTCGACCGACTCGCAGCGCTCGCGCACGAGGTGCGCAGCCCGGTGGCGGCGCTCGAGGCGATCGCCGAGGCGTTCCCGCATGCCCCGGACGGGCGGCGGCGGCGGCGCCTGCTCGATCTTGCGGTCGCCGCCTGTCGCAACGTCGAGCGGCTCGTCGGCGACGCGGCCACGGTCACGGCGCTGCTGCGCCTGGAACGCGTGGACGCCGGCGCGCTCGCCCGCGACGCCGCCGACGCCGCCGCACTCTCCGGCGCACGCGTGCGCGCGAGCAGCGAGCCCGACGCGATCGTCGACGGCGACCCGGAGCGGCTGCGGCAGGCGCTCGACAACCTCATCGGCAACGCGCTCGGCCATGCGCCGCCGGGCAGCGACGTGGTTCTGCGGGTGGCGACGGACGGCGGCGCCGTACGGGTGTCGGTGCGCGACGAGGGAGAGGGGATCGAGCCGGCCGAGCACGAGCGCATCTTCCACGCCGGCACCCGGCTCACGGCCGCCCGCCCGGGCTCCGGCCTCGGCCTCGCGATCGTGCGCGCGATCGCGCAGGCGCACGGCGGCCGTGTCGAGGTGGAGTCCGCCCCCGGCCGGGGGGCGACGTTCACGCTCGTCTTGCCGCGGGCTTCTTGCCTGCCGGCCTGACCGCGAGCTCGACCTCGAGCTCCTTTGCGCGGGCGGCGACGGCATCGCGCATGTCGCTCGGCTCGAGCACGATCGTCTCGCCGGCGTCGGCGAGCACCTCGCACATCAGCCATTCCTCCGTCTTGAACGGCAGCTCGCTGAGCGCCGCCTTGTCGGTGAGGGCGCGGGCGCCGCGCTCGACCTTCCAGCGGGCGACGGCGGGCGAGTGCCACAGGCGCGCGAGCCGCGGCTCGCTCATGTAGCGCGGGTCGAAGCCGTCACGCGGCTCGAACGCCTCGTCGCTGAGACGGGCGGAGCGCATCCGGTCGAGCCGGTACGTGCGCGGCCCGTGGGCGGTGCGATCCCATGTGTGCACGCGCCACACCGGCAGCTCGCGCTCGAACGAATAGGGCTCGACCGACCGTGTCGTCGGGGCCTCGTCGCCCTCCTTGAGGTACTCGATCTCGACGACCCGCCGCTTCTCGACCGCTTCCGACAGCGTGCGCACGAGGTCCTCCTCGACGTCGCGGACGCGTGGGGCGGGTGTCTGCGCGAGCTCGAACTGCCCGAACGTGTCCTCGAGCTTGCGGCGCACGCGCTCGAGCGGGGTGTGCGCCTCGGCGGCGATGGTGGGTCCGACGTACTCGATCGCGAGGCGGATCGCCCGCGCCTCGAGCGGCGTCAGCTTCGGCGGCCTGCGGAACACGTCGCCGTACAGCTCCTTGTCGACGCGGACGATGCCGGCCTCCTCGTCGACCTCGGCGTACACCGTGTAGCAGCCGCCGCCGAAGTTGACGAGGTTGAGCAGCGAGAGCGTCTCCTGCAGCTCCTCGCGCGGGATCGAGAATCGCACGGCGAGGTCGTCGGCATCGAGCTCGGCGTCACGGCCCTCGCCGCAGGCGGAGAGGACGTGGGCGAGCAGCGCCTGCAGCACGCCGAAGCGCTCGGGCGCGATGGGGCCGACAGGGCGATCGCCGCGCTCGAGCGTGTGGACGACGCGGCGCTCGCGCGCCAGCGGCGGAAGGTCGGCGCCGTGAGCCTCGCGCAGGCGCGTCAGGCCCGCGGCGACCGCGTCGCGAAGCGCCTTCGGCTCGAGCGGGACGGCACGGCCGTTCTGGCGCAGCACCCAGCCCGCGAGCGGCTCGATGCGCGCGTACGCGGTCGTGAAGACGCCGTCCTCGAGCACGCCCGCGTCGGAGAGCGTACGGTGCACCCACCAGGCGGTGTCGCCCTGCACGGCGATGCGCGCCTCGCCGACCTTCTCGCCGATCTGCCATGGTCGCGGCACGCGGTGCGCCTCGACGTCGAACTCGGGCGGCAGCCTGAAGTCGCGCTCGCGCCGGGTGGCGAAGCGGATGTCGCTGCGGATACGGGAGACCCGGAACGTCCGCACGGCGGCGCGGTCGAGGTCATGGCCGATCACGTACCAGACGCCTTCGTCGAGGCGGAGCGCGTAGGGGTTGAGGGTGCGCTCGGAGACCTTGTCGCGCTGCGGCGACCAGTACGAGAACTTGATCGTACGCTGCTTCGAGATCGCCGATTCGAGCTTCGAGAGGCGGCCGGCGAGCTCGGGCGAGTAGTCGGGCGCGGTCACGCGCACACGCTCGGCGGTGTCCGTGCGCGCCTCGGGGAAGCCGGGGCGGCCGAGCGCGAGGTTCTGCAGCGCGAGCCGCAGCGGCTCGGCGTAGGCGAACTTGCCGTCGAGGTAGAAGAGCGCCGTCTGCAGGGCCGCGAGCTCGTCGTCCTCGAGGTCGAGGCGGTCGAGGAAGTAGTTCTCGGAGCGCAGCGTGTACAGCTCCTCGCCGGTGAACTCGTCGCGCTGCGAGTGCAGCGGCACGCCGAGCGCGGTCAGCTCGGCGCGGTCGGAGTAGAAGCGTCGCGCGAACGCCTCGTCGGACATCTCCGAGTAGCCCTCGACGTTGCCCTTCACGTCACGCGCGGTCAGCGGCCGCCGCTCGGCCATCAGGAAGGCGACGAGCGAGAGCTGGCGGATGAGCTTGTCGGTGTCGTGCGACATGCGGCGGTTCGAGCTTATCGCCCGCGTCGAGATCGGCGGCCGGCGGCTGCCGTGTGCCCGGGTCGAGTCCGGCGACCGGCGCGACGGGAGGCGCTACGCGGCGAGCGAGCTTCGGGCTTCGAGGTGCTGGTGCGACGGGCAGTAGTCGCGGCCCGGCAGCGGGGTGCGCTGGCAGGCCTTGCCCTTGCGCGTGGTCGCCTTGCAGCGGGCGACGCCGCCGTCGAAGGCGCCTGCCTCGATCTGCTGGTCGATGAACGCCATCGCCGCGCCGACGCCCTCACGCACCGCCCAGGCGACCTGCGCCTGCGCCGTGATCGGGAAGTAGCGGCGGATATCCTGGAACAGCGTACGGTCGGGACGCGCGAAGTAGTGCGGGTCGGCAGCGAGCCGTGACATCGTCAGCTCGCACTCGGCGAGCAGCGCGCGCCGGTACTCGAGACGCGTGCGCTCGTCGGTGTACGGGTCGATCAGATCCTTGAGCGAGCGGTAGATGGCTCGCGAGTATTGATACATGCACGACTGCAACTACACCACGTGGTCTTCCATGTGCGTGTGCTCGCTTCCCCGAGAAAACGCTGTCAGCAGGCCCTAAACACGTGGAGAGCGCCGCTCTCCGGAGCGGAGTCTACCGGGTTTTCGCGGCTGTTACAAACTCTGCACCAACGTTGTCGATAAAGAAAACAAACGTCAGGGCGAAACCCGCTGTGTGCGGGCTGTTCTCTGCGCCGCCTTCGCGATCCGCAGGCGGCTCGCGGCTTCCGGCTCGCTGGCATAGACGCCGGCGAACACGACCCAGTAGCCGGGGTGGAGGCTCGCGTAGCGCGACGAGTCGAGGATGCCGACCCCGGCGACACCGCGACGCCGTGCCTGTTCCGCGCGTGCGACCGCCGCGTCTCGCCCCGCGACCTTCGGGATCGAGACGAGCACGTTCGTCCAGCCTGCGGTGTCGCGCGGCCAGCTCGCAAGACGCGACGCGGCGCTCGGTGCCGGGGCGGCGACGGTGACGCTGCCGCCGGTCGCGGTCGCGATCGTGGCGGGGCGGGCGCCGTCGCGCGTCAGCGCGACGGCGCCCGCGGCACCGCCGATCGCAAGCGCGGCGGCGACAGCGAGGCGGAGAGCGAGCCGGCGCGGATCCTGCGGCGGCGGCCCGAGCCGTGCGCGCCCGGGAATGCGCCGGCCGCATTCGAGGCAGTACTCCTGGCCGGCTGCGACGGCGCCGCCGCAGCGCGGGCAGCTCATCGGCTCTCGGCCTCCGCGCCCTGCTCCTCGATGAGCGAGCGCCCGCAGCTGGGGCAGAAGCGCGCGCCGATGAGGACGGGGGCGCCGCACGCGCAGATCGCCGCGCCCCGGCGGCGCAGGCCGCGGGCGCCGGCGAGCAGCGCGTCGATCTCGCTCGCGCGCGCCTCGATCGCGACGAGCTCGGCGCAGCGCTCGACGACGAGGGACTCGTCGAAGCGGTCGCGCCGGTACATCTCGAGCGTGAGCCCACCGAGCTCGTGCAGGCGCTCGTCGCGCAGCAGCAGCAGCGCCCGCCGCTCGCGGCGCAGGTCGCGTGCCGCCGGGGCCGCGGGCTTGCGGGAGAAGAGGGCCATCGCGGCGGAGGATAACCGGGCCGGCCGCCGCGCCCGCGGCGCCCGTCAGAGCTGGACGACGACGAGGCGCTCTTCGGTCATCTCGCGGACGGCCCAGGCGGGGCCCTCGCGCGTGTTGCCGGATTCCTTGATGCCGCCGTAGGGCATCTGGTCGGCGCGGAAGGTGGGGGCCTCGTTGACCGTCACACCGCCGAACTCGAGCTGCCCGGCGGCCTTGACGGCGGAGGCGAGCGACGCTGTGAAGATACCGGCCTGGAGGCCGTAGCGGGTGGCGTTGGCGTGCGCGATCGCCTCGTCGAGCGTGTCGTACGGTTGCAGCGTGCAGACCGGGCCGAACGCCTCGTCGCAGGCCAGGTGCGCATCGGCGGGCGGCTTCTCGACCACGGTGGGGCGCAGCAGCTCGCCCTCGAGCGTGCCGCCGGTGAGGATCGTGGCGCCGCCGTCGCGCGCCTGCTCGATCCACGCGAGCACGCGCTCGCGCTCGCCGGGGGAGATGAGCGGCCCGACGTCGGTGGCCTCGTCGGCAGGGTCGCCGACCACGAGCGCCTCCACTTTCGGCAGGAAGCGCGCCTTGAACTCCTCGTACACGTCACGATGCACGTAGATGCGCTGCACCGAGATGCAGCTCTGGCCGGCGAACGAGAACGCGTTCGCGGCGCAGCGGGCCGCCGCGTCGTCGACGTTCGCGTCCGCCTCCACGATCACCGGCGTCGCGTTGCCGAGCTCGAGCCCGACGCGCTTGCGCGGCGCCCGCTCGCGGATGCCCCAGCCGACCGTGCCCGAGCCGGTGAACGTGATCAGCTTCACGCGCTCGTCCTCGACGAGCACGTCGCCGATCTGCGACGAGGGGCCGACGACGACGTTGAGCCAGCCGGGCGGCAGGCCCGCCTCGTCCTCCAGCTCGGCCAGCATCAGCGCCGACAGCGGCGTCTGCGACGCGGGCTTGAGCACGACCGCGCAGCCGGCGGCGAGCGCCGGCGCGATCTTGTGCGCGACGAGGTTGAGCGGGAAGTTGAACGGCGAGATCGCGCCGACGACGCCGATCGGCCGCCGCAGCGTGAACGCGAGCTTGCCCTCGCCGGCCTGGGAGGCGTCCATCGGCACCATCTCGCCGGTCAGCGTGCGCGCCTGGACGGCCGCCATCGTGTAGGTGGACATCGCGCGCGCCACCTCGACGCGCGCCGCCTTCAGCGGCTTGCCGGCCTCGGCCGCGATCTGGCGTGCGGCCTCGTCGGCGCGGCGGCCGAGCGCCCCGGCCACGCGCACGAGGATCTCGGCGCGCTTGTGCGCCGGCAGCGGCGACTCCATCGCGCGCGCGGCCGCATCGAGCGCGCGGCGCGTCTCGGCCGCGCCCGCCCTCGCCACGCGCGCGACGAGCGCTCCGTCATAGGGAGAGCGCACCTCGACCCAGCCGCCCGTCTCGACCCAATCGCCGTCGATCAGCAGCTTCCGCTCGTCGGCCGTCGTCGCCATCGACGAGAGTCTATCGTCGGCACCGTGACCGCCTCGTTCCCCATCGGGGCCACCGTGTCGGCGGCAGAGCTCGAGCGCGACCCGCACCCGGTACTCGCCCGGCTGCGGGAACAGGAGCCGGTGTCGTGGCTGCCGGCGCTCGACGCCTGGATCGTGACCCGCCGGGATCTCGCGCTGCACGTGATGCGCGACCCGCGGACATACACCGTCGACGACCCGCGTTTCTCGACGGCGCAGGTGGTCGGCCCGAGCATGCTGTCGCTCGACGGCGAGGAGCACCGTCGCCACCGTGACCCGTTCGCGCGGCCGTTCCGCCTCGACGCGGTGCGCGACCGCTTCACGGAGACGGTGGAGCGCGAGGTCGAGCGGCTCGTCGACGCGATCGAAGAGGACGGGACGGCGGACCTCCGCGGCGCTCTCGCAGGGCCGCTGTCCGTCGCGGTGATGGTGCAGGCGCTCGGTCTCGAGCACACCGATCCGGCGGAGGCGCTCGCCTGGTACGCCGCCATCGTCGCCGAGGTGACCGCGATCACCGCCGGCCGGCCGCCCGACGGCAGGGGGCGGCAGGCGTTCGCCCGCATGCGGGCATCGGTAGAGCCCGCGCTCGACCGCGACCCCGCCGCGTCCCTCGTCGCCGCGGCCGCCGGCGACGCGGGCGGGCTCAGCCGCGGGCAGGTGGCGTCCAACGCGGCGGTGCTGCTGTTCGGCGGCATCGAGACGACGGAGGCGATGATCGTGAACGCGTTCCTCCACCTGCTCTCGAACGACGACCAGCGCGCGCTCGTCGAGCGCGACCCCACGTTGCTGCCCGGGGCCGTCGAGGAGTCGCTGCGCCTCGAGCCCGCGGCGGCCGTCGTCGACCGCTACGCCACGAGAGACGTCGAGCTCGCCGGCGCGCCGATCCGCCGCGGCGACCTCGTCACCGTGTCGCTCGCGGGCGCGAACCGCGACCCGGACGTGTTCCCCGACCCCGACCGCTTCGACGTGCGGCGCCCGAACCTCAACCTGCAGGTCGGCTTCGCGCACGGCCCGCACGTGTGCCTCGGCATGCACCTCGCGCGCCTCGAGACGCGGGTCGCGCTCGCCCGCGCGCTCGCGCGCCTGCCCCGCCTGCGACTCGACCCGCAGCATCCGTGCGCCGTGCGCGGCCTCGTCTTCCGCAAGCCGGCGGCGCTCCACGTGCTCTGGGGGTGATCGGGAGCGTCGCGGCTGCTAGCGTCCCGTCCGTGACCGACGCCCTCATCGTCGACGCCGTCCGCACGCCGATCGGGCGGCGCAACGGCACGCTCGCCTCCGTGCGGGCCGACGACCTCGCCGCCGACGCGCTCGGCGGCCTCGCCGGCCGGGTCGGCCTCGACCCGGCCGAGGTCGAGGACGTGCAGATGGGCTGCGTGACCCAGATCGGCGAGCAGGCGCTCAACGTGGGCCGCGTCGCGGTGCTCGTCGCGGGCTGGCCCGAGACGGTGGCGGCGACGACCGTCGACCGCCAGTGCGGCTCGTCCATGCAGGCGGCGTTCAACGCTGCCTCCGCCGTCCAGGCGGGACATCTCGACGTCGTCGTGGCGGCCGGCGTCGAGTCGATGTCGCGGGTGCCGATGGGCTCCAACCTCGGCGTCGACGGCTTCGCCGGGCTGAACGAGAAGATCGCGCAGCGCTGGCCGATCGTGCCGCAGGGCATCTCCGCCGAGGAGATCGCCAGGGAGTGGGGCCTGACGCGCGAGCAGCTCGACGCCTACGCGCTCGAGTCGCACCGGCGCGCGCTGGCGGCGATCGACGGCGGTCTGTTCGAGCGGGAGATCGTTCCCGTCACGCTCCCCGACGGCGTCTTCACGGTCGACGAGGCGCCCCGGCGCGACACCTCGGCGGAGAAGCTCGCCTCGCTGCAGCCCGCCTTCATCCCCGACGGCGTCGTCACCGCCGGCAACTCGAGCCAGATCGTCGACGGCGCCGCCGCCATGCTCGTCGCGAGCGAAGCCGCCTGCACGCGGCTGCGCCTCGTCCCGCGCGCCCGCTTCGTCTCCTTCGGGATCGCGGGCGTCGATCCGTTCCGCATGCTGCACGGCAACCCGCAGGCCTGCGCGCAGGCGCTGCGCCGCGCGGGACTCGGCTGGGACGACATGGCCGTGATCGAGGTGAACGAGGCGTTCGCGTCGGTCGTGCTGCAGACCCTCGCCGACAGCGGCCTGCACGAGCGCTGGGAGGCGGGGGACGTGAACCCGAACGGCGGCGGCATCTCGCTCGGGCATCCGCTCGGCGCCACCGGCGCCCGCATCACGGCGACCCTGCTCGCCGAGCTCGAGCGCCGCGACGCGCGCTACGGCCTCGCCTCCATGTGCATCGGCCAGGGTCAGGCGATCGCCGCCGTGGTCGAGCGCCTCTGAGAGCCCGCCGGCCCGGCGGCTTCCGGCCGCCGGTGCAGGCGGATGCGCGATCCTGCGAGAGAATCAGGGCTCGACGAGGTCGCGCTCGACCTCGGCGCTGACCGCCTGTGCGATCTCGACGAATGCGCGCGCGGCCGGCGAGCGGTGGCGGTCGCGGTGCCACATGACCGCGATCACGCGGCGCGGAAGCGCAGGCTCGATGCGGAGCACGCGCACCCGCTCGTCGCCGGGGGTGACCGCCAGCAGCGGCATCAGAGCGGCGCCGAAGCCGGCGGCGACGAGCCCCTGCAGCGTGCCGTTGTCGTCGGAGCGGAACGCGTACTCGACCGGGAAGCCGAGCCCGCGCAGCGCCGTCTCGACGACCGTGCCGCTCGAGCACGTGTTCGAGCCGATCAGCGACAGGCTGCCGAGATCGGCGAGCGACGCCGCGCCGCGTGCGGCGGCGGGATGGCCGGCGGGGACGAGCAGCACGTACGGGTCGCTCATCAGCTCGAGCGCCTCGAAGGGCCCGTCCGGCAGCGGCGGGCTGCAGAAGGCGAGATCGAGGTCGCCGCTCTCGACGGCGCCGTAGAGCTCCGGGTCGGTCGTCGGCTCGGACAGCCCAAGCTCGATGCCCTGCCAGGCAGGCAGGAAGCGCCGCATCACCTCCGGCACGACGCGCGCGCCGACGCTCTGGTAGGTGCCCACGCGCAGCGAGCCGCTCTCGCCCGCGCGCAGCGCGGCCATGTCCGCCCGGGCCGCCTCGATGCGGTGCACGATCGCCTCGGCGTGGCGCAGCAGCAGCGTACCCGCTTCCGTCAACGAGACGGCCCGCGGACCGCCGGGCCGCTGCACGAGCTTCTCGCCGACGATGCGCTCGAGCGCCGCGATCTGCTGGCTCACCGCTGACTGCGTGTACCCGAGGCGCTCGGCGGCGCGGCCGAACGACGCTTCCTGCGCGACGGCGTCGAGCGCGGCGAAGTGCCGCAGCTCGACGCCCAGCCAACTATCAGGTTCGGTGATCGTTGTCATGAATACCTCGACTTGTGCTGATAGTAGCGGCGCAGCCACCATGGAGGCATGGAAATCGCCGTGCTGCTCTTCATCGTGCTCGTCGGCGTCGCCTCGGTCTTCGCAGGCCGGGACTCCCGTATCGACGAGGCCTCCCGGCGCCGCAGGTACCTCGGGTGACCGAGCGGCTGCCGGCCACGATCGCACGCCAGGTCGGCGGGCGAAGCGAGATCTCGATTCGCCTCGCCCGCGCGGCCGACACCGATGCGCTGCGACGTCTGGCAGGCCTTGCCGACCGGCGCGTACCCGCCGCGCCCATCCTCATCGCCACGAGCGACGGCGACGTCGTCGCCGCCGTCTCGCCGCTGACGGGCGAGGTGCTGGCCGATCCGTTCCGGGCCACGGCCGACCTCGTCGATCTGCTGCGCCTGCGCTCGGCGCAGCTGCGCGCCGCCGCAGCGTAGGCACCCGGCGCGCGCGCGGGCGGCGACTCGATACGATCGCCGCATGGCGGAGATCCGCACGATCGGCGTCGTCGGGCTGGGGGCGATGGGCGCGGGGATCGCGCAGCTCGCCGTCGAAGCCGGATACGACGTCGTCGGGCGCGAGGTGAGCGCCGAGCTCGGTGAGCGCGCCGCCGCGACGATCGGGCGCTTCCTCTCGCGCAAGGTCGAGAAGGGGCAGCTCGGCGAGGCCGATCGGGACGCCGCCGTCGCGCGGCTCGCGCTGACCACCGATCTCGAGGCGCTCGCCGCCTGCGACATCGTGATCGAGGCGATCGTCGAGGAGCTCGAGCCGAAGCGCCGCCTGTTCGCCGACCTCGATCGGATCTGCCGGCCGGACGCCGTGCTCGCCACGAACACCTCGGCGCTGTCGGTGACCGAGATCGCCGCCGCGACGGCCCGTCCGCAGAGGGTCGTCGGCATGCACTTCTTCAACCCCGCGCCCCTGATGCCGCTCGTCGAGGTCGTCCGCGCCGAGCTCTCGGCCGCGGAGGCGGCCGACGCCGCCGCGCTCGTCGGGGAGCGCATGGGCAAGCGCGTCGTGCGCTGCCACGATACGCCGGGATTCGTCGTCAACCGCGTCCTCATCCCGCTTCTCAACGACTGCGTGCGCGTGCTCGACGAGGCGCGGGTCACGCCGGAGGCCCTCGACACGGCGATGGAGAACGGCGCCGGCTGGCCGATGGGGCCGTGCACGCTCGTCGACCTCGTCGGCATCGACGTGCACGTGCACGCCGCCGAGGCGCTGTACGAGAAGCTGCGCGAGCCGAGGATGGCGCCGCCGCCGCGGCTCGTGGCGATGAAGAACGCCGGGCTGCTCGGGCGCAAGAGCGGCCGCGGCTTCTACCGCTACGACGGCTGAGGCGCCGCGTCCTGCACGGGCAGGCGCTTTCCGAGCACCCGTAGCACGGGGGGCACCGCAAGCGTCGTCAGCACGGACATGCCGACCACGACCGCGAACATCTCCTCGCCGATCACGCCGCTCGCGCGGGCGATGCCGGCGACGATGATGCCGACCTCCCCGCGTGGCACCATGCCGGCCCCGACGAACCGGGCCTCGGCCTCGTCGAGGCCGCGGGCGCCGAGCCAGGCACCGAGGAACTTCGTCGCCGCCGCGAGGGCGGTGACGGCGACGAGCAGCGCGAGCGTGCCCGCGTCGACGAGTGCGCCGAGGTCGATCTGCATCCCGATCGAGGCGAAGAAGAACGGCGGGAAGAAGGCGTAGAGCGGCGCCACCTCCTCCTCGATCGGATGCTGCTCCGTCGTCTCGGCCACCATCATGCCGGCGAGGAAGGCGCCGATGATCGCCGCCAGCCCGATCTCCGCGGCGAGGGCTGCGAGCCCGAGACACAGGATCACCGCGGGAAGGAGCGGCGACTCCGAGAAGCGCGGCGCGGCGAGCATCCCCGGCCGGCGGCGCATCAACGCGGTGCCGCCGAGCGCGAAGAAGGCGACGAACCCGAGCGCGAGCGCCACGACGACCGCGAGCCCGACGAGGTCCGTGCCGCCCGCGGCGACGCCGACCGCGACCGCGAGGATGAGCATCGCGATGATGTCGTCGACGATCGCGGCGCCGATGATCGTCCGCCCCGCGCGCGAGGCCAGTGCGCCGATCTCGACGAGCACGGCGGAGGTGATGCCGACGCTCGTCGCGACGAGGGCCGCGCCGAGGAACGCGCTCGTGCTGCCGCTCTCGCCGAGCGCCAGGCCGAGGCCGAAGCCGCCCGCGAACGGCAGCACGACGCCGAGCACGCCCACGAGGAAGGCGCTCGAGCCGACGGCGCGGAGCTCGGTGACGCGTGTCTCGAGCCCGACCCAGAAGAGAAGGAACACGACGCCGAGCTCGGCGAACACCTCGAGGGCCGCCGTGAGGTCGACGAGCCCGAGGACGGCAGGGCCGACGAGCACGCCTGCCAGGATCTCGCCCACGATGGCGGGCTGTCCGAGCCGCTTGAAGAGCTCGTCGCCGAGCTTCGCGGCGAGCAGCACGACGAAGAGGTCGACGAGCGCCTGCGCCGCCGCGCCCCCGGCCGCAAGGGGCAGCTCGGTCACAGCTGGAAGGCGACGAGGTAGCCGGTCGCGATCACGAGCGAGAGCAGGGTGGCAGGCAGACCGACGGCCAGGAAGCGGCCGAACGAGACAGGATGGCCGGCGCGCCTGAGCAGCCCGGTTCCGGCGACGTTAGCGGCAGCCGCGATGAGGGTCGCGTTGCCGCCGAAGCACGCGCCGAGCGAGAGCGACCACCAGAGCGTGTCGTCGAAGCGATCGCCCTCGATCTCGTCGACGACCGGGATCATCGCGGCCGTGAACGGGATGTTGTCGACGACCGCCGACCCGGCGGCAGCGCCCCACAGGATGACGAGGCTCTCCGCGGTGCGCGATCCGCCCGTGATGTCCCCGAGCCATCCGGCGACGCGCGCGATCGTCCCCTGCTCCTCGAGCGCTCCCACGACGACGAAAAGCGCCAGGAAGAAGAAGAGCGTCGCCCACTCGACCGAGTGGAGCGCATCCTCGATCTCGACGTCGGTGACGAGCAGCATCGCCGTCGCGCCGACGAGCGCGACGACGACCGGCTCGAGATGCAGCGTCGAGTGGAGGAAGAACGCGACGACCGTCCCGATCAGCACCGCGACGACGACCCTCCGGCGTCGCGGGTCGCCGCGCAGTTGCGCCACCGGGTCGAGGTCGCCGAGGGTCGCGGCGCGAGCGGGGTCGATGCGCAGGCTGCGCCGGAAGACGAGGGCGAGCAGGCCCGTCGTGACGACGAGCGTGACGGCGGCGACCGGTGCGAGGTTGACGACGAAGTCGAGGAAGGAGAGCTCCGCCACGTGCCCGCCGATGAGGATGTTGGGCGGGTCGCCGATCAGCGTCGCGGTGCCGCCCACGTTCGAGGCGATCACCTCGGTGAGCACGAGGGGGACGGGCGAGATCCCGAGCCGGTCGGCCACCGTGAGCGCGACCGGGACGACGAGGAGGATTGCGGTGAGGTTGTCGAGGAACGCCGACAGGCCGCCCGTGAGCCCGGCGAGCAAGTACAGCAGCACGATCGGCCGCCCGCGCGAGGCGCGCACGACGTGGAGGCCGAGCCAGTCGAAGAGGCCCGTCGGCTGCGTCAGCCCGACGACGATCATCATCCCGCTGAGCAGGCCGAGGGTCGGCCAGTCGACCGCTGCGACGGCCGCCTCGGCGTCGATCGCGCCGGCGACGACGACGATCGACGCCGCCGCGAGCGCGATCTTCGTCTTGTCGGCCCAGTCGAGCGCGATCACGGCGAGCGCGACGAGGAACACCGCGACGGCGAGGATCTCCACGACCGGGACGGTAGTCGACGGAGAGCTCAGGTGCCTTCGAAGACCCGCCGCAGAGCCGGCTCGTCGGAGGGCTCGCAGTACACGTCGATCCTGTCGCCCGTAGCGAGCGTGAGCTGGTCCGCGACCTGCAGCCTGCGTCCGTCGCGCACGACGCCTCCGACCCAGGCACGCTCGGCGAGGGGCAGGGCGTCGAGCCGCCTCCCGTCCGCGAAGGCGCGGGCGGCGACCGTGAACTCCCTGGCCTCGGCCAGGTCGTGCGAGACCGTCCGGAACGGGATGCCGAGGCGAGCCGCCATGACGGGCATCGAGGTGCCCAGGAGCACGACCGAGAGGAGCACGACGACGTAGACGACCCCGTACAGGTAGCCGGGACGCTCGACGCCGGCGATGACGGCGAGCGCGGCGAGCAGGATCGGCACCGCTCCCTTCAGGCCGCCGAGCGTCACGAACAGGCGCTCGCCGGGGCGGAGGCGCGCCGGCAGGAGCAGCGGCCCGACGGCGAGCGGACGCACGACGAACGTGAGAAGGACGAAGAGGATCGCGCCGTCGAGCCAGAGCCGGCCGCTTCGCAGCAGGTCGAAGTCGACCGAGAGGCCGAGCGCGATGAACGCGGTGATCTCGGCGAGGCTCGCGAGACCGGCCGAAAAGCGCTCCGTCTCGCCCTTGCGCGGCATCGCGGCGTCGCCGAGCAGGATGCCCGCGACGAAGACGGCGATGAAGCCCGAGCCGTGGACGAGGGCCGAGACGCCGAAGACGAGCCCCGCCCCCGCCAGCACGCGCAGCGGGTAGAGCGACGGCTCGGGCAGCGACACGCGCCGGAAGACCGGAAGGAGCACGGCCGCCGCCGCGATCCCGATCGCGAGACCGACGCCCATCTCGATCGCGAACTCGCGGACGACGACCGAGAACGAGGCGCCCTCCGTCGTCGCGAACTCGATCATGCCGATCATGAGCGCGATGCCCACCGGGTCGTTCGCGCCCGACTCGCCCTCGAGGATCGTGCCGGAGCGGCCGCGGATCTCGCGGTTGCCGAACACCGAGAACGTGACGGCCGGGTCGGTGGGCGCGAGCGCCGCGCCGACGAGGCCGGCCAGCTTCCAGTCGAGCCCCAGCGCCCAGTGCGCGGCGGCGGCGAGCATGCCCGCGGTCGCGAACGTGCCGAGCACGCCGATCGACAGGATCGGGCCCGCGGATGCCCTGAACCGGCGCAGCCCGATGTGCAGGCCGCCGTCGAAGAGGATGACGATCAGCGCCACGGTCGTGATCCGCTCCACCTCGAGGATCGAGAGCGAACTGCCGAGAGACGGGAACAGCTCCGCGGCGACGGGGGGCAGCACGAGGAACAGCGCCGCGCCGGGGATCGCCACCCGCGCCGTCAGCGAGCGCAGCGAGATCGCCGCGAACAGCGCGAGCGCGACGACGGCGACGATCGCCGCGAAGTCCGTCGTCTCGTTCACGGCGCAAGCCTAGAGCGCCCGCAGGCCGGAGGGCCCGGGACGCCGCTAACAGATTCCTTACCGGTGTCTCATTGCCGGCACATGCGCGACCTCGATACTGCGACAGGTATGCGCCTTGCAGCACTGGCCCTCGCCGCTCTCGCCCTCTCGGCGTCCACCGCCGTGGGAGGGAGGAACGCCCCCACCGGGTCGCTGTCGCTCGAGGACGGACGGGGCATCGTCAAGATCGTGGGCAGGGGGGTGCTCGTCGGGCGCATCGACCGAGGCTCGCTCGAGATCCAGGACCTGAGCCCTGCCGACCAGTGGAGCCCGCGCGTGAACGGCGTGCCACGCGGCAAGGTCGTGGGGCTGCGCGGGCAGAACGTCCTCTTCTTCGTGCCCGGCGGGCGCTACCGCATCGTCGCGCGCGGCGAGGGCATCTCGATCTCCGCCCGCGGCGCCGGCCAGGCGGTCATCGACGGCGAGCCGGATGCGACGGGAGCCGCCGGAACGTTCGCGATCGGCGACGATGCGCCACAGCCGCTGCCGCAGACGCGGCTGCGGCTCGTCTTTCCGGCGTCCGACGTGCCTGCGCCGGTCGATTCCGGCAAACTGCGCCCGTGACGGCGCCGCAGACAGTCCTCGTCGTCGAGGACGAGAGCTCGATCGCCTCCTTCGTCGCCCTCTACCTGAAGAACGCGGGGTACGGGGTGAAGGCGGTGGGCAGCGGCGGGGCGGCGCTGAACGCGATCGCGGCGGAGATGCCGGCGCTCATCATCCTCGACCTCAACCTGCCCGACATGGACGGCATCGAGATCTGCCGCCGCGTGCGCAAGAGCTCCGACGTGCCGATCCTGATGCTGACCGCGCGGGACGAGGACGTGGACAAGATCATCGGCCTCGAGGTCGGCGCGGACGACTACCTGACGAAGCCGTTCAACCCGCGGGAGCTCGTTGCCCGCGTGAAGAGCGTGCTGCGCCGATCCGCGCCCGACCGCCGGCGCGAGGAGGGTGACGAGCTCCGCCACGGCGACCTCGTCATCAACGCCGGCCGGCGCGAGGTGATGGTGGGCGACGACGAGATCCAGCTCGCCCCGAAGGAGTTCGACCTGCTCTGGGAGCTGCTCGACCACCGCGGCATCGTGCTCACGCGCGATCAGCTGCTCGAGCGCGTGTGGGGCTACACGTTCGCGGGCGACACGCGCACGGTCGACGTGCACGTGCGCCAGATACGCCGCAAGCTCGGCGACGCCTCGCCGATCGTGACCGTGTGGGGCGTCGGCTACAAGGTCGCGCACGACCGCACGAGCGCTCCCGCCGCGTAGCGGCCGCTGGGCCGGCAGCAGCCGCCCCTACAATCGGAGCGTGCCCGGGTCGCTGCGCTTCCGCCTGCCGGCCCTGTTCCTGCTGGGGATCGTGCTCGCCGGCGTCGTCGCCGCTGCCATCTCGTTGCGGCTGTTCCAGACCTACACGCGCACCCAGTCGGTGCAGGAGCTGCGACGCGAGGCCTCGGGCCTCTCGCAACTCTACGCGGATGCGGCGCTGCGGGCCGCCGACGAAGGCTCGGCTGCGATCGACTTCGCCGCGTCGAAGCTGGAGCTGGCGACGGGCGACAGGATCTTCTACATCGGCGCCTCGCTGTTCCCCGGGCAGGACTCGGGCCTGCCGCGCCTCGCCGAGTCCGCGGTGCCGTCGCGGGTGTCGGCGCTGCGCGAGACGGTCACGTTCGAGTTCACGCCGCCGGGAAGCGGCCGGCCGTACCTCGCCGCCTCGGCCCCGGTGCGCCTGGAGCCGGAGAGCGACGCGCTCGGCGCGATCATCGTCGCCAAGCCGCGCACCGAGCTGCGCGACCAGTGGCTGCCGCTCGTCGGGCGCCTCGCCGCCGCGTTCGCCGTCGGCGCGGTGCTCTCCGGCCTCCTCTCGTGGTGGCTCTCGAGGCGGATCACGGGGCCCGTGCTCGCGCTCTCGGGCGCCGCCGACGAGATCGCGGACGGCAACTACGCGGTGCGCGTTCCCGTCTCCCAGGGAGGCGACGAGATCAGCCACCTGGCGGAGCGCTTCAACGAGATGGCGGCCCGGCTCGCGGCCACCGAGGAGCGCGAGCGCCAGTTCCTGATGTCCGTCTCGCACGAGCTGCGCACGCCGCTGACCGCGATCAAGGGGCACGTCGACGCCCTGCGCGACGGGCTCGTCGCCGACCCGGAGCTCGTGCAGGCGTCCCTCGACGTCGTCGCCGCGGAGACGGTGCGCCTCGAGCGGCTCGTCGGAGACGTGCTCGACCTCGCCAAGCTCAACGCGCACCGGTTCACCGTCCATGCCCAGGAGGTGCACATGGGCGCCCTCGTCGAGCAGGCGTACGCCACGTTCGGCGAGGAGGCGCGCAGGCGAGAGATCGACTACCGATTGTCGGGCACGGACGAGGCGCCGACGATCGTCACCGACGGCGACCGCGTGCTGCAGGTGATCTCGAACCTGCTCGCGAACGCGTTCCGCTGGACGCCGGACGGCGGCCTGATCGAGCTCGCAGCCGCAGCGGCAGGCGGCCGCGTCGCGGTCGAGGTGCGCGATTCCGGGCCCGGTATCCAGCCGGCCGAGCGGGAGCGGATCTTCGTCCCGTTCATCTCGCGCGACACCACCGGGACGGGACTCGGACTGCCCATCGCGCGCGAGCTCGCGGTCGCGCTCGGCGGGCAGATCGAGCTCGAGTCCGACGTCGGGCGGGGCAGCTGCTTCCGGCTCGTCCTGCCCGCCGTGCGCCCCTGAGCGGCCCCACGAGCGGTGCCGACCGGGCGCGGCTGTATGGTGCCGCCACCGCAAGAGGGGAGGGGGGAGACCATCCGGCACGAGAGCGGCACGCCGGCGCGCGCGGACGCCGGCACTGACACGGTCATAGCGCTGCTGCAGCAGCTCGCAGAGACGATCGGGACACGCTACGCGCTCCTCGGCCGGATCGACCCCGACGGCGTCGTGCACGCGTCGACGGTGTCGGCCGGCGGCGCCGTCACGACCGGCATCGCATACGCACTCGCCGGGACGCCCTGCGAGCAGGTCGCCTCGGGCGGCGTCTGCGTCTACCCGCGCGGTGTCAGCGGGCTCTTCCCCGGCGACGCGCTGCTCGTGTCGATGGGAATCGAGTCCTACGCGGGGATCGCGCTGCGCGACGTCGACGGCCGCTTCGTCGGCTTGCTCGCCGCGCTCGGGACGGAGCCGCTGCACCGTCGCGCACGCGTCGAGCCCACGCTGCGCCTCTTCGCCGCGCGCGTACGCGCCGAGATCGGCCGCATCGACGCGGAGTCCGCCCTGCGCGCGAGCGAGCGTCGGCTTCGCAGCCGCGACGCGATCCTCGCCGCGGTCGCCGACGCGTCCGAGCGGCTCGTACGCGCGCAGCGCTGGAGCGATGTCGTGCCCGAGATGCTCGAGCTCGTCGGGCGCGCCGCGGCGGCAGGCCGCGCCTACCTCCTCGAGGTCGTCGAGACCGCCGCCGGCACGTGCTCGCGCCTCGCCTTCGAATGGGTGGAAGCCGGCGTGACACCGCCGGCGTCCGACCCGCTCCTGCACGACGTCCCCGTGCCGGAGGAGGCGGTCGCGCGGCTACGGCGCGGCGAGGTCGTCCACGAGACGCGAGCGACCGCTCCCGCGCCCGTCCGGGAGGCGTGTGGGCGCGAGGGGACGATGTCGGCGCTCCTCGTCCCCGTCATCGTCGACGGCACGCTCGAGGCGATCGTCGGCTTCGACGACTGCGAGCAGGAGCGGCGCTGGCAGCCGTCCGAAGTCGAGGCGCTGCGGCTGGCGGCGGGCGCTCTCGCCGCAGCGGCCGAGCGTGAGCGCGCGATCGAGGGAATGCAGACGCGCGAGCGCATCCTCGAAGCCCTCGCCGCGGCCGCCGAGCGCCTCTTCCGGGCGGCTTCGTGGGAGCTCGCCATCGACGACGTGCTCGCGCTCCTCGGCCGCGCGACCGGCGCCAGCCGCGCCTACATCTTCCAGATGCGCGCGGTCGACGGCGGCGTCGCGTCGACGCTGACCCACGAGTGGGTGGCCGACGGCGTCGAGCCCTCGCTCCGGACAGGGATCTGGACGGACTTCCCCGAGCCGCCCGAGGTGCTCCGCCTCCTCGAGCGTGGCGAGCCGCATCTACTGCGCCGTGACGATGCGAGCGGCGCCGTGCGGCGTGCGCTCGAGCAGGAGGGCACGCTCAGGGCCATCAGCTTCCCGATCATCTCGGAGCGGGGCTTGCTCGGCGAGATCGGCTTCGACGACTGCGTGCGCGAGCGGGACTGGATCTCGTCGCAGCGCGACGCCCTGCGCGCGGCAGCCGGCATCATCGGGGCGGCGATCGAGCGCAGCAGGGTCGAGGCGGCGTTGCGGGAGAGCGAAGGCCGGCTGCTGCAGGCACAGAAGATGGAGGCGATCGGACGGCTCGCGGCCTCCGTCGCGCACGACTTCAACAACGTCCTCACGGCCGTCGACGGCTACGCCTCGCTGTTGCGCGAGGAGCTGACCGGCGAGCAGCGCCGCTTCGCCGACGACATCCTCGAGGCGTCGTCGAGCGCCCACGACCTCGTCTCCCGGTTGCTCTCCCTGGGTCGCCCGTGCCCGTTGGAGGTCGTCGACCTCGACCTGCAGCTGCTCGTGCGCGAGGTGCAGCCGCTCGTCGCCGGCATCGTCCGGCCACACGTCGACCTCTCGCTCGAGCTCGCGCCGGCGGCCGTCCGCGCCGACCGCACGCAGGTGCAGCAGCTGCTGCTCAATCTCGTCACGAACGCCGTGGACGCGATGCCGGCCGGCGGCACGCTCCGCCTCGAGACGGGCTGTGACAGAGCGCGGAGCCGTGCCCGGCTCGTCGTCGCCGACACCGGCGTGGGCATGGACGCGGCGACGCGCGAGCGCTGCTACGAGCCATTCTTCACGACGAAGGGGGAGGGGCGGGGGACAGGCCTCGGGCTCGCTACCGTCTACGGGATCGTCATGGGGCTCGACGGCACGATCGAGCTCGAGAGCGAGCCGGGCGCGGGCACCCGGTTCACGATCGAGCTGCCCGCGGCGTAGGCGGAGCAGTACGATCGGCGCCGTGCCCGAGGCCGCCGCCAGCGCCGACGCCGTGGAGCTGCCGCGTCGCCGCTCGCCGCGCCGAGCCGCGCTCGTGGCGCTGCGCCCGCGGCAGTGGGCGAAGAACCTGCTGCTCTTCGCCGGCATCATCTTCGCCGCCAAGCTCGGCGAGGTCGTGCGGTGGGCCGAGGCGCTCACCGCGTTCGCCGTCTACTGCGCCGCCTCGAGCGCCGCCTACATCGTCAACGACGTGCAAGACGCCGACGACGATCGCCGTCATCCGGTCAAGAGGCGCCGCCCGGTGGCCGCCCGCGAGCTCACGAACCGGCAGGCGCTCATGCTCGCCGCCGTTCTGGGGGTCGCCGCCCTCGTGCTCGCCGCCGCGCTCGGGGCGCCGTCGGTCGCGCTGCTCGCTGCGTTCGCGCTCCTGCAGGCGGCGTACACCCTGCAGCTCAAGCACGTCGCCCTCGTCGACGTGCTCGTGATCGCGGGGCTGTTCGTGATCCGGGCGGCCGCCGGGGCGGCGGCCGTGGACGTCCGCATCTCCCCGTGGCTGCTCGTCTGCACGGGGCTGCTGGCGCTCTTCCTCGCTCTCGGCAAGCGCCGCGCGGAGCTCGTGCTCGTCGAGCGCACCGCGCACCGTGGACGGCCGGTGCTCGACGGGTACTCGATCGTGCTCGTCGACCAGCTCCTGACGGTGGTCGCCGCCGCCACGATCGCGGCGTACACCGTGTACACGCTGACGGCCCGCGACACGCCGGCGCTCGCCGCCACCGTGCCATTCGTCGTCTTCGGGCTCCTCCGCTACCTGCTGCTCGTCCACCGGCACTCCGCCGGGGAGGAGCCGGAGAACGTGCTGCTCGGCGACCTGCCGATCCTCGTCGCCGTCGCGGGCTGGGCGGTCACCTCTGCCGCGATCCTCGCCTTCGCGTAGGAGCCTCCGTCAGGAGGCGGCCGCGACGTGCTCGGAGCGCAGCGGCACGACCTCGCCGCCGGCGGCCGACTCGATCCGCTGCAGGCGGCCGTCGACGCCCCGCCAGCCCGACGAGACGAGGTCGACGAGGAGCGTGAGATCGTCGAGGCGCGCGTTGCGCTCGGCGATCAGCTCCTGCTCGAGCCGCTCCAGGCGACCGATCACGTTGTTCAGCAGACCGCGAATCTCGCCCAGGTTGCGCGCGACCGGCAGCACCTCGCGGCGCAGTCCTTCCTGCACCGCGTCGCCGACCCGATCCGGCACCGCCGCCGCAAGCGCCGCCGCGACCCGGCCGAGCGCCTCCACCTCCTCGCGCGAGCGCTGGAGCGCCGCCTCGAACCGTGCTTCCTCGCGGCGACCCTCGCGCGCCTCCGCGATGCGCCGCTTCGCCCGTTCCAGTGCCTGCTCGTCCATGGGCGCAAGGCTACTCTGGCCGTCGGATGAGATCGGCCGAGCTCGACTACGACCTGCCGCCGGAGCTGATCGCGCAGCATCCGCCGCGGCGGCGCGACGCCTCGCGGCTGCTCGTCTACGAGCGCGAGACGGGTGCCGTGCGCCATCGCACGTTCGCCGACCTGCCCGGCGAGCTGCGCGGCGAGCTCGTCGTCGTGAACGACACGCGCGTCGTCCCGGCGCGGCTGCGCCTGCGCCGGGAGAGCGGGGGCGAGGCGGAGGTGCTCCTGCTCGAGCCGCTCGGCGACGGAGCCTGGGAGGCGCTCGCGCGGCCGTCGCGCCGGCTGCGGCCGGGCGAGCGCCTCGGCGCCGTCGAGTTGCTCGAGCCGCTCGGAGGCGGTCGCTGGCGCGTCCGCCTCGACGGCGAGCCGGCGGGTGAGCCGCCGCTGCCGCCGTACATCCGCGAGCCGCTCGCGGATCCCGCCCGCTACCAGACCGTCTACGCCGGCGAGCCCGGCTCGGCGGCCGCGCCGACCGCCGGCCTCCACTTCACACCAGAGCTGCTCGCGCGCCTCGACGTGGAGCGGGTCACCCTGCACGTGGGGCTCGACACGTTCCGCCCGCTCGCGGTCGACGAGCTCGAGCGGCACGAGCTCCACGGCGAGCGCTACCGCGTCGAGCCGCAGGCGTGGGAGCGCATCCGCGTCGCCGGCCGCGTCCTCGCCGTCGGCACGACGACCGTGCGCGTGCTCGAGACGGTCGCGCGCGACGGGGTGCTCGAGGGGAGGACGAGCCTGTACGTCCTCCCGGGCTTCGACTTCCGCCGCGTGGACGCCCTGCTGACGAACTTCCACCTGCCGCGCTCGACGCTGCTCGCGCTCGTGATGGCGTTCGCCGGTGTGGCGCAGACGCGTGAGCTGTACCGGCTCGCGGTCGAGGAGCGCTACCGCTTCTACTCCTTCGGCGACGCGATGCTGATCCTGTGACAACCGCGTTCACCCTCGCGGCGACCGACGGCGCAGCCCGCGCCGGGACGGTGCACACCGCGCACGGGCAATTCGAGACGCCGGCGTTCATGCCGGTCGGCACGAAGGCGACCGTGAAGCTGCTCCACCCCGACGAGGTGCGCGCGCTCGGGGCGCAGGTGATCCTCGGGAACGCGTATCACCTGCACTTCCGGCCGGGCGAGGACGTCATCGAGGATCTCGGCGGCCTGCACGCGTTCTCCGGCTGGGACGGGCCTATCCTCACCGACTCGGGCGGGTTCCAGATCTTCTCCCTGCGCGACACGCTGCTCGCCGTCGACGACGACGGCGTCACGTTCCGCTCCGTCTACGACGGCGCCCCCGAGCGCCTCACGCCGGAGGACGTGTGCGAGATCCAGCGGCGGCTCGGCTCCGACATCGCCATGTGCCTCGACATCTGCTCGCCCGCGCGCGCCCCCCGCGCCGAGCTCGAGGAGGCGGCGCGGCGCACCCTGCGCTGGGCCGAGCGCCAGGTCGACGCGCCGCGCGCTCCCGGCCAGCTTCGCTTCGGCATCGCCCAGGGGGGCATCGACCCGGAGCTGCGGCGCCGCTCGATCGAGGACGTCGTCGCGCTCGGGTTCGACGGCAACGCGCTCGGCGGGCTCGCCGTCGGTGAGAGCCGCGAGGAGATGCTCGAGACCGTCGCGTGGTCGGCGCCGCTCCTTCCGGCCGATCGCCCCCGCTACTTCATGGGGCTCGGCGACACCGACGGGATCCTCGGTGTCGTGGCCGCGGGCATCGACATGTTCGACTGCGTGCTGCCGACGCGCACGGCGCGCACGGGGTCGGCGCTGACCGCGAGCGGCCGCATCAACCTCCGCAACGCCCGTTTCGCCCGCGACCCGCGCCCGCTCGAGGAGGGCTGCGACTGCCCCGCCTGCGCGCGCTTCTCGCGCGCCTACATCCGCCATCTCGTCAACCAGCAGGAGGCGCTCGGCCTGCGGCTGCTCTCCCTGCATAATCTCACCTTCGTCCACCGACTGACCGCGGGCGCGCGGGCGGCGATCACGCGCGGCGAGTTCGCGGTCTACCGGGCCGCGGCGCTCGAGCGTCTCGCCGCCGGGCCCCAGGAGGATCCATGGGATCGTTGATCATCATCGTCGCGCTGTTCGCCCTGCTCTGGGTGCTCATGATCAGGCCGCAGCGCGCCAAGCAGCAGCAACAGCAGCGGATGCTGAGCACGATCGAGCCGGGCGACGAGATCCTCACCGTGGGAGGCATCTACGGCATCGTCCAGGAGCTCGAGGACGGGGAGGACGGCGACGACCTCATCGTCGAGATCGCCGAGGGCATCCACGTGCGCGTCGCCCGTCGCGCCGTCGCCACCGTCGTCCATCCCGAGCCCGACGACGACGAAGCGGACGAGGACGCCGGCCTCGCCGAGGGCGGCGGCGGGGACGACGACGCGGATGCCGAGCCGCAGGGGGCCGGCACGCCGCCGCCGTCCGAGCGCAGCTAGCCTTCCCGCTCACATGACCCGCCGCGCAGCCCTCGTCGTCGTCTCGCTCGTCGTCGTCGCACTCGTCGGCGTGGCGCTGCTCGCGATCCCCGGCTCGCCCATCCACAAGAAGACGACGCTCGGGCTCGACCTCCAGGGCGGCCTCGAGGTGACGCTGCAGGCCGTGCCGCCGAAGGACCGGCCGCTGACCAAGGCCGACCTCGAGCGCTCCGTCTCGATCATGCGCGACCGCGTCGACCGCCTCGGCGTGTCCGAGCCGGAGATCCGCACGCAGGGCTCGGACCAGATCGCGATCCAGCTGCCCGGCGTCAAGGATCCCGCCGCGGCCGCGAAGATCATCGGCAAGACGGCCACGCTCGAGCTCTACGACCTCGAGGCGAACCTGGCGCCGCCCTCGATCGACGCACGCCGGTTTCCGGTCGAGAAGGCATCCGTGTACGACCTCCTCGCAGGCCAGCAGGCGCTCGCCGCCAGGGGCGCTCCCGACCAGTACTGGCTCTTCGACGGCAAGAAGAAGCTGGTCGCCGGGCCCGTCTCCACGAAGGCGGCAGCCCTGCGCAAGTTCGGCGGCAGGGTGCCGAAGGCGTTCAAGCTCTTCGCCGTGCCGCCCGGCACCGTCGTCGTCTCGTGCGCCCCCGGCGACATCTGCCCCACGCAGTCGGGCGGCAACATCGCGCCCGTGCGCCTCTGGTACCTGCTGAAATACGATCCGCCGGCCGTGCCCGAGATGACCGGCGCCGACCTGAAGCTCTCCGGCACGCGGCAGGACTTCGACACGCAGACCAACCAGCCGATCGTGACGATGCAGTTCACGAAGGCGGGCGCCCGCAAGTTCGCCGAGATCACCCGCCGCGAGGCCCAGCGCGGCAAGCTGCTGACGAACACGATCGGCGGCGGCCAGAAGATCGAGCAGCACTTCGCGATCGTGCTCGACCGCGAGATCAAGTCGTTTCCGTCGATCGACTGGGAGCGCTATCCGGGCGGCATCTCCGGCTCGAACGGCGCGCAGATCACCGGCAACTTCACGATCCAGGAAGCCAAGGACCTCGCGCTCGTCTTGCAGACCGGCGCGCTGCCCGTGAAGTTCGTCACGCTCGACCAGACCGCGATCTCGGCCACGCTCGGCAAGGACTCGCTCAACGAGGCCAAGAAGGCGGCGCTCATCGGCCTGCTCGTCGTCGCCCTCTTCCTGCTGCTCTTCTACCGCCTGCTCGGACTCGTCGCGGTGCTCGGGCTCGGCATCTACGCCGCCTTCCTCTACGCCGCGATCCTGCTCTTCAACGTCACCCTGACGTTGCCGGGCTTCGCCGGCCTCGTGCTCACGCTGGGAGTGGCCGCCGACGCGAACGTCGTCATCTTCGAGCGCATCAAGGAGGAGTCGCGCGCCGGCCGGAGCGTGCGCGCGGCGATCCAGACCGGCTACACGAAGGGCTTCCACACCATCGTCGACGCCAACGTCGTCACCGCGATCACCGCGCTCGTGCTGTTCGCCGTCGCCACCGCCTCGGTGCGCGGCTTCGCGTTGATGCTGCTGATCGGCACCGCGGTCTCGATGCTCACCGCCGTGCTCGCGACGCGCGCGCTGCTGTCGCTGCTCGCGGGCTTCAAGTGGTTCGAGAGCCCGCGCTTCGTCGGCGCCGAGGGCCGCGGCATCCCCGGCTGGCTGAAGCTCGACTACATCGGCCGCCGTCGCATCTGGCTCACGATCTCCGGCGTCGTGGTCGCGGTCTCGATCGTCGCGCTCCTGTTCCTGCGCCTCAACCTCGGCATCGACTTCAAGGGCGGCACGCAGCTGTCGTTCAAGACGGCGGCGCCGGTCTCGCTGGAGGCCGTCCGCGCCGAGACCGCCAGAGTGGGCAGGGCGAGCGCCGTCATCCAGGGCCGCGGCACGGCGACGAACGGCAAGTATCGGAGCTTCCAGCTGCGTACGGAGACGCTGACGGCCGCCGAGACGGCTCAGCTGCAGTCGAGCCTCGCGCGCTCGGTCGACGCGGAGGCGTTCGGCGCGAAGAACGTGTCGTCGAGCTTCGGACGCCAGATCGCCCGCAGCGCGATCTTCGCGATCGTCGTCTCGCTGCTGCTCATCGTCGGCTACATCTCGACGCGCTTCCAGTGGCAGTTCGCGGCGCCGGTGATCATCGCGCTCGCACACGACGTGATCATCACCGTCGGCGTGTACGCGCTCGTCGGGCGAGAGGTGACGACGTCCACGGTTGCCGCGGTGCTGACCGTGCTCGGGTACTCGATCTACGACACGATCATCATCTTCGACCGCATCCGGGAGAACGTGCCGCTCATGAAGCGCGGCTCCTACCGCCAGATCGTCAACGTGTCGCTGTGGGAGACGATCCCGCGCTCCCTCGCCACCTCGTTCATCACGCTGCTGCCGATCCTCGCGCTGCTCGCGTTCGGCGGCGACACCCTCAAGGACTTCGCGTTCGCGCTGCTCATCGGCATCGCCTCCGGCGCCTACTCGTCCATCTTCGTGGCGGCGCCCATCCTGTCGATGATCAAGGAGCGCGAGCCCGAGTACGCGCGCCGCAAGCACGAGGACGTGGCCGGCATCCAGTCGGTCGGCGGAGTCGTCGTCGAAGCGGCTCCCGCGCCCGCGCCCGCTCCCGCTTCCGCGCCCGCGCCCGCCGCCCCCGCCGCCGTTCCGTCGTCGGCGAAGCGCGAGCGCCGGCGCCAGCGCCGCTCGAATCGCCCGCACGGCCGCGCCCGCTAGCACAGCTCCGCGACAGGCTGTCACGAGAGCCCCGCCGGGAGAGCCGCCCGTCTGCTACTCCTACGCCGATGGTCGAGACGGGCGACGCGCCGAACGGCACGTACGAGCGGACGCTCGAGCAGCTCCTGCTCGCCGGCCTCGGCTGGGTCTCGCTCGGCGCCGAGGCCGCCGACCAGGTCGCCGACGAGCTCGCGCGGCGCGTCGGCATCGACCGTGACGAGATGCGGGGCGCCTTCCGCGACACGGTCACGAGCTGGCGGCGGGAGGCCGAGCGTCTCGGCACGCGGCGCGGCGAGGCCGGCGACAGGGCGCTGCGGCGGCTCGGCCTCGCCCGTCGCGAGGACGTCGAGGATCTCGCCCTCCGCGTGGCCCAGCTCGAGCACCGGCTGCGCCTCCTCGAGAGGCGCTCCTGACGCCTCGAGCGCGCGACCTCTTCGCATCGGGACTGCGCGCGTCCACAATGCGCACATGAGCCCCGTGCGGCCCCAGCGCAAGATCGGCCGGCTCTCCGAGATCGGGCGCGTCGCCACCCGGCACGGCTTCGGCTACCTCGTCGACCGGCGCCGTCGGGACGATCGACGCGAGCCCGCCGACCGGGGGCGCCGGCTGCGCGAGATGCTCGACGAGCTCGGCCCGACGTTCGTCAAGTTCGGCCAGCTGCTCTCGACCCGCCCGGACCTCGTGCCGCCCGACATCGTCGCGGAGCTGCGCGGGTTGCAGGACGACGTCAGCCCGTTCCCGTTCGCCCAGGTGCGCGAGGTCGTCGAGACGGAGCTCGGGCTCACCGTCGAGCAGGCGTTCACCGCCTTCGACGAGCATCCCATCGCCGCCGCGTCGATCGGCCAGGTACACCGGGCGACGCTCCCGAACGGGCAGCAGGTGGTCGTCAAGGTGCAGCGCCCCGCGGCTCCGCGCCAGGTGGAGTCAGACCTGCAGTTGATGCGCTCGGCCGCCCGCGTCGTGCGCGAGCGCGTGCGGGCGCTCGACTTCATCGACGCGGAGGCGCTCGTCGAGGAGTTCGCGCGCTCGATCCACCAGGAGCTCGACTACGGCAACGAGGCCCGCAACGCGGAGACGTTCCGCCGCAACTTCGGCGACTCCGAGCAGGTCGTCGTGCCGAAGGTGATCCGGCCCTACTCGGGGGAACGGGTGCTCACGCTCGAGTACCTCGAGGGCGCGCAGTTCGCCGACCTCGATCTCGAGTCGCGCTCCCCGGAGGAGCGGCGCGAGCTCGCCTACCGCATGACCGACGCGTGGATGACGATGATCTTCCGCCACGGCTTCTTCCACGGCGACCCCCACCCGGCCAACATCCTGCTGCTCGAGGACGGCCGCATCGGCCTCGTCGACTTCGGCCTCGCCGGCCGCCTTACCGAGGAGGACATGACCCGCCTGACGCGGCTGTTCGTCGACGCCGCGACGGAGAACGTGGAGGCGCTGCCGCGCCGCCTCTCCGAGCTCGGCCTGCGCTACCCGAAGGAGCGCGAGGACGAGCTGCGCGCCGCGATCGAGGACCTGTACTACCGCTACTACGGCTCGAGCCTCTCCGAGATCGATCCGATCGAGGTGATCCGCGAGGGGCTCGACCTCATCTACTCGCTCAACCTGCGCCTGCCGAGCAGGTTCGTCGTGCTCGACAAGACGATCGCGACGCTCGGCGCCGTCGGCATCGAGCTCTACCCGGAGTTCAACGTGTTCGAGGTCGCGCGGCCGTACGCGCGCGGCCTGCTCGCCGACCGCTTCTCGCCGCGACGGATGTCGCTGCGCGCCCAGCACGAGGTGCGCGAGCTCGCGGGGATCGCGCGCGAGCTCCCCTACCAGGCGCGCGACGTGCTCGAGCAGGCACGGCAGGGGCAGCTCGAGCTGCAGCTGCGCAACCCGGGGCTCGACGACCTCGCCTACCACATCGACCACGCGCTCAACCGCCTGGCGGTAGCGCTGATCGTTCTCGGCGGCCTCGTCGGCTCGTCGATCGTCGGCGTGCTCGCCAAGGAAGGGCCGCGCGTGATGGGCCTCCACGCGCTGTCGTTCGTCGGCTTCGTGATCTCGAGCCTGTTCGGCCTCTGGCTCGTGTGGGGCATCGCCCGCTCCGGCCGGCTGTAGCGGCCTTGGCGCGGGCGGCGTCGCCCGTGCCGGCAGTGGACGGACCCCACGCACCCGTCCCTTCCGGGCGGCTGGGGACGGATGGTCACACATCCGTCCGAATGGACATCTGGCGCGGCGCGCGGCGGAGCTCTAGCGTGGCGCCCGTGCCCACCGAGCTGCTTCTCGTCGAGTCGGAGCCCGAGACGCGGGGGTTCCTCGAGCGCCATCTGCGCTCCGACGGCTTCCGCGTGCACGAGGCGGGCTGGGACGCGCAGGCTCTCGACATCGCCGAGCGCTCGCGCCCGCACGTCGTGATCGCGGGGGAGCCCGATCTGTGCGCGCGGCTGCGGGAAGGGGAGCCCGGCCGTCGCTGGGACCGGAACGTCCCCGTGATCGTGCTCGCCGACCCCGATGCCGACCCCGTCGACCGCGTGCGCGCGTTCGAGAAGGGAGCCGACGACGTGGTCGAGCGCCACCTGTACCTCGAGCTCGTGGCGCGGATCCACGCGCTGCTGCGCCGCTCCGGCGTCGGCCTCGCGGACGTGCTCGAGGTCGGCGACCTTGTCATCGACCACCGTGCCCGGCAGGTGCGCCTCGGCGGCGTCCCGGTGCCGCTCGCCGCGAAGGAGTTCGACCTCGCGGCGCGACTCGCGAGCGACCCGGAGCGCGTGTTCTCGAAGGAGGAGCTCCTCCGCGACGTCTGGGGGCTGAGGGGCCGGCTCGTGACACGGACGGTCGACTCGCACGCCTCCCGGCTGCGGCGGAAGCTGCGCGCCGCGGGCGACGGACGCTTCGTCGTCAACGTGTGGGGGAAGGGCTATCGCATGCTGTGAAGCTGTTTGCGGAGCGTCCTCGGGGCTTCCGGCGGCGCGCGGCGAGGGGTCGAGTAGCGTGCGCGCATGGAGCCCGGACGCCGCGTACGCCTGCTGACCCTGCTCGCGACCGCGCTCGGGTCGTCGCTCGCGTTCCTCGACACCACGGTCGTGGTGGTGGCGCTGCCGCGGATGGAGGAGGACCTCGGCCTCGGCCTCTCGGGCCAGCAGTGGGTGTATCTCGCCTACGCGCTGTCGCTGTCGGCCTTCTACCTCGTCGGCGGCGCCGTCGGCGACCGCGTCGGGCTGCGGCGCACGTTCGTCCTCGGGGTGGTCCTGTTCGCCGCCGCGTCGCTGCTGACGGCGCTCGCGCCCGGCGAGGGCGTCCTCGTCGCCGGGCGCGCGCTGCAGGGGGTCGGCGGCGCCGTGCTGACGACGACGAGCCTCGCGCTCCTGCGCGTCACGTGGGCGGGAGAGGCCGGTCGCGCGATCGGGCTGTGGACGGCACTGACGAGCATCGCCACGATCGGCGGGCCCGCGCTCGGCGGTCTCATCGTGCAGACCGTCTCGTGGCGCCTGGTGTTCCTCATCAACGTACCGCTTGCGGTCGTGACGATCGCGCTCGCCGCGGCGGGCCGTGGCGCGGACGAGCGCTCGCGGGGCCGCTCGACGCTCGACCTCGTCGGCTCCTCCCTCGTCGCGGTCGGGCTCGCCGGCGTCAGCTACACCCTCGTCGAGGTGCGCGAGCGCGGCCTCGCCCACGTCCTGCCGATGCTCGCCGTGGGGCTGCTCGCGCTCGCCCTGCTCGTCGCGTGGACGCGCCGGGTCGCCGACCCCATCGTCCCGCCCGCGCTGCTACGGGTGCCGGGCCTCGCGGCTGCGAACCTCGTCACGCTCGTCATGTACGCGGCTCTCGGCGCGCATGTGCTGTTCCTTCCGGTCTACCTGCAGTTTCTCGGCCTCGGGCCCGTACTCGCCGGGCTCGCGTTCGCGCCGCCGAGCATCGCCCTGATCCTGCTCGCGCCGCGGCTGGGACGGTACGCCGACCGCAACGGGCCGCGGCTGCCGATCGCCGCCGGAGCGGCGACGATCGGGGTGGCGGCGCTCCTCCTGCTGCAGGTCGCGACACGCGCGCAGGCGTGGACGTGGGGCCTGGCGAGCATCGTCGTCTTCTCGCTGGGGCTCTCGGCGGTGGTGGCGCCGGTCACCGCCGCTGCCCTCTCATCCGCTCCGGAGGCGCTCGCCGGCGTCGCGACCGGACTCAACCAGACGGTCGCGCGCGTCGGCGGCATCCTCTCGGTTGCCGCGATCGGCGCGCTCGCGGGCGCGCTCTTCGCGCGACGTGGCGGAGCAGGCGACACGCCCTTCGACCCGCGGGCGTCGGGGGTGGCGCGCGACGCGGGGGTGAGCGCCTTCCACGCCGTCGCGCTGTCGGTGGCAGCGCTCGCCTTCGCGGCGGCGCTGCTGGCAACGGCATGCCTGCGCGGCAGCCGTCAGAGGAACACGCCTTCGAGCCGCAGCAGCGTCTCCTTGCGCTCGAGCCCACCCGCGTAGCCGACGAGGCTGCCGTTTGCGCCCACGACGCGGTGGCAGGGCAGCACGATCGGCACCGGGTTGCGGTTCATGATCATGCCGACCGCCCGCGCCGCCTTCGGGTTGCCCGCGCGCGCGGCGAGAGCCGCGTAGGTCGCCGTCGCGCCGAAGGGCACGCGGGCGAGCTCGGCGAGCACGCGCTCGGTGAAGGGCGGCGCGGCGCGCAGGTCGATCGCGAGGTCGAAGGCGCGCCGGCGGCCGGCGAAGTACTCGTCGAGCTCGCGGCGCACCGGGTCGACGCGCGACGGCGCGCGCAGCACGCGTGGGCCGGCCTGCCGTGCGAGCCGCTCGAGGTGGTGCTCGGGCTCGTGGTCGAACGAGATGCGCAGGACGCCGCGGTCGGTCGCCGCGACGAGGAGCGGCCCGATCGGGCTGTCGACGATGTCGTAGCCCGCGTCGAGCAGGCCGGCGCGGACGGCGGCCTCGCGGAAGCGGCGGTCGAGCTCGGTGGGAACGCTCATGCCTTCCTCTCCTTCCGCAGGCGGCGGACGCCGGCGGATGCGGCCTGCCGGGCGGCGTCGGGGCTCGAATCGAGGGCCGACGCGATCTGGTCGTAGGCGAGGTCGTAGCCGTAGCGCAGCACGACGGCGGCCCGCTCCTTCGGCGGCAGCCCGTCGGTGAGGTCGCCGAGGTCCTCGTAGGCGGGCCGCGCGTCCTCGTGCGGCAGCTCCGGCAGCTCGGCGGTCGGGGTTGCGCGCCGCTGCGCGTCGAGCGCGACACGCGAGGCGATCGTCAGCACCCAGGCGCGCAGGTGCGTGCCGTGCTCGAGCCGATCGTAGGCGCGCAGCGCCCGCAGGAACGTCTCCTGGAAGGCGTCGTCGGCGCGGTCGCGTCCGAGCCTGCGGCGCAGCAGCCCCAGCACCTCGGAGCTGTGCGCCTCGTAGAAGACCTCGAAAGGTGGAATGGCCACCGCGCTCATCATCACGTGAAACGCCGCGCGCCGGCGCCGCGTGAGATGCCCGGACGGCGCGGGCTGGACGACGGCCGTCGCGATGCGGCCGCGAAGCACGGCGCCGCCTGCTCGGCCGGCGGCGTTTCTGGGACACGTGGTCTCTGGGACGCGTGGTCTCTGGGACACGGGGTTTCTGGGACACTGCGCCGATGCGGGTCGCCGTCGTCGGGCACGTCGAGTGGATCCGGTTCGCCCGGGTCGAGCGCATGCCCGGGGAGGGCGAGATCGCGCACTCGAGCGGGAGCTGGGAGCAGGCGGGCGGCGGCGGCGGCGTCGCCGCGATCCAGCTCGCGCTGCTGGCCGACGAGGCGACGCTGTTCACCGTGCTCGGCGACGACGAGCTGGGACGGCGGGCGCGCGAGGAGCTGGAAGCCCGCGGCGTGCGGGTGCGTGCCGCGGTCGATCCCCGCCCGCAGCGCTGGGCGTTCGTGCACGTCGACGAGGTGGGGGAGCGCACGATCACGACGGTCGGTTCGAAGCTCCGACCGCGCGGGCACGACGACCGCCTGCCCTGGCACGAGCTCGCGGAGATGGACGCGGTGCTGTTCATCGCCGGTGACGTCGACGCGCTCTGCTGCGCCCGGCGCGCGCCGGTGCTGACGGCGACCGCGCGCGAGCTCGACACGCTGCGCCGGGCCGGGCTGCAGCTCGATGCGCTCGTCGGGAGCGGGGAGGACGAGGCGGAGCGCTACCGCCCCGGCGATCTCGACCCGGAGCCGTCCCTCGTCGTGACGACCTCAGGCGCGCTCGGCGGCTGGATGCAGCCGGGCGGCCCGTACACGGCCGCGCCCGTGCCGGCCCCGCGCGAGGATGCCTACGGCTGCGGAGACTCGTTCATGGCCGGGCTCACCTACGCGCTCGGCGCCGGTGTCGGCCCCCACGAGGCCGTCGCCTTCGCGGCCCGCTGCGGCGCGGCCGCGTTGACGGGCCGTGGCGTCGCGCCGCAGCCCGTCGCGCTGTAGCCGACGCGCCGCCCCGGCCCGCGCCGGCGAGGGATCGGAGAGCGCCCCGCACGGCGGCGCTCGCCCGTGGTAGCGAGGGGTTGCAAAGTGGGGATTAGTGGTCTAAAGTGGGGATCCGTGGGAACAACCCGGGAGCCCCGACCATGTTCTTCGGCGAGTACGAGCACGCGATCGACGACAAGAGCCGGCTCACGCTGCCGGCTCGCTTCCGTGACGCGATGGCAGGCGGGGTCGTCCTCGCGAAGGGCCTCGACGGCAGCGTCGACGTCTACCCGCGGGCGACGTGGGAGATGAACGTCGTCGAGCGCATCGGCCGTCTCGACCCGCTGCTCCCGGACACCAGGCTGCTGCAGCGCCACTTCTTCGGCGGCGCCTCGGAGGACACGCCCGACAAGCAGGGACGGGTGCACCTGCCGGCCGCGCTCGTGCGCCACGGCAAGCTCGCGAAGGAGGTGACGGTGGTCGGGAACTACGACCACCTCGAGATCTGGGATCGCGCCGCCTGGGCGGAGCGACTGGAGAGGATCGAAGGGAGCGCGGACAATGTTGCCCAACGTCTTGCCGAGCAACACGGCTGATCACACCCCCGTCCTCGCGGACGCGGTGCGCGCCCTGCTCGCCGTGAAGCCCGGCGAGACGGTCGTCGATGCCACGTTCGGCGCGGGAGGGCACGCGCGCCTGCTCGCCGACGACCTCCACGGCCGCGGCAAGCTCGTGGCGATCGACCGCGACCCGAGCGTCAAGCCCTACTTCGACCGCCTCAAGGCACGGACCGGCGCCGACCTGCGCTTCCTGCGCGGCGACTTCGCCATCGTGCTCAGCCAGCTCGCCGCCAACGGCGTCAAGGCCGACGCGATCCTGCTCGACATCGGCGTCTCGTCGATGCAGATCGATCGTCCCGAGCGCGGCTTCTCGTACGCCACCGACGCGCCGCTCGACATGCGCATGGACCCCTCCGCCGAGGTGACGGCGGCGACGATCGTCAACACCTGGGACGAGCGCGAGCTCGCCACGATCTTCCGGCGCTACGGCGAAGAGCGCTTCGCCGCGCCGATCGCAGGCGCGATCGTGCAGCGGCGCGCGCGGCAGGCGTTCTTCCGCACCGCCGACCTCGTCGACGTGATCAAGGCGGCGATCCCGACGCCGGCCCGCTTCGGCGAGGGCCACCCGGCCAAGCGCGTCTTCCAGGCGCTGCGGATCGCCGTCAACGACGAGCTCGGACAGCTCGAAGCCGCGCTTCCCGCCGCGCTGGAGATGCTCCGTCCCGGCGGGCGCATCGCGGTGATCAGCTTCCACTCGCTGGAGGACCGCATCGTCAAGCAGTTCTTCGCCGCGCGCGCGAAGGGCTGCACCTGTCCGCCCGACTTCCCGATCTGCGTGTGCGGGAAGGAGCCGCAGCTGCGCGTGCTCACCCGCAAGCCGGTGCGGCCGTCGGCGCACGAGCGCGACGACAATCCCCGCTCCGCGTCGTCGCGGCTACGCGCCGCGCTGAAGGTCTGATGTCCACCATCGCCGAAACCCGTCCCGCGCGCGTACGAGCGCGCCGCGGCGGCCGCACCGCTTCGGCGGCCGCCACCCGGCGGCCGTTCGCCGGCGGCATCGCCTGGATCGTTCTCGTCGGCGTCCTGCTGGCAGGCGTCGTCGCCGTCAACGTCGTCGTGCTGCAGCTCAACGTGCAGCTCGACGGGCTCGGCCGCGAGCGCGCGCAGCTGAAGGCCGACAACGCGCGGCTGCGCTCCCGCCTCTCCAGCGCCTCGGCGAGCGTACGCATCGAGCAGGCCGCCGCCGCGAACGGGCTCCAGGCGGCCGATCCGCTCACCACCACCTACGTGCGCCTGAGCACCCGATGAGCGAACGGATCGCGAACCGCCGCATCCGCCTGCTCGTCGTCTGCTTCGCCCTCGTCTTCGCCGTCAGCCTCGGCCGCGCCGTCTGGGTGCAGGCGCTGCAGCACGACCGCCTCGCGGCGATGGCCTCGACCCAGCGCCGCGAGACGATCGAGATCCCCGCCGGCCGCGGCACCATCTACGACCGCACGGGCGAGCCGCTCGCAATCGGCGAGCAGGCGACGACGGTGTACGCCGACCCGCGAAACATCGCCGACGCCCAGAAGGCGGCGAGCGTGGTCGGGCGGACGCTCGGGCTCGACCCGTCCAAGCTGTACCAGTCGCTCAAGGATCGCTCGAAGGGATTCGTCTACGTGCAGCGCAAGGCCGACCCCGCCAAGGCCGAGGCGCTGACGAAGCGCGACATCCCCGGCCTCGGCTTCTATCCGGAGGAGCTTCGCGCGTACCCGCAGGGCACCGTCGCCGCGCATGTGCTCGGCTTCGCCGGCACCGACAACCGCGGGCTCGACGGGCTCGAACGCGCGCTCGACAAGACGCTCTCCGGTCGCGCCGGCTCCGAGACGATCGTCAAGGATCCGTTCGGGCGGGCGATCGACGTCGTCACCTCCCGCCCCGAGCGTGCCGGCCGCAACGTCACGCTGACGATCGACCACCAGATCCAGGCAAACGCCGAACAGGTGCTCGCCGCGACGGTCAAGCGGTTCAAGGCCAGGGGCGCGGCGGCGATCGTGATGGATCCGCGCACCGGCGCGATCCTTGCGATGGCGAACTACCCGACGTTCGACGCCAACGCGTTCGGCAAGGCCTCACCCGAGGCGCGCCGCAACCGCGCCGTCACGGACGCGTACGAGCCCGGCTCGACGTTCAAGATCGTGACGATCGCCGCCGCGCTCGAGGACAACGTCGTCACGCCGGCGTCCAAATTCACGCTCGCGCCGACGATCAGGGTCGCCGACCGCGTCATCCACGAGGCCGAGTCACGTGGCACGGAGCGCATGACCGTGAAGGAGATCCTCTCGAAATCGTCCAACGTCGGCACGATCACGATCGCGCAGCTGCTCGGCGCGGGCGAGCTGTCGAGCTGGATCGACCGCTTCGGCTTCGGCAAGCCGACCGGCATCGACTACCCCGGTGAGAGCCGCGGGCTCGTGCTCCCGCTCGAGCAGTGGTCCGGGTCGACGATCGGCACGGTGCCGATCGGGCAGGGCATCGCCGTGACACCGCTGCAGATGGTGTCGGCCTACGCGACGATCGGAAACGGCGGCGTCCGGCGCACGCCGTACCTCGTCGAGAAGGTCGGCAGCCGCAAGGCGCGCGTGCCCGCCGGGCGCCGCGTCGTCTCGACCGCTACCGCGCAGCGGATGATGGCGATGTTCCGCGGCGTGGTCGTCGAGGGCACCGGTACCGAGGCCGCAGTTCCCGGCTACACCGTGGCGGGGAAGACGGGTACCGCGCAGAAGGCGGAAAGAGGGCGCTACGTGCGCAAGTACGTGGCCTCCTTCGTCGGTCTCGTGCCCGCGAAGAAGCCGCGCCTCGCGATCCTCGTGATGGTCGACGAGCCGCGCGGGAACATCTACGGCGGCGTCGTCGCCGCACCGGCTTTCCGCGACATCGCGCGCTTCGACCTCCAGTACCTCGAAGTGCTGCCGGATGCGCCGGAGACGAAGCCCGCGCTCACCGCGGCCGCCGGTCCTCCGAACCAGTGACCGGGGCGGCGCCGGGCCGCTGCGGCGCCGGGCCGCGACCCGGCGTCCCGGGCTGAGCTCGCCCGTACAATCCGCTCCCGTGGATCTCGCCGCGATGATCCGAGCGCTCGCGCCCGGCGAGGTGGCCGCCGGCCGCGACGTCGAGATCGCCGACCTCTGCTACGACTCCCGCCGCGCGCTGCCCGGGTCGCTCTTCTTCTGCGTGCCCGGGGCCCACGTCGACGGCCACGATTCGGCCGGCGAGGCGGTCGCGGCCGGCGCCGTCGCCCTCGTCGTCGAGCGGCTGCTCGACCTCGACGTGCCGCAGCTGCTGGTCGAGGACGCCCGCGTCGCGATGGCGGTCGCGGCCGACGTCTTCTTCGGGGAGCCCACGCGCGAGCTCGAGGTTGCCGGCGTCACCGGCACGAACGGCAAGACGACGACCGCCTTCCTCCTCCGCTCCGTGCTCGCGGCCGCAGGTCGCCGGCCGGGGCTCGTCGGAACGGTCGCATGGGAGGTGGGCGGCGAGCGCCGCGCCGCGCCCCACACGACGCCGGAGGCGATCGACCTGCAGCGACTCTTCCGCGAGATGCTCGACGCCGGCGACCGCAGCGTCTCGCTGGAGGCATCCTCCCACGGCTCCGTCCTGCACCGGCTCGACCGCGTCCGCTTCGACGCGCTCGTGTTCACGAACCTGTCGCAGGATCATCTCGACCTGCACGGATCGATGGAGGACTACTACCAGGCGAAGCGACGCCTGTTCACGGGAGCGCAGCCGCCGCCGGCGGCCGTCAACGTCGGCAACGAGCACGGCCGCCGCCTCGCCCTCGAGCTCGCCGAGGCGCACCGCGCGCCGCTCGTCACGTTCGCTGTCAGCGAAGCGGCGGATGTGCGCCCCGAAGGCCTCGTGCTCGATGCGCGGGGCAGCCGCTTCACCGCGGCCGGCGTCGAGATCGAGACGCCGCTGCGCGGCCGCTTCAACGTCGAGAACGTGCTCGGTGCGATCGCCGCCGGGCTCCTGCTCGACATCGCCGACGACGTGATCGCTCGCGGGATCGCCGCGATGACCGGCGTGCCGGGCCGCTTCGAGGCGGTCGACGAGCAGCAGCCGTTCGCGGTCATCGTCGACTACGCGCACACCCCCGACTCGCTCGACATCGTCCTGCAGGCGGCGCGCGACCTGGGCGACGGCAGGGTGATCTGCGTGTTCGGCGCGGGTGGCGACCGCGATCGCGGGAAGCGGCCGCTGATGGGCAGGATCGCCCGCGCGCGCGCCGACGTCGCCATCGTGACCTCGGACAACCCTCGCAGCGAGGATCCGCTGGCGATCATCGAGGACATCCTGCAGGGGGCCGGCACGGACGTGGAGGTCGACCCCGACCGCCGCGCCGCCGTCCAGCGGGCGATCGCCCTCGCCGAGCCGGGAGACGTCGTCGTGATCGCCGGCAAGGGACACGAGCAGGGCCAGGACGTCGGCGGCGTCGTGACGCCCTTCGACGACCGCGAGGTCGCGCGCGAGGCGCTGCGGGAGCGAGGCTGGGCGTCCGCGTGAGCGCCCGCGCAGAGACGGCTCGGAGCGACGTGACGAAGCCGTCGCGGATCGCGGCCGCAAGGAGCGCTGCGTGATCCCGGTCGCATGGGACGAGGTCGCCGCGCTCGAGCTCGGCGCCCTCGAAGGAGGCGGCACGATCACCGGGATCACGGCAGACTCGCGTCTCGCCGGCCCGGGAGACCTCTTCGTCGCGCTCAACAGCGGCGTCGCCTACGTCGGCGAGGCCCGCGCGCGCGGCGCGTCGACGCTCGTCCCCGACGACCAGCACGCCGCGCTCGCGGCGCTCGCCTCGCTCGTGCGCGGGAAGAGCCCCGCCCGTATCGTCGCCGTCGTCGGCTCCACCGGCAAGACGTCGACGAAGGACATCCTGGGAGCGCTGTGCGCCGCCGTCACGCCCACCGTCTGGGCGGACGCGAGCCAGAACAACGAGATCGGCCTGCCGCTCACCGTCTGCCGGCTCGAGGTCGAGACGCGCGTGCTCGTGACCGAGATGGGCATGCGCGGGCTCGGCCAGGTCGGCGATCTCTGCGCGATCGCCCGTCCGCACGTCGCGGTCGTCACCTCGATCGGGCCCGAGCATCTCGAGCTCGTCGGCTCGATCGAGAACGTGGCACGCGCGAATGCCGAGGCGATCGCCGCGCTTCCCCCCGGGGGCGTCGCCGTCGTCCCCGCCGACGCACCGCAGCTGGAGCCGTTCCTCGGCCGAACGGACATCGAGATCCGCCGCTTCGACCGCTCTGCCGCGAACCTCGACGGCGGCGCCTGGCGCTTCGCGCTTCCCGGGCGGGATCTCGTCCTCGAGCTTCCGTTCCGCTCACGCCACATGGCGGAGAATGCGCTCGCGGCCCTCACCGCCTACGACGCGCTCGGCCTCCCGCTCGGGCGCGCACAGGAGGGAGCATCGCGGATCGTGCTGTCCCGCTGGCGCGGGGAGGAGACGTCGCTCCCGGGGGGAGGCATGGTCGTCAACGACGCCTACAACGCCAACCCCACGTCGATGCACGCCGCGCTCGTCGACCTCGCGGAACGTGCCGGCGGGCGTCGGCGCGTCGCGATCCTCGGCGAGATGGCCGAGCTCGGCGACGACGCCGACCGCTACCACCGTGAGATCGGCGCGCTCGTCGCGCGGATCGGCATCCACGTGCTCGTCGCCGTCGGCGAGAACGCGCGCGGCTACCTGCAGCCGGGCGTCGACGAGATGCATTGGATCCCGAACGTCGAAGCGTTCGACACCGTCGTGGGAGTCCTGCGGCCGGGCGACGCGGTGCTCGTCAAGGGCTCGCGCGCCGTCGGGCTCGAAGGCATCCCGGCCCGCATCGAGAAACTCGGCAGGACATGGTTCGCGTCCTGATCGCAGGGCTCGTCGCGATGGTGATCGCCGTCGTGATCGGGCCCACATTCATCGACTGGCTGCGCCGAGCGGGCGTCGGCCAGCAGATCCGCGAAGAGGGGCCGGCGCGCCACATCGTCAAACAGGGGACGCCGACGATGGGCGGGCTGCTCATCCTCGCCTCGGCGATCGCCCCGTTCCTGCTCCTCTCCCGCTACACGATGCCCGGTCTCGCGCTCCTCTTCGCCACCGTCGGTTGCGGGCTGATCGGCTTCACCGACGACTACCTGAAGGTGCGCAGACGACGCTCGCTCGGGCTCTCCGGCCGCTGGAAGATGCTCGGGCTCGTCCTGATCACGATCGGGATCGGCTGGGTGGTCGGGCGCGTCGGCTACCTCGACACCGAGATCTACTTCCCTGTCGTCGACGTCAACATCGACCTGCGCTGGCTCTACTACCCGTTCCTGTTCGTCGTCATCGCGGGAACCGCGAACGGCGTCAACCTCACCGACGGCCTCGACGGCCTCGCCGCAGGGACGTCGGCGATCTCGCTGCTCACGTTCCTCGCCATCGCGGCGATCTCGTGGATCCGCTCGGGCCCCCCCGGAGATCGCAGCAGCAACTACCTCGATGTCGCGATCTTCGCCGCCGCGCTGATCGGCGGCGTGATCGGGTTCCTCTGGTTCAACGCGTTCCCGGCAGAGGTGTTCATGGGGGACACCGGCTCGATGGCGCTCGGAGGCGCTATCGCCGTCCTCGCCGTGATGACCCAGACGGAGGTGCTGCTCGTCTTCATCGGCGCCATCTACCTGATCGAGGCGCTCTCCGTGATGATCCAGGTGGCGAGCTTCAAGCGCACAGGCCGGCGCGTGTTCCTGATGGCTCCGATCCACCACCACTTCGAGATGAAGGCGTGGTCGGAGACCAAGATCATGGTGCGGTTCTGGATCGTTGGGGCGATTCTCTGCACGATCGGGTTCGTGCTCTTCTACCGCTACTACCTGAGCTTCAAGAGATAGCAGCGGCGTCTCTAGCTGCCCATCCGGAGTGCGCATTGTCCGACCCGACGCCGAGAAAAGATCACCCGATCAGGTAGTACGTATCTGTCCTGAGGCAAACTATTCTCGACTGCGATCAACTTGTTCGACAAGGAGGGTGCCACAAAGACCAGGAAGGCTTCGAGAGACATCGGTTTGACTGCGGCATTGATCAACCAATTCAACTTGAAGGAATCATGAGAAGGTTTCTCATTGCCTCAGTTCTGATCAGCCTCGTAGCTCTTGCGTCCTTCTCTGGAGTCGGGCGAGCCAGGATCTCCGCTACATGCGATCCGACGAACCTCCGCATGACCACCGGCGGCGGCACGGTAACGGCGCGGGCCACCGCCCCTTGCGGGTTCACCGCCTACGATGTCTGTTTGCAGAACAATAGCGGCAGCGGATGGAGTTCTTCCTTCGCCTGCAACCATTGGGAAGTCATCTCGGGCCCGATGGCGATCAACTCCCAGGCATGGTCGTACGGGTGCGGCACCGCCTACAGGCCGGTTGCTAGGAAGAGCGGCAACGCTTGGGTAGTTGGGGCATCTAGCTTCTTCTGCTAGTGGCCCATGTCTAAGGTCTGATCGCGCCGAACGCCTGCGACCTAGAACTCACCGCACCTGACGGCGCCGGGAGTTCTAGCGGCGGGACAACATCAAGCGTCTAGGCTTCCGGGATGGCACCGATCCCCGATCGCGTGGTCGTCGTCGGGCTTGCCCGCTCCGGACGGGCGGCGGCGGCGGCCCTGCGGGCCCACGGCTCCGATGTCGTCGCCTACGACGCCGACGCCGCGGTGGACGTGGTGGGAATCGACGCCGAGATCCGGCTCGGCGACTGGGACGACGCGCTTCTCGACGACAGCGGGCTCGTCGTCAAGAGCCCCGGCGTGCCGGAGGAGTCGCCGCCGGTGGCGGCCGCACGCGCCCGCGGGATTCCCGTCGCGTCCGAGATCGAGCTCGGCGCCCGCCTGCTCGCCAACCCGATCATCGGCATCACCGGCACCAACGGGAAGACGACGACGACGGCGCTGCTGGGGGCGATCTTCGCGGCCGCCGGCGCCCCGGCCGAGGTCGCGGGCAACATCGGCCGGCCGCTCACGAGCCTCGTCGGCGCCGTCGACGAGGACGCGTGGATCGTCTGCGAGCTCTCGTCGTTCCAGCTCGAGGACGTCGACACGCTGCGCCCGCGCATCGCGGTGCTGCTGAACCTCGAGCCCGACCACATCGACCGCCACGGCAGCTTCGAGGCGTACCGTGCCGCGAAGCTGCGGATCTTCGAGAACCAGGGGCCGGGCGACGTCGCCGTGGTGCCGCGCGGATTCGCGCCGCTGCCGGGCCGCGCCGCACGCGTCGAGTTCTGCGCAGACGACCCGCTGCCCGCCGAGCCGCGCATCCCCGGTGCGCACAACCGTGAGAACGCCGCAGCCGCCGTCGCGGCCGCACGCGCGGCCGGCATCGGCGAGGGGGCGATCGCCGCAGCGCTCCGTGCCTTCCCGGGCGTCGAGCACCGGATCGAGGAGGTCGCCGTCGTCGACGGCGTGCGCTATGTCAACGACTCGAAGGCGACGAACGTCGCCGCTGCCCTGCGGGCGCTCGCGTCGTTCCCGGGCGCGCGGCTGCACGTCGTGCTCGGCGGCCTCGGCAAGCGCGAGAGCTACGCGCCGCTGGCGGCGGCGCTCGGGCCGGAGGACAGGGCCTACCTGATCGGAGACGCCGCAGGCGACATCGCGGCGGCGCTCGAGGCCGCGAGCGTGCGGTTCACGCACGAGGGCGCACTGGAGGCTGCGATCGCCGCCGCGCGCCGTGCGGCTGCCCCGGGCGACGTCGTGCTGCTCTCCCCGGCGTGCGCGAGCTTCGACCAGTTCACGAGCTTCGAGCAGCGCGGGGAGGAGTTTCGCAGGCTGGTGCAGAACCTCCAGTAGTGCGAGGGAAGGGCCAGCTCGAACAGCGTCTCCTCGTCCTCGTGACGCTGGGGCTCGTCGCGTTCGGCCTCGTGATGGTGTTCAGCGCCACATCGGCCTCCGCGGCGCTCGGCGCCGGAGACCCGATGACCTTCCTCGTCAAGCAGGGCGCGTACGCGCTCGTCGGGCTCGTGGCGCTCACGCTCGCCTCGCGCCTCGACTACCACCGCCTGCGGTCGCTCGCGCCGATGCTCCTCGTCGGCGCGCTCGGCCTCTGCATCGCGGTGCTCGCCGTCGCGCCGCCGGTCAACGGCGCCCGGCGCTGGTTCCTGCTCGGGCCGATCAGCGTGCAGCCGTCGGAGGTGGCGAAGATCGCGGTCCTGGTGTGGGTCTCCGCCACCCTCGCGCGCCGGCCGACGCCGCGCACGATGGGAGAGCTGATGAAGCCGCTCGGCATCGTCGTCGGGCTCTTCAGCCTGCTCATCCTGCTCGAGCCCGACCTCGGCACGACGATCGCGCTCGGCCTGATGGTGGCGGGCGTCCTGCTCGTGTCGGGGGTGCGGCTGCGCCTGTTCGCGCTCGCAGGCACGTTGGCGCTCGCACTCGGCGGCGCTGCGATCTACATGGAGCCGTACCGGCGTGCCCGCTTCCTCAGCTTCCTCGATCCCTGGCAGGATCCGCAGGGGGCCGGCTTCCAGACGGTGCAGGCGATGATCGGCATGGGATCGGGCGGCATCACCGGCCAGGGGCTCGGGCAGGGCATCTCGAAGATCTTCTACCTCCCCGAGGCCCACACCGACATGATCTTCGCCGTCGTCGGCGAGGAGATCGGCCTGATCGGCTCGACGCTCGTCATCGGCGCCTTCGCGGTGTTCGCGTGGGCCGGCTTCCGGATCGCCCTGCAGTGCCGCGATCCCTTCGGCAAGCGGCTCGCCGCCGGCGCCACGACGCTCGTCTGCGGCCAGGCGGCCGTCAACCTCGCGGCCGTGATGGGCATCGCGCCGCTGACCGGTATCCCGCTCCCGTTCGTCTCCTACGGGGGGTCGTCGCTCATCATGTTGCTCGCCGCCGTCGGCGTTCTCCTTAACATCGCCGTGAATGATCGCGTCGTCGCAACTCGCAGTAGTGATCGCGGCCGGCGGGACAGCCGGACACGTCCGGCCCGCGCTCGCAGTGGCGGAAGCGCTGCGCGCGCGCGGCGTGAGCGTGACGTTCGCCGGCAGTCCCGACCGCGTCGAGTCGCGGCTGGTTCCTGAGGCGGGCTTCGAGCTCGACACGTTCGCGATCTCGGGCCTCCCCCGCACGCCCTCGCCCGCGCTCGTGCGGGCGCTGTGGCGCGCGGCCGCGGCGCCGCTCGCCTGCACGCGGATCCTGCGGCGCCGCAGGCCCGACGTCGTGCTCGGGGGCGGCGGCTACGTGGCGGGACCGATGGTGCTCGCCGCGCGCCTGCAGGGGATCCCCGCGGCGCTCACCGAGGCCGACGCGCACCTCGGGCTCGCCAACCGCCTGGCGGCGCCGTTCGCACGGCGCGTGTTCCTCGCCTACGAGGTGGAGGGGCGGAGCGGACCGAAGTACGCCGTCGTGGGAAGGCCGATCCCGCAGGCACACCTCGGCGCCACGCGCGCGCAGGGGCGGGCCCGCTTCGGCGTCCCCGACGGCGCGAGCGTCGTCGCCGTGTTCGGCGCGCTCGCCGGCGCCCGCTCCCTCAACGAGATGGCGGTGGAGGCCTGGGCGGACGCCGGCCCGTTCGTGCTGCACGTCTCCGGCGAGCGCGACTTCCCCGCGCTGCGGGCCCGCGTGCGCCGCGACGGGTACGTGCTGATGGCGCAGAGCGGCCATTTCGGCGAGCTGCTCGCGGCGGCCGACATCGCCGTCTCGCGGGCCGGCGGCACGGTCTGGGAGCTCGCGGCGGCGGGCGTGCCGTCGATCCTCGTGCCGTACCCGCACGCCACCGCCGACCACCAGACGCTCAACGCTGCTCACTTCGAGCGCGGCGGCGGCGCCGTCGCCGTCCCCGACTCCGAGATCGCGCGAGTGCCCGCGATCGTCGACGAGCTGCTCGCCGACCCCACGCGACGCGCGCGCATGGCCGAGGCGATGCGCGCGATGGCGCGACCGGATGCCGCCGACCGGATCGCGGATGAGGTGATCGCACTTGCCCGGCGATGAGGCTCGCCGCGGCGTGCACGCACGGCCGCTCGCGGGCCGCAGGCTCTACTTCGTCGGTATCGGCGGGTCGGGGCTGTCCGCCTACGCGAACATCGCGCGCGCGCTCGGCGCCGAGGTGCGCGGCTGGGACGCGCGCGAGACGATCTTCCTGTCGACGCTCGCGGGCGTCGACATCGACCTCGGCGGCGAGCCGGCAGCGCCGGACGGCTGGGAGGCGATCGTGTCGACGGCGCACCTGCACCGCTGCGCGGGCACGCCGCGCGCGGAGTTCCTCGCCGAGCTCGTCGCAGCCCAGCCGGCGATCGTCGTCGGCGGCGCCCACGGGAAGACGACCACGGCGGGCATGATCGCCTTCGTCCTGCGCGAGACGGCCCGAGACCCGTCGTGGGTCATCGGCGGCGTCGTCCCCCAGCTCGGCGGCAACGCCGGGGTCGGAGCGGGATGGCTCGTCGTCGAGGGCGACGAATCCGATCGCTCGATCGGCGCGTTGCGCCCGCAGATCGCCGTCGTCACGAACGTCGAGCTCGACCACCATGCGACGTACGGCTCGGAGGCCGAGCTGCGATCGTTCTTCGACGACTGGCTCGCCGGCGTGCCGCACGTCGTGCGCGGCTGGGAGCTCGAGCCGGTCGATCTCGAGCTGGCCGTGCCGGGCGCGCACAACCGGCGGAACGCCTCCGCGGCGCTCGCGGCGCTCGAGCTGGCAGGCGTGCCCCGTGGCGAGGCCGAGCAGGCGATCGTCCGCTTCGCGGGAGTGGGCCGGCGCTTCGAGCTCGTGGGCGAGCGCGGCGGCGTCGCGGTCTACGACGACTACGGGCACAACCCCACCGAGATCGAGGTGACGCTGCGCACCGCGCGCGAGCGCACGTCCGGCAGGCTGATCGCCGTCTATCAGCCGCACGTGGTCGAGCGCACGAGGCAGCTCCACCGCGAGCTCGGCGCCGCGCTCGGGGCCGCCGACGTCGCCATCGTGACCGACGTGACCGGGGCCCGCGACGCTCCGCGCGCGGGCGTCAGCGGCAAGCTCGTCGTCGATGCGCTGCCGGAGCACGTGCGCGCCGGCTGGGCGCCGTCGCTCGACGACGCGGCGCGGCTCGTCCTCGCCTGGGCCCGGCCGGGCGACGTCGTCGTCACCTTCGGCGTCGGGGAGCCGTGGAAGATCGCCCGCGCGATCGTGGACGGGTTGCCCGCATGAGGCCCGCCGGCGGCGTTGCGCTCGCGCGCTACACGACGATCGGCACCGGCGGCCCGGCGCGGGCGCTCGCCGAGCCCGGCACGCTGGCGGAGCTCGAGCAGGCCCTGCGCTCGGCCGCCGAGCGCGGGCTCGCGGTTGCGACCGTCGGCCTCGGCTCGAACCTGCTCGTCGCGGACGAGGGCGTCGACGCCCTCGTCCTGCGCCTCGGCGGCGAGCTCGCGGCGGCGAAGGTCGAGGGAGACATGCTGGTCGCCGGAGGCGGCGCCGCCAATGCCGTCTGCCTGCACCGCGCGCGCGCGGCGGGGCTCGGCGGGCTCGAGTTCGCGTGCGCGATCCCCGGCACGGTCGGCGGCGGCGTGTGGATGAACGCGGGCGCCTACGGGAGCGACTGGAGCACGATCCTCGAGCGCGCGCTGGTGGCGACCTGCGACGGCGTGGGATGGATGACCCCGGCCGAGCTCGGGCTCTCGTACCGCCACTCGGCGCTTCGGCACGGCCAGGTCGTGGCGGCGGTCGAGCTGCGGCTGCGGCCGCGGCCGCCTGCCGAGATCAAGGCGGCGGTGGCAGATCTCGTCGCGCGCCGCAAGGGCACGCAGCCGACGAACAGGCGGACGTTCGGCTCGGTGTTCAAGAACCCGCCGGGAGAGCTGGGGGCGGGGCGGATGCTCGAGCTGTGCGGCCTCAAGGGCTTCCGCAGCGGCGGAGCCGTCATCTCCCCCAAGCACGCGAACTTCATCGAGAACGCGGGCGGAGCCACGACGGCGGACTGCCTCGCCCTCATGGCCGAGGCGCGGCGGCGTGCGCGCGAGCAGTACGGGGTCGAGCTCGAGCACGAGGTCGTGCTGCTCGGGGAGATCGGGCTGCCGCCGATCTGATCGCGACACGCGCAGGGAACCGGAATACGAGCACGAAAGCACCGGTGTGGCCAGCGGGGGACGAGTCGAGCGCGGATCGCGCCCCCGCGCGCGCGCGGCGAGCGTCGTCGTCCCGTTCCCGCGCCGGAATCCGGGCGATCGCCTCGATCTCGTGCGGCTCGTCCCCTCCGGCCGCTCGCTGCTGCTCGCGTTCGCCGTCCTCGGCGGTGCGTTCCTGCTCTGGTTCGCGGCGCGCGAGACGTCCGTCTTCGGCGTCCGCAGCGTCGACGTCGAGGGCGCTCCGCCCGGCGTCGCCGTCCAGGTGCGCAACGTGCTGTCGGCTGTCCGCGGCACGAGCCTGCTCAAGCTCGATCTGGCGGCGGCCGAGCGCCGCGTCGAGGCGATCCCCAGCGTCGAGTCCGTCGTCTTCGACCGCGCCTTCCCGCACACGCTGCGGGTGGTCGTCGCGCCCGAGCGTCCCGTCGCCGTCGTGCGCCAGGGCGCGTCGTCGTTCCTCGTGTCGGCGCGGGGGCGGGTGATGGCGAGCGTCGAGCGCCGCGCCCGCCCGACGCTCGCCCGCATATGGGTCAAGCGGGACGTCCGCCTCGCGCCCGGCGAGCGCGTCCAGGGCGATCTGCTCACGGCGGTCGATGCCGTCGGCCCGCTCGTCGGCACCCGCTTTCCCGGCCGCGTCGCGTCGGTCACGGCGACGCCGGACGATCTCACGCTGCGCCTGCGCGCGGGGCTCGAGGTGCGCCTCGGCGACCCGTCCGACGTCGATCTCAAGCTCGCGGTCGCCGCCCGGGTGATCCCGCTGCTCGCGACCGGCACCGCATATCTCGACGTCGCCGTTCCCGACCGTCCGGTGGCCGGTACAACTCTAGACTCTCAGGTAAAGGTTGAGAGTACGCCCTCGACCTCCCCTTGAGGTTTCTGTTGACAATGCCGACAAGGAGTCCGTACCCTGGCTTCGAAAGCCGGTTCCTGACAACCCAATGGCTCGATGAGAGCTTGACGTCCAGGCAGGTCGAGGTGATGAGGCGATGAACACGCAAGGCGGGAACTACCTGGCGGTGATCAAGGTCGTCGGTGTCGGCGGCGGCGGCACCAACGCCGTCAACCGGATGGTCGAGTCCGGCCTCAGCGGCGTCGAGTTCATCGCGGTCAACACGGACGCGCAGGCGCTCCTGATGACGGATGCCGACGTCAAGATCCACATCGGCTCGAAGGCGACGCGCGGTCTCGGCGCCGGTGCCGACCCCGCGGTCGGTCTCGCGGCGGCCCAGGAGACGCGGGACGAGTTGAAGGAGGCGCTGAAGGGCGCCGACATGATCTTCGTCACGGCCGGCGAGGGCGGCGGCACCGGCACCGGGGCGGCCCCCGTGGTGGCGGAGCTCGGCCGCGAGCTCGAGGCGCTCACCGTCGGCGTCGTCACGCGGCCGTTCGGGTTCGAGGGGCGCCGGCGCGCGGAGCAGGCCGAGGTCGGGATCCAGAGCCTGCGCGACCGCGTCGACACGCTGATCGTGATCGAGAACGACCGTCTGCTCCAGGTCGTCGACAAGAAGACGCCGGTGACGGAGGCGTTCCGCATCGCCGACGACATCCTGCGCCAGGGCGTGCAGGGCATCACCGATCTGATCACCGTCCCCGGCCTCGTCAATCTCGACTTCGCCGACGTGCGCACGATCATGCGCGACGCGGGATCGGCGCTGATGGGCATCGGCACCGCCTCCGGCGAGAACCGCGCCGCCGACGCGGCGAACGCCGCGGTCTCCTCGCCGCTGCTCGAGACGACTCTCGACGGCGCGACCGGTGTGCTGCTCAACATCACGGGTGGCCCCAACATCGGCCTGTTCGAGGTGAACGAGGCGGCCGAGGTCGTCACCGGGCACGCCGACGCGAACGCCAACGTCATCTTCGGCGCCGTCATCGACGAGTCGATGGGCGACGCGGTGCGCGTGACCGTGATCGCCACCGGCTTCGGCGGCCGGCCGCGCCGCAGGCGCATCGAGGCCCCCGGCGGGGCCGCCTCCACGCCCGAGCGTCGCTTCGAGGCTCCGGGCGCCGCCGACGCCGAGATCGAGATCCCGAGCTTCCTGCGCGAGGACTAGAGGCTTCATCCCCACCCGGCGGCACCTCTGGCGCTAGAGTCGGGCCGTGACCGATGCCGTCCTCCAGCGGACGCCGCTCTACGAGCGACACGTCGCCCTCGGCGCCCGTATGGTTCCCTTCGCCGGATGGGAGATGCCCGTCCAGTACGAGGGCGTCATCCCCGAGCACCTCGCGGTGCGCCGCGATCGCGGCGTCTTCGACGTGTCGCACATGGGGCAGCTGCACGTCGAAGGGCCGAAGGCGCACGAGCTGCTGCAGGGGCTGCTGTCGAACGACCTCGACCGCATCGGCGACGGCGAAGCGCAGTACACGTTGCTCACGAACGAGCACGGCGGCATCGTCGACGACCTGATCGCGTACCGCATCGGCCCCGCCCACTACCTGCTCGTGGTCAACGCCGGCAACCGCGAGGCGGCGTTCGCGTGGATCAAGGAGCGCGAGATCCGCGGCTCCGAGGTGCGCGACGCCTCCGACGAGTACGCGCTGCTCGCCGTCCAGGGCCCGACGGCGATCGAGGCGCTCGGCCTGCCCGACGCGCCCCCGTTCACACACGCGATGGGCGAGGTCGGCGGTGTCGAGGTGATGGTGTGCCGCACGGGCTACACGGGCGAGAAGGGAGTCGAGCTGATGTGCGCGGCCGACGACGCGCCGGCGCTCTGGGACGCGGTGGTTGCCGGCGGTGCCACGCCGTGTGGCCTCGGAGCGCGCGACACGCTGCGGCTCGAGGTCTGCTATCCGCTGCACGGCAACGACATCACGCAGGAGACGGACGCGATCTCGGCGGGCCTCTCGTGGACGTGCGCGCTCGACAAGGAGTTCACCGGCGTGGCGGCGCTGCGCCGGATCAAGGCCGAGGGGCCGCGGCGGCGGCTACAGGCGTTCGTGATGGAGGAGCGTGCGATCCCGCGCCACGGCATGGCGATCGACGGCGGCGGCGAGGTCACCTCGGGCACCCACTCGCCGATGCTCGACGTCGGCATCGGGATGGGCTACGTGCCGGCGGCCGCCGCCGCGGTGGGCAGCGAGCTCGTGATCGACGTCCGCGGCAAGCCGAGGCGGGCACGCATCGTCAAGAAGCCGATCTATTCCAAGGAGGAGACGTAGGTGGCAGCCGTAGAGAGCTACCCGGACGACCTGCTCTACCACCCCGAGCACGACTGGGCGCGCGTCGAGGGCGACGAGGCGGTGCTCGGCATCACCTGGTGGGCGCAGGACGCGCTCGGTGAGCTCGTCCACTTCGAATGTCCCGCGGTCGGGAGCACGACGACGAAGGACCAGCCGTACGGCGAGGTCGAGTCCGTGAAGGCCGTGTCGGACGTGATCGCGCCGCTCTCGGGAGAGATCCTCGAGATCAACCAGAGGGCGGTCGACGAGCCGGAGACGATCAACGACGACCCCTACGGCGCCGGCTGGCTCGTCCGCATCCGCCTCTCCGACCCGGCGGAGACCGAGACGCTCATGGACGTCGCGGCCTACACCGCGCACGTCGCGGAGCAATAGTGACCGCCGGCTACCTGTCGCTCACCGAGCGCGACCGCGAGGAGATGCTCGAGGCGATCGGCGTCTCCTCGATGGAGGAGCTGTTCGCGCAGATCCCCGCCGCCGTCCGCCTCGACCGCGAGCTTGACGTCCCGCCCGCGCTCACCGAGGCCGAGCTGTTCCGCCACCTGGAGGAGCTCGCGGCGAAGAACGCGCACGCGGGCGTCGAGCTGTCGTTCCTCGGCGCCGGCATCTACGACCACTACGTGCCCGCCATCGTCGACACCGTGCTGCAGCGGGGAGAGTTCCTGACCGCCTACACGCCCTACCAGCCGGAGATGAGCCAGGGCGTGCTGCAGGCGATCTTCGAGTACCAGACGGTGATCTGCGAGCTAACCGGCATGGACGTGTCCAACGCGTCCGGCTACGACGGCTTCACCGTCGCCGCCGACGCGTGCTTCATCGCCAAGCACCACACGGGCCGCTCGAAGGTTGTCCTCTGCGAGACGCTGAACCCGCAGCTGCGCCAGGTCGTGAAGACCTACGCGCCCGGATTCGGCCTCGAGATCGTGGAGGTTCCCCACGACGGCGGCACCACCGACCCGGAGCGGCTCGCCGCGGCCGCGGTCGGCGCGGGCATCGTGATCTTCCCGCAGCCGAACTTCTTCGGCTGCCTGGAGCCGGCCCCCGACCTCGCGCAGGCGGCGAAGGAGGCGGGGGCTCTCGCCGTCGCCCATGTCGACATCACGTCTCTCGGCGTGCTCGAGGCACCCGGCGCCTACGGGTGCGACATCGCGATCGGCGAGGGGCAGGGCATCGGCAACGCGCAGAGCTACGGCGGCCCGCACTACGGCTTCCTCGCCGCGCGCTCGGAGTTCATCCGCCGCATGCCGGGGCGGATCGTCGGCGAGACGACCGACCTCAACGGCGACCGCGGCTTCGTGCTGACGCTGCAGACGCGCGAGCAGCACATCCGCAGGGAGAAGGCGACCTCGAACATGACCACGAACCAGACGCTGCTCTCGCTGGGCGGCCTCGTCACCCTGGCCTGGCTCGGCCCGCAGGGGCTGCGCGAGCTCGGCGAGACGTGCATGGCGCTCGTCGGCTACGCGGCGGAGCGCATCCACCTGCCGGCGGCGTTCGACCGACCGGCGTTCAAGGAGCTGGCCCTGCGCACGCCGATCCCGGCCAGGGACGTCATCCGCGCAGCCCGTGAGCGGGGCGTCCACCCAGGGTATGCACTCGGGCGCGACGTCGAGGGGATGGACGACGTCCTCCTCGTGGCGTTCACCGAGAAGCGGACGCCGGCCGAGATCGACCGCCTCGCCGGCGTGCTCGCGGAGGTGTGTTCCTGATGGAGCTCATCTTCGAGAAGAGCCAGGCCGGACGTCGTGCCGGCCGCGTCCCCTCCTACGGCCTGCCCGTGCCGGAGGTGCCCGCCGGGCTCGCGCGGAGCACGCCGCCGCGCCTGCCGGAGCTCGCCGAGAACGAGATCGTGCGCCACTTCACCAACCTCGCCGATCGCAACTTCGGCATCGACACGGGCTTCTACCCGCTCGGGTCGTGCACGATGAAGTACAACCCGCGCGTCAACGAGAAGCTCGCCGCGCTGCCGGGCTTCGCCAACCTGCACCCGCACCAGGAGGACGAGGGCGCGCAGGGGGCGCTCGAGCTGATGTGGGAGCTGCAGCAGATCCTCGCCGAGGTGGCGGGGCTGCCGGCGGTGACGTTGCAGCCCGCCGCAGGCTCGCAGGGCGAGCTGACGGGGCTGATGCTGATGCGGGCCTACTTCAACGACCGGGGCGAGGGCGGTCGGCGCGACACGATCATCACCGCGGACACGGCGCACGGCACCAACCCGGCGAGCGTGACGATGGCCGGGTTCAGGCTCGAGAAGGTCGCCACGACAGAGCGCGGGAACCTCGACCTCGACGACCTGCGCGCGAAGGTGAACGAGCGCACCGCCGGGCTGATGCTGACGAACCCGTCCACGCTCGGCCTGTTCGACGAGAACATCGTCGAGGTGGCGGAGATCTTCCACGACGCGGGGGCGCTGCTCTACTACGACGGGGCCAACCTGAACGCCGTCGTCGGCATCTCCCGGCCGGGCGACATGGGCTTCGACATCGTCCACTACAACCTGCACAAGACGTTCTCGCAGCCGCACGGCGGCGGCGGGCCCGGCGGCGGGCCGGTGGCGGTGCGCGACGCGCTCGAGCCGTTCCTGCCCTCGCCGCAGGTCGTGCGCGACGGGGACGTGTTCCGGCTCGACCACGACCGCCCGAAGTCGATCGGCCGCGTGCGCGGGTTCGCCGGCCCGTTCGGGGTGTTCGTACGGTCGTACGCGTTCATGCGGGCCTACGGCCCCGAGCTGCGGGCCATGTCCGAGACGGCGGTGCTGAACGCGAACTACCTGCTCGCGCGCCTGAAGGACGCCTACGAGCTGCCGTACGACCGCCTCTGCATGCACGAGTTCGTGCTCTCCGCGCGCCGCCTCAAGCGCGAGCACGGCATCACCGCGCTCGACGTCGCGAAGCGGCTGATGGACTACGACATCCACCCGCCGACGGTGTACTTCCCGCTCGTCGTGCCCGAGGCGCTGATGATCGAGCCGACCGAGACGGAGCCGAAGGAACGCCTCGACGCGTTCGTCGACGTGATGCTGCGGATCGCGGCGGAGGCGGCCGATGCGCCCGAGCTGCTCAAGGACGCGCCGCACGAGCGGCCGGTGCGCCGGCTCGACGAGGTGAAGGCCGCGAAGGAGCCGATCGTCAAGCACGGCTTCGGCGACGCGGCGCGGGAGGGTGCGCTGCGGGCGGCCGGCAGGTAGGCCGGGACGTTCCGTCACGAGCGCCGCGCTCGCGCTCGTGTTCGCATTCTTCTCGCTTCTCGACGGGCCCCGGCCGCGACAACGGGCAGTTCGCGATCGGACTGGCTGCCGGCGTCGTGTTCGATGCGACGATGATCCGCGCGTCGCTCGTACCGTCGTCCGCCCGCCCGCGCCCGGCTTCAGGCCGGCGCGACGGGCGTGCGGCGAGGCTTCGTCGGCGCGGCCAGCTGGCCGCACGCGGCGGCGATGTCGCGGCCGCGCGTGAGCCGCACGGTGGCGGGGATGCGGGCGCGGTCGAGCACCTGCTTGAAGGCGGCGATCGTGTCGCGCGACGAGCCCTCGAACATCCCGGTCGGGTTGTAGGGGATGAGGTTCACCTTGAACGCCTTCGCGTCGAGCACCTCTGCGAGCTCGCGCGCGTGCGAGGGGGAGTCGTTGACGCCCGCGAGCATCACGTACTCGACGTAGACCTTGCGATTGCGCAGCTCGACGTAGCGGCGGCACTCGGCGAGCACGTCGGCGAGCGGATAGCGGTCGTTCACCGGCATCAGCCGCGACCGCAGCGGCCCGCCCGCCGCGTGGAGCGACAGCGCCAGCCGGATCGGCTCGTCGACCTCGTCGACGAACCGCGACAGCCCCGGCATCCAGCCGACGGTCGAGATCGTCGTGCGGCGGTGGGTGATCCCGGCGTCCGGCAGCCTGCGCGCGGCGGCGAGCACGTTGTCGAGGTTGAGGAACGGCTCGCCCATGCCCATGAACACGCAGTGGTCGAGCTCCTCCAGCCGGCGGAAGTGCAGCGCCTGGTCGAGGATCTCCGACGGTGTCAGGTTGCGCCCGAAGCGCATCGCGCCGGTGGCGCAGAACGTGCACGTCAACGGGCAGCCGGACTGGGACGAGACGCAGATCGAGCGGCGCCCGTCGCGGTAGCGCATCAGCACCGCCTCGACCGGATGCCCGTCCTGGGTGCGGAAGAGGGTCTTCAGCGTGCCGTCGCGCGAGAGAGCCTCGCTCTCCACCGTCAGCGTCGAGTACGGCACCTGCTCGGCGAGCGCATCCCGCAGGGCTCGGGGAACGTTCGACATCGCCTCGTAGCCGGGAGCGCCGCGGGCGGCCCACTCCCACACCTGACGCACGCGGTAGGCCGGCTCGCCGCGCCCGGCGATCGTCGTCTCGAGCAGGCCGAGATCCATGGCTGGAGTGTACGGGCGGGGCCGGCCTCGCCCGCCGTCGCGCCGCCGGCGCCGTCAGTCGCGCGGCGCCGGCACGACGAGCACCGGGCAGCGCGCGTGCTGCACGACGTCGTGGCTGACCGACCCCAGCACGAGCGTCTTGATCGCTCCGTGGCCGCGCTGCCCGACGACGATCAGCTCGGCGTCGTGCGCGTTCTCGAGGATCGCCCCGGCGGCGTGGCCCTCGACGGCGGCGAGCTCGACGTCGGCGGCCTTCTCGCCCGCGACGGCGGCGACGGTGGCGGAGAGCAGCTCCGCCGCGGCGTCGCGGATCGGCTCGATGTCGATCGGCGGCACGACGCCCGGGCCGGTCAGCGCGACCGGCAGCACGGGCAGCCACGCGTGGACGGCGCGGACGCGCGTGCCGCGCAGGGCTGCCTCGTACAGCGCCAGGCGCAGCGCCTCCTTGGAGACGTCCGAGCCGTCGATCCCGACCACGATCACATCCGGCACGGTACCAGCGCAGGACATGCAGAATGCGCGGGCCGTGATCGACCTCCGCTCGGACACCGTCACCCGTCCCACGGATGCGATGCGCGCCGCGATCGCCGCGGCCGCGGTCGGCGACGAGCAACAGCGCGAGGATCCGACCGTCAACCTGCTGCAGGAGCGCGCGGCGACCCTGCTCGGCCACGAGCGGGCGCTGTTCCTGCCGACCGCGACGATGGCGAACCAGATCGCGCTGCGGCTGCACGGGCGGCCGGGCGACGTGCTCGTCGCCGAGGAGCTGTCGCACGTGCTCGTGTACGAGTTCGGCGGCGCCGCCCTGCACGCGGGGCTCGTGACGGTCGGGCTGCGCGGCTCCTACGGCCGCATCCGCGGCGAGCAGGTGCGGTCGGTCGCCGCTCGCAGCGCCTACGACGTCGACCAGCGTCCGGCCGTGCTCGCGCTCGAAGACACGCACAACAGCGCGGGCGGGACCGTGTGGCCGCTCGACGAGCTCGACGACGTCGTCGCCGCCGCCCGCGAGGCGGGCATGGCCGTCCACCTCGACGGAGCGCGGCTGCTCAACGCCGCCGTCGCGCAGGGGCTGGCCCCGTCGGAGATCGCCCGGCGTTGCGACACCGTGACGCTCTGCCTCTCGAAGGGGCTCGGCTGCCCGCTCGGCGCCGTGCTCGCGGGCTCGGAGGCGCTGATCGAGCGCGCGTGGCGCGAGAAGCACCTCTTCGGCGGCGCGATGCGGCAGGCGGGCATCGTCGCCGCGGCGGGCCTGCACGCGCTCGACCACCACGTCGACCGCCTCGCCGACGACAACGCCCGTGCGCGGCGCCTCGCCGAGGCCTGGCACGCGGCCGGCGTGCCGATCGACCTCGAGAGCGTGCAGACGAACTTCGTCCAGATCGACCTGGCCCCGCTCGGCCTCGGCCGCGACGAGGCCCTCGAGCGGGTGCGTGCCGCCGGCGTCGCCCTGTCGGCCACGATCCACGAGACCCGCGTCAGGGCGGTCACGCACCTCGACGTCGACGACGACGACGTCGAGCGGGCGATCGCGTGCGTGCCCGCGGCGCTCGGCGCGCGGGCGTCGCGCTGAGCCCGCGAGCGGGGCGGCTGCCGCTGGCAGACGGGCACAATGCGGCGACGATGCCCGAGACCGCCCCCGAGGCGCTGACCCGCGAGCTCGACCGCCTGCTCGCCGTCGCGCAGGCAGAGCAGCGCATGCCCTCGGTCAGCGCGTGCGTCTTCCGCGACGGCGCCGTCATCTGGGAATCGACGCTCGGGCTTGCCGACGTGGGCGGCGCCGCCGCGGCGACGCCCGAGCACCAGTACCGCATCGGCTCGATCACGAAGACGTTCACGGCGGTGCTGGTCATGCAGCTCGTGCGCGAGGGGCGCGTCGACCTGGACGCGCCGATGCGCACCTATCTGCCCGAGGCCCCGGCGGGCCCGACGATCCGGATGGCGCTCTCGCACACGACCGGCGTGCAGCGCGAGCCCCCCGGAGAGATCTGGGAGTCGATGCGGCCGCCGACGCGCGAGGAGCTGATCGCGGGCCTCGACGGCGCGGAGCTCGTGCTGCGCCCGGGCGAGCGCTGGCACTACTCGAACCTCGTGTTCGCGCTGCTCGGCGAGATCGTGATGCGCACGGGCGGCGCGGGCTACGCGGAGATCCTGCGCGGTCGCGTGCTCCACCCTCTCGGGCTCGAGCGCACGTCGCTCGAGCCCGCGGAGCCGAAGGCGACCCCCTACTTCGTCGAGCCGTACGCGGACGGGGTCCGCATCGAGGCCGATCCCGCGGTGACGGAGTCGACCGGGGCCGCCGGCTGGCTGTGGTCGACCGCGCGCGACCTCGCACGCTGGGGCATGTTCCTCGCCGACGGCGACGACGCCGTGCTGCCGCGGGCGGCGCTCGACGAGATGACCCGCGTGCAGGCGATGGTGGACGAGGAGCGCTGGAGCGCCGGCTGGGGCCTCGGCCTCGCGCTGTACCGTCGTGGCGAGCGCGTGTACGCCGGCCACGGGGGAGCGATGCCGGGCTTCCTCGCGGGCCTCTGCGTGCAGCGCGTGGAGCGGACGGGGGCGGCGGTGCTCACCAACACCGGCGCGGGGGCGGCACCCGAGGCGCTCGCCCTCGATCTGGCGGAAGCGGCGCTCGAGGCGCTGCCGCGCCGTCCCGACCGCTGGCAGCCGGACGGCGGCGCGCCGCCGGAGCTCGCGCCGCTGCTCGGGCGCTGGTGGACGGAAGGCGAGGAGATCGTGCTGTCGGTACGGGGCGGACGCTTCCGCGCCGAGCTCGTCGGCGCCGCCCCGGGGAGCGGCGTCTCCTGGCTGGAGCCCGACGGGCCCGACCGCTGGCGTGTCGTCGAGGGCCGCGAGCGCGGGGAGCTGCTGCGCGCCGTCCGTGACGGCGCCGGCGCGGTGACGAAGCTCTACCTCGCGACGTACCCGCTGACGCGCGAGCCGGCGACGTTCGGCTAGCCGGGCCGGTCGCCGGCGACGAGGAACGCGATCGCGATGCCGACGTAGGCGAGGACGAGGGTGCCGCCACGCAGGCGCGAGGACTTCCCGCCCGCGGTCGCCACGGCGACGACCGCGAGCGCCGCCGCGAGCGCCGCCACCTCGACCTGACGGAACCCGAGCGCGAGCGGGTCGATCAGCCACGAGAGCAGGGCGACCGCCGGGATGAGGAACACCGCGACCTGTGCCGCCGAGGCGAGCGCGATCTCGGCCGCGAGCTTGATCTTGCCCCGGTAGGCGACGATCACCGCTCCTCCGTGCTCGGCCGCGTTGCCCACGATCGCCACGATCACCGCCGCCACGAAGAAGTCGGACAGCCCGGCCTGACGGGAGAACTCCGTGAGCGAGCCGACGAGGGTCTCGGCCACGAGCGCGGTGGCGACGGTCGCGACGCCGAGCACTCCGAGCGAGAGACGCAACGACCAGCCCTCGATCTCCTCGTCGCTCGAGACGTGGACGATGCGGTGGCGTCGCAGCGAGTACACCGTCGCCACGAGGTAGACGACGAGCAGGACGACGGCGACCGGCACGGACAGGTCGGCGATCTGCCGGCGGTCGGGATTGCCGTCCCAGCTCGGTATCGCCGGCACGAGGAAGAGCGCGAGCGCGAGCGCGATGGCCCCGAGCGACATGAAGCTCGACCAGCGCTCGATCTCGCCGCGCCCGCCGGCGACGAGCGAGAACCCGAGCACGAGCAGCAGGTTACCGACGACGGAGCCGGTGAGCGAGCCGCGTACGACCTCCGTCAGCCCCTCGTTCACCGCGATGAGCGCGATGATCAGCTCCGGCGCGTTCCCGAACGTGGCGTTGAGGAAGCCGCCGACGCCCGGCCCCGTGTGCTCGGCGGCGTGCTCGGTCGCCTCGCCGATGAGCCAGGCGAGAGGGATGAGGGCGAGCGCCGACAGCAGGAACAGGGTCGTGTCGCCGAGCTCCGTCAGGGAATGGAGCGCGACGACGACGGGCGCGAGAGCCAGTCCGGAGATGAGGATCCTGCGTACCACGAGGCTCGCGCTACCCTACCCGCCCCGTGATCCGCGCTGTTCTCTTCGACTGGGGTAACACGCTCGCCGCGTGGGAGTACGACCACGAGCTGCTCGTCGAGGGACACCGCCGTGGCCTCGAGGCCTTCGGTCGCGGCGCTCCCGGCCGCGAGGCCTTCACGCGCGCCTACGAGGAGCGTCTGCTTCCCGAGCTGCTCGCTCCGCGCGAGCTCGAGGTCGACTACGGTCAAGCGGTGGCGGATCTGCTCGCGGATGCGGGGGCAGCGGGGATCGAGAGCGCGTCCGTGGCGCGCTTTCTCGCGGCCGAGCAGCGCGTGTGGCGTCCCGCGCACAGGCTCGAGGCGTCGGTGCCCGCGCTGCTCGACGCGCTCCGCGCACGTGGCCTTCGCGTCGGTCTCGTCTCGAACCTGTTCGACCCGCCGGCGCTCGTGCGCGACCTGCTCGGCGAGATGGGGCTCCTCGAGCGCCTCGACGCCGTCGCGCTGTCGGCCGAGGTCGGGCGGCGCAAGCCGCACGCGGCGATCTTCGAGCGCGCGCTCGCCGATCTCGGCGTCGAGCCGGAGGAGGCGGTCATGGTCGGGGATCGGCTGCGCGAGGACGTCGGCGGCGCGCAGGCGCTCGGCCTGCGCACGATCCAGGCGCTGTGGTTCGCAGCCGACGACGAGGGCGAGCTCGAGCCGGACGCGCAGGCGTTCACGCCGAGCGATGTCCTGCGGCTGGTCGAGCGGTGGCGCCGCGAGGCATGAGCGACCGTCGCCGCTGCCTGAAAACTGCCGCGCTGTCAAGTCTTGCGCAGGGTGCGCGCATGCTGCCACCATCCCTCGCATGACCGAGCAGGCCGCCCCGCCGACCGAGCTGCCGCTGCGCCCGCAGGACGAGCTGCAGTGCCGGCGCTGCGAGGTGCACTGCGACAAGGTCGTCCATCCGGGCGCCTGCATCGAGCGCTCGTGCCCGTTCGTCTACGCGTACGAGGCCTTCGGGCACACCTACATGGGGTGCATGCAGCGGGTGTTCGACGTCGAGATCGATCTCGACCTGCTGCGGGCGTCAGAGCACCGCCGCGGCGGCTTCGGCGGCGTGATGGCGCGGCGAGCGCCGCTGCCGATGTGCAGGATCGAGGTGTCGTCCTGCTACGAGCAGCGCAGCGACGAGATCGGCTGCCGCAATCCCGAGTTCTTCGAGCTGCCGCTGGCGAGCCCGAGCTTCCGCGTGTTCGCGCACGTCGACGACCGCCCGTAGGGCGCGTCTCCCGCGAGCGCGCGAGGGCCTCGTCAGGCGCCGGCAAAGCGCGCGTGCAGCTCGCGCAGCAGCCGCACCTCGCCGGCATCCGGCCCGTTCCCGTCGGGCCCGGGTGTCTCGAGAATCGCGGGCAGTCCCTGGAAGGCGGGATGCGCGAGGAAGACGCCGAGGTGCTCGCCCATCAGCCCGAGGCCGATCGAGGCGTGGCGGTCGCGGTTCGAGCCGAGCTCGGCCTTCGTGTCGTTGACGTGCAGGCAGCGCAGCCGGTCGAGCCCGATGCGCGCGTCGAGATCGGCGACGGCGGCGTCCAGCGCCGCTGCGGCGGTGACGTCGACGCCGGAGACGTACCAGTGGCACGAGTCGAGGCAGACGCCGAGCCGGGGGTGGCGGTCGAGCGCCTCGAAGAGCGCGGCGAGCTCGTCCGTGGAACGGCCGATCGTGCCGCCGGCGCCGGCGGAGTTCTCCATCAGGAGCCACAGATCGTCGCCGGTCAGCTCGAGCAGCCCGCGCAGGGCCGGCACGGCGCGCTCGAGCCCCGCCTCGAAGCCGGAGCCGAGGTGGGAGCCGACGTGGAAGACGACGCCCTCCGCGCCGATCGCGGCGGCCGCCTCGAGCGAGGCGCGCATCGCGGCCACGGACTTGTCGTAGACGGCGGCGTCGGGGCTCGCGAGGTTGACGAGGTAGAGCGCGTGACAGACGACGGCGCCGATGCCCGCCTCCTCGCGGCGCGCGCGAAAGCGCGCCGCCTCGTCCGGAGCGTGCTCCGTCGGGCGCCACATGCGCGGGCTCTGGGTGAACACCTGCACCGCGTCGCAGCCGAGCGCTTCGGCGCGGTCGATCGCCCTGGAGATTCCCCCGGAGGACGAGACGTGAGCGCCGAAGAGCATCGGCGTACGCTACCCGGCGATGGGTGTGCCGCTTCGCGTAAGGCTCGGTCCGCTGCAGGAGCGCGACTTCCGCCTGCTCTTCGCCGGCACGACGATCACGACGATCGGAGACCGGCTCGCCTCCATCGCGCTCGCGTTCGCCGTCCTCGACGCGGGCTCGGTGACGGATCTCGGGGTCGTGCTGGGCGTGCGGCAGGCGGTCGAGGCGGTCGTGCTCATCTTCGGCGGCGTTCTCTCCGACCGCATGCCGCGCAACCTCGTCCTCGTCGGCGCGTCGCTCCTGCAAGGGGCGGCACAGGCGGCGACGGCGGCGGTCGTCCTCACGGGCGGCTCCTCGCTCGCGTGGCTCGTGGCTCTGCAGGCCGTCTACGGAGTCGGCGCGGGCATGGTCGTTCCGGCCGAGGTCGGGCTCGTGCCGCAGACGGTCAGCGCACCGCGCCTCCAGGAGGCGAACGCCATGCAGGGGATGTCGCGGAACCTCGTCGGCGTGCTCGGCCCGGCCTCCGGCGGCGTTCTCGTGGCGCTCGCGAGCCCGGGCGTCGCGCTCGGCGTCGACGCCGCCTCGTTCGTCGTCTGCGCGGCGCTGCTCGCGCGTATCCGGGTCACCCCGCGCGCCGCGGCGCTCGTGCGCACGACCTACCTGCGCGAGCTGCGCGACGGGTGGAGGGAGTTCCGGTCGCACAGCTGGCTCTGGTCGACCGTGGGCGTGTTCGGGCTCTCGAACATGTTCTACGTCGGCTGCTGGGCCGTCCTCGGGCCGGAGATCGCCAACCGGGAGCTCGGCGGCGCCGGCGCGTGGGCGCTCATCCTCAGCGCGGGCGGCGTCGGCGCGGTGCTCGGCGGCGTCGTCGCACTGCGCTACCGGCCGGCGCGGCCGCTGCTCGCTTCCGTGCTCGCGCCCATGCCGATGACGCTGCCGCTCGTCGGGCTCGCGCTCGGCTGGCCGCCGTGGCTGATAGCCGCGGTGAACGTCGCAAGCGGCGTCGGCCTGTCGGTGCACATGACCCTGTGGTTCACCGTCTTCCAGCGCGAGATCCCGGAGCACGCGCAGTCGCGCGTGAGCTCGTACGACGCGCTCGGCTCGTTCGTGCTGATCCCGTTGGGGATGGCGTTCGTCGGGCCGGTCGCGGTCGTCGCCGGCGTCGACGCGACGCTCTGGCTCGCGGTCGCGGTCTTCGTCGTGGCCACGGCGGTGATCGCGTCGGTCCCGTCGGTGCGGGCGATGCGCGCGCCGCAGGCGGCTGTCGCCGCCGCGGCGTGACTACGATGGCCCGGCGATGAGCGTCCGCGTGCGCATGGCCCCGAGCCCGACCGGCTTCCTCCATATCGGCGGGGTGCGGACGTTCCTGTTCAACTGGCTCTATGCGCGCGGACGCGGCGGCGAGTGCCTGCTGCGCATCGAGAACACCGACACGAGCCGCGAGGTGGCGGAGTCGGTGGAGCAGATCGAGCGCTCCCTGCGCTGGCTCGGGATCGAGTGGGACGGCGCCACCCGCTTCCAGCTCGACGGGGCGGAGCGCTGCCGCGCCGAGGCGGCCCGGCTCGTCGCCGAGGGCAAGGCGTACGAGGACGGCGGCGCGGTCCGGATCCGCATGCCGAGGGAGGGCGTGATCGACTGGGACGACGCCGTCAAGGGCCACATCGAGTTCCCCGCCGCCGAGCTCGAGGACATGGTCATCCTGCGCTCGGACGGCCGACCCGTCTACAACTTCGCCTCGCCGGTCGACGACTGGGTCGACGGCATCACCCATGTCATCCGGGGCGACGATCACGTCTCGAACACGCCGAAGCAGATCGTCGTGCTGCGGGCGCTCGGTGCCGAGCCGCCCGTCTACGCCCATGTGCCGAACGTGAACGGAGAGGACGGCAGGAAGCTCTCCAAGCGCCACGGCGCGGTCTCGGTCGACGAGTTCCGCGCCGCCGGCTACGTGGCGCCGGCGCTGATGAACTTCCTCGCGCTGCTCGGATGGGCGCCCGACGGCGAGACGACGATCATGTCCCGCGACGAGCTGATCGAGCGCTTCACGCTGGAGCGGGTCGGCGTCAGCCCCGCGACGTTCGACTACGCCAAGCTCGACTGGATGAACGGCGTCTACCTGAGGGAGATGCCCGTCGACGCCTACGCCGGCGCGCTCGTCGCCTTCCTGCGCGAGCGGGGCATCGACTGGGACGAGTCGCGCGTGCGTGCGGCCGCGCCGCTCGTGCAGGAGAAGATCGGGCGGCTGGGCGAGTTCCCCGACTTCGCCGGCTTCCTCTTCCACGACGTCGAGCCCGACCCGTCGCTCCTCGACGAGCGCCTTCTCCGCGCCGCGGAGAAGGCGCTCGACGGGGTGGCCGAGTGGAACGCCGCGGAGATCGAGGCTGCGCTGAAGGGGCTCTGCGAGGATCTCGGGGAGAAGCCGCGCACGGTGTTCGGCCCGATCAGGGTGGCCGTCACCGGCTCGCGCATCTCGCCCGGGCTCTACGAGAGCCTCGAGCTGCTCGGGCGGGACGTCGCGCTCGCCCGGATACGCGCGGGGGCCGCCGTCGCGTGACCGGGACGCTGGCGCCCGACGCGTTCGAGGAGCGGCTCGGCCGGTACCTGCGCGACCGCGCCGAGGAGGCGCGGGCGGTGCGCGTGGGGGAGAAGGAGGTTTCCGAGCAGGCCGCCGTCGTGGCCCGCTACGCGGATCTGTTCACGCGCGCCCAGCTCGAGGCGCTGCGCGCGCACGAGGACAGGGCCCCGCCCGGGCCGGCGGAGCGGCTGCACCGGCTGCGCGCGGCCTGCGAGGGCGGGATCGTGGCGGCGGCGCTCGCGGAGCGCGGCGACGCGCTCGAGAACGGGCTGCTCGCCGTGCGCATCCCCTGGCGGGGGGCGCGGATTCCGCTGCGGACGGCGCAGGCGCTGCTTGCGACGACGCCGGACTACGCCGACCGCGACGCGCTCGGAACGCTCCAGCTCGAGGCCTCCGCACGCCTCAACGAGGATCGCCGCGCCCTGCTCGCCGCGCGGGAGGAGCTCGACGCCGAGCTCTCCGGGCAGCCCGATCCCGTGCGCCGCAGCGGCGAGGAGAAGCAGATCTCGCTGCAGGCGCTCGCGGACGCGGTCGACGCGGCCCGTGTGCGTACGACGCCCGCGTTCGAGCGGATACGCACGACCTGGTTCGAGCGCCTGCTCGGCCCCGAGCGGGACGACGTGCCGACCTCGGCGCACGCGGCGTGGCTGCGGCGTCTGTCGACGCTCGAGGACACCTACACGAAGGAGCTCTCGCTGCCGGTCTGCGTCGCGACGTTGCGGTCGCTCGGCTTCGACATCGAGCGCGAGAGCGGGATCCGGCTCGATCTGGACGACCGCCCGCAGAAGTCGCCGCGCGCGTGCGTGATCGCGTCGGATCCGCCGAGGGTCGTGCACCTGATCACGCGCTCCCAGGGGGGTCTGCACGACTACGCCTCCTTCCTCCACGAGGCGGGCCATGCGCTGCACTACGCGGGCTGCGATCCGTCGCTGCCGCTGACCTTCCGCCTTCTCGCCCGCGATCACGCGCTCACCGAGGTCTACTCGTTCCTCGTCGAGTCGGTCGCCCGGGAGCCCGGGTGGCATGCGCTGCACTTCGGTCTCTGCGACGCCCGGGCGCGCGAGCACGCGGAGGCGACGGTCTTCCTCCACGCGCTGCTGTTCCGGCGCTACAGCGCGAAGCTCGGCTTCGAGCTCGACTTCTGGCGCCGCTTCGCCTACGACGGCGGCACGCCCGCCGGGTACGCGGAGAAGCTCACCGCGGCGACGGGAATACGCTACCGCGCCGAGGGCTTTCTCGCCGACATGGACGCCGGCTTCTACGCGGCCGACTACCTGCGCGCCTGGGTGCGCTCGGCGCAGGTGCGCCGCCACCTGCGTGCGGCGATCGGGCACGAGTGGTGGCGGCGCCCGGAGACCGGCGACCTGCTGCGCGGGCTGTTCCGGGAGGGTACGCGGCCGTCGAGCGAGGAGATCGCGACGCGGCTCGGCTACGACCCGCTCGACACGGCGCCGCTCGAGGCGGAGCTGTCGTAGCAGCCTCCGACACCGTGGCCACGGCGCGCTGCTTCCTCGTCGTGTCGGAGGCTCCGTTCTAGGCTCGCCGGCGCACGAGCTCGCGGATCTCGCGCGCGAGATCCGCCACCTGCTCGGGCCGGTCTGCGCGACCGGGCCCGCCGTCGCGGGGCGACCGGCGAGGTCGGGAGGTTCGAGTCGGCGGAGCCCGCCCACCGGCTCCGCGACGGCCTGTTCGCGCGCCGCCCTCTTGACATCGTCCGCGACCCTGTTATAAGAGACCTGAATCGGGTCTCAGGTTGACCCGCACGTCCAACGGAGGGCACATGCAGCGGTGGCACAAGATCGTGGGGCTCGTCGCAGCGCTCGCGCTTCTCGCCGGCGTCGGCGCGACCGCGCAGGCGGCTCGGACCACGTCCACGGCCGAACCGGTCAAGGTCGGCATCATCTATTCGAGAACGGGATTCCTCGCCGCCTACGGCGCCGAGTACATCCAGGGGCTCCGCTACGGGCTCGCGTACGCGACCAGGGGCACCAACGCGGTCGGCGGCCGCCCGATCGAGCTCACGCTCGTCGACGATGCCGGTGATCCGGCCAAGGCCGTCTCGGCGGCGAAGGACCTGATCGGGAAGGGCTACAAGATCCTCGCCGGCACCGTGTCGTCGGGCGTCGCACTGCAGCTCGCGCCGCTCGCCGCGCAGAATCAGATCCTCTACATCTCCGGCCCGGCCGCGACGGACGCGCTCACGGGGATCAACAGGTACACGTTCCGGTCGGGTCGTCAGAGCTACCAGGACGTGCTCGCCGCGAGCTCGTACCTCGGCGGCGGCGTCGGGAAGAACGTGACCGTGTTCGCCCAGGACTCGGCGTTCGGCCTCGGCAACTTCCTCGCCGTCAACCAGGTCATGGGGAACCTCGGCGGCCAGAAGGTGAGCCGCGTGCTGGTGCCGCTGTCGGCGCAGGACTTCACGCCCTTCGCCCAGCAGGTGAAGCAGCAGAAGACCGATCTCCTCTTCGTCGCGTGGGCCGGCACCACCGCCCCCGCGATGTGGCGGGCGCTCGAGCAGCAGGGCATCTTCGCGGCGACGGACAAGGTCGTCACCGGCCTTGCCGAACGGGCCACCTACGCGACGTTCGGCCTGGTCGCGTCGCAGATCTCGTTCCTCTCGCACTACGTCTACACGGCGCCGAAGAACAAGGTCAACGACTACCTCGTCAGATCCATGAGGAAGCGCAACCAGGTGCCCGACCTGTTCACGCCGGACGGGTTCGTCGCCGGCCAGATGATCGTGCGGGCGCTCGAAAAGGGCTCCGCCACCGACGTCGACAGGATGATCGCGGCGCTCGAGGGCTGGAGCTTCACCGGGCCCAAGGGGCAGCAGACGATCCGCGCGTCGGATCATGCGATGCTGCAGCCGATGTTCCAGGTCAAGCTGACCCAGAAGGACGGCAAGTACGTCCCGGTCGTGCTCAAGTCGCTGCGCGCGAAGTACACGGCGCCGCCGGAGAAGAAGTAGCGGCGACCGGCCGGACGACGCAGGATCGTGGCCACCGTGACTCCGATCCTCGCCACCCGTGACCTCGGGCTCGACATCGGCGGCGCGCGCATCGTCGCCGATGTCTCGCTCGAGGTGCGGGAGGGCGAGTTCGTCGGCATCATCGGGCCGAACGGGGCGGGCAAGACCACGCTCTTCAACCTCCTCTCCGGACTGGCGCACCCGACGGCCGGAACCGTGGAGCTCGACGGGCGGGACATCACCGGCGAGCCGCCGTTCCGGCGCACGCAGGCGGGACTCGGGCGCACGTTCCAGGTGTCGAGCGTCTTCCCGCTGCTCGACGTGGGCGAGAACGTCCGTCTCGCGGCCGAGGCGCGGCTCGGCGGCGCCTTCAGCCTGCGGCGCCGTGCCCGCCGCTTCCGCCCGGCGCTCGACCGCGCCGCATGGGCGCTCGCGCGGGTGGGCCTCGCCGACCGCGTCGCGACCCCGGCGGGGATGCTCTCCCACGGCGACAAGCGCAAGCTCGAGCTCGCGATGCTGCTCGCCGGCGAGCCCCGCGTGATCCTGCTCGACGAGCCGATGGCCGGCGTCTCGTTCGAGGACGTCGACGACCTCGTCGCGCTGATCGCGTCGGTGCACCGCGAGGAGGGCAAGACGGTGCTGATGGTCGAGCACCGCATGGAGGTCGTGGTCGGCCTCGCCGAGCGGATCGCGGTCATGCACCACGGCGCGCTGCTCGCCTTCGACGCCCCGGACGCCGTGATGGCGAACGAGACGGTGCAGACGGCCTACCTGGGAGAGCCGCTGTGAGCCCGGCATCCGCCCTCTCCGTCTCCGATCTGCACACCTACCTGGGCGAGTCGCACGTCCTGCAGGGAGTGTCCTTCGACGTCGCCGCGGGCGGCGTCACCGCGCTGCTCGGGCGCAACGGCGTCGGCAAGACGACGACGCTGCGCGCGATGCTCGGGCTCGTGCCCCGCTCGCGGGGCACGGTCGCGCTCGCCGGCGACGACGTCACGCGACTGGCGACGCACGCTATCGTGCGGCGCGGCGTCGGGTACGTGCCCGAGGATCGCGACGTCTTCGCCGGGCTCACCGTGGACGAGAACCTGCGGCTCGCCGAGCGAGGCCGCGACCCGCGCTACGAGCTCGTCTACGACCTCTTCCCGGATCTGCGCCGGCGCGGCGCGCAGCGCGCGGGCACGCTCTCGGGCGGGCAGCAGCAGATGGTCGCGATCGCCCGCGCGCTGCTCAACGACAACCGCGTGCTGCTCGTGGACGAGCCGACGAAGGGGCTGTCGCCGCTGCTCGTGAGCGAGGTCGCGAGTGCGCTCGAGCGGGCGGCGCAGCTGACGACGGTGCTGCTCGTGGAGCAGAACCTCGGCGTCGTGCAGCGGCTCGCCCGCCACGTGGTCGTGCTCGACGGCGGACGCGTCGTCTACGAGGGCGTCGCCGAGGAGCTGCTGGCCGACCACGCGCGCGTGCGGCAGCTGCTCGGCGTGCACGGCGAAGGGCGGCCCGCGGCATGAGCACCTTCGTGCTCCTCACGATCACGGGGCTGGGCCTCGGCGCGATGTACTTCCTCGTCGCCTCCGGCCTGTCGCTCATCTACGGGCTGATGGGCGTGCTCAACTTCGCCCACGGCGCGTTCATCACCGTGGGGGCCTACGCGGCCTGGTGGACGGCGGGACACGTCGGCGGCGCCGCCGGCGCCAGGCTCGTGGCGGGAGGCGCTTTCGGCCTCCTCGTCGGCGCGGTGCTCGCGGCGCTCGTCGAGCTCGTCTTCATCCGGCCGCTCTACCGGCGGCCCATCGAGCAGGTGCTGGTCACGGTGGGCCTCGCTCTTGCGCTCGGGGCGCTCGTGCAGGGCACCTGGGGCAACGACGCGCGGCCGTTCCCGGTGCCCGCCTGGATGGTCGACACGACGACGGTGCTGGGTGCGAACATCCCGAACGACCGCTTCGTCGAGATCGCGGCGGCGGCGGTCGTGCTCGCGGCGCTGACGGCCTTCCTGCGCCGGACGCGCTTCGGCCTCGTCATCCGCGCCGGCGTCGAGAACCGCGCGATGGTGACTGCGCTCGGAATCGACGTGCGCCGGGCGTTCACGCTCGTGTTCGCGCTCGGCGGCGCGCTCGCGGCGCTTGCCGGCGTGCTCTCCGGCGTCTACTACGGCTCGGTCGACCCGAGCCGCGGCACCGCGCTGCTGATCTTCGCGTTCATCGTCGTCGTCATCGGCGGGTTCGGCTCGATCGGCGGCTCGGCGATCGCCGCCGTCGCGGTCGGCCTGCTCCAGCAGTACGCGAACTTCTACGCATCGAGCGGCACCGGGGATCTCGCGGTCGTCCTCCTCCTCGCCGCCGTGCTGCTCGTGCGGCCGGGCGGGCTCGCGCCGAAGGTGGCGCATTGAGCCGCATGCGCCGGATCGGTCCCGCGGCGACCGCGCTCCTCCTGCTCGCCCTCGCGCCGGCGCTTGCGATCGACGTCCCGGTCGTCTTCACGGGGCCGCTCGACAGCCCGGGCACGCTGCAGCTGCTCGCGCTCTGCTTCGTCTTCGCGGGGGTCGCGCTCAGCTACGACCTGCTGTTCGGGTTCACCGGCCTGCTCTCGTTCGGACACGCGCTCTACGTCGCCGTCGGCGTCTACGCGACCGCGATCGCGCTGACGAAATGGGAGTGGGGCCTGTGGCCGACGCTCGCGTTCGTCGCCTTCGTCGCGCTCGCGCTGCCGCTCGTGCTCGGCGCCGTGAGCCTGCGCGTGGGAGGCATCGCCTTCGCGATGGTGACGCTCGCGTTCGCCCAGGCGGGCACGGTGCTCGTGCAGAAGAACCCGTACGGCTGGACAGGCGGCGAGGAGGGTATCGGGCTCGCCTTCGACCACGTGCCCGACGTCTTCGTCGGCGTCCTCAACACGAAGAACCTCTACTGGCTGGCGCTCGGCTACGCAGCCGCGGTGTTCGTCGTCGTGCGGCTCGCCGTCGGCTCGTCCGCCGGTCACGTCTGGCGGGCGATTCGCGAGAACGAGCGGCGCGTCGAAGTGATCGGGCTGCGGCCGTTCCCGTTCAAGCTCGCCGCCTTCGTGCTCGCGTCGTTCCTCGCCAGCGCCGGCGGGGTCGTGTGGCTGCTGCTGATCGGCGGCGCCACCCCGGAGGTGACGACGGCGAACTTCACCCTCTCGCTGCTCGTGATGGTGGTGCTCGGCGGCGCCGGCACGCGCTACGGCGCGATGATCGGAGGGTTCCTCTACACGCTGCTCGACCAGCGGCTCGGCTCGCTCGGCGGCTCCTCCGCGGTGCAGGGTCTGCCCGACGTGCTGCGGGTGCCGCTCTCGGAGCCCCTCTTCCTGCTCGGCGCGCTGTTCGTCGCGGTCGTCTTCTTCGTCCCGGGCGGGCTCGGCGGCCTGCCGCTGCGGCTGCGCGGCCTGTGGACGCGCCGGGCGCAGCCGGAGGCGGGATCGTGAGCATCCACATCGCGTGGGAGCGCCGCGGCAGGGGGACGCCGCTCGTGCTCGTGCACGGCCTCGGCTACGGGCGCTGGGGCTGGGAGCCGGTCGCGGACGAGCTCGCCCGCCGCTTCGGCGTCGTCCTGCTCGACAACCGGGGCATCGGAGCGAGCGATGCGCCCCCCGGGCCGTACACGGCCGCGGAGATGGCGGCCGACGTCGTGCAGGTGATGGACGAGGCGGGGCTCGAGCGTGCGCACCTGCTCGGCACGAGCCTCGGCGGCATGGTCGCGCAGGAGCTCGCGCTCGCCCATCCCGAGCGGGTCGACCGGCTCGTGCTCGCCTGTACGACGCCGGGTGGGCCGAACGCGCACCCGCTCCCGCAGGAGACGCTGCGCCTCGTCGAGGAGGCCCCGTCGCTCGCACCCGAGGTGGCGCTGCGCCGCTTCGTCGAGAACGCTCTCGCGCCGGCGACCCCGGCAAGACGGCCCGAGCTCGCAGAGCGGATCGTCGCGCTTCGCCTCGCCGCGCCGCAGAATCCGGCCGCGTGGGCGGCGCAGGCGGCAGCCGCAGCGTCGTTCGACGCCTACGGACGCCTCGGCGCGCTCTCGGCGCCGACGCTCGTCCAGCACGGCACGGCTGACCGTGTCGTCGACGTGCGCAACGGCGAGCTGCTCGCCGGTCTCATCCCCGCAGCGCGACTCGAGATCTTCGAAGGAGCCGGTCACCTCTTCTTCTGGGAGCAGCCCGAGGCCTTCGTCGCCTCCGTCGTCTCGTTCCTGGAGGATCGCAGCTGATGGGGGCGCAGCTCACGATCGGGCGCTGGCTGGCAGACAGGGCGCGCAACTCGCCGCGCCGGGTCGCGGTCGAGTTCCTCGGCGGCCGCATCACGTACGCGGAGCTCGACGCCCGCACGCGCCGCGTCGCCGCCGGGCTCGCCGCCCGCGGGCTGCGTCGCGGCGACCGGCTCGCCACGCTCACCGCGACCTCGCCCGATCACGTCGCCGTCCTCTTCGCCTGCGCGCGCCTCGGCGTGGCGCTGCAGCCGCTCTCGTGGCGGCTGTCGCCGGCCGAGCTCGCCTACCAGCTCGAGGATGCGCAGCCGTCCCTGCTGCTCGTGTCGGCGGAGCACGACGGGCTCGCGCGCCGGACGGGGACGGCCGTGCCCGTGGAGCGGATCGGCGATGCGGCGCTCGAGCGCGACGGCGACGTGCAGGACGTCGCCGAGGACGACGACGCGCTGCTGCTCGTGTACACGTCGGGCACGACCGGGAAGCCCAAGGGGGCCGTCCTCACACACGCGAACTGCTTCTGGACGAACCTCTCGTTCGACCGCACGAGCGGTCTGCGCGACACCGACGTCGTCCTGCAGGTGCTTCCGCAGTTCCACGTCGGCGGCTGGAACGTGCAGCCGCTGCTCGCCTGGTGGAAAGGCGCCACGGTCGTGCTCGAGCCGTCGTTCGCGCCGGAATGCACGCTCCGGCTCATCGAGGAGCGTCGCGTGACGACGATGATGGGCGTGCCGGCGACGTACCTGTTCCTGGCGCAGGATCCGCGTTTCGACGAAGCCGACCTCTCGAGCCTGCGCCTGGCGGTCGTCGGGGGCGCGCCGATGCCGGAGCCGCTGCTCGAGAGGTGGCGCGACCGCGGTGTCGAGATCGTCCAGGGCTACGGGCTCACCGAGGCGGCGCCGAACGTGCTCTGCCTGCCGCCCGAGGATGCGGCGCGCAAGCTCGGTTTCGCCGGCAAGCCGTATCCGCACGTCGACGTGGCGCTGCGCGATCCCGACACGGGCGCCTTGCTGGAGGGAGCCGGCACGGGGGAGCTCGTCGTGCGCGGCCCGAACGTGTTCGCCGGCTACTGGCGCGATCCGGGGGCGACGGCGGCGGCGTTCGCGGACGGCTGGCTGCTCACCGGCGATCTGGCCGAGAGGGACGCCGAGGGCTACTACCGCATCGTCGGCCGCAGCAAGGACATGATCATCTCCGGCGGCGAGAACGTGTACCCCGCCGAGATCGAGGATGTCCTGCATGCCCACCCGGCCGTGGCGGAGGCGGCCGTGATCGGCGTGCCCGACGAGCGCTGGGGCGAGGCGTGCCTCGCGTTCGTGGCGCTCGTGCCCGGGCGGGACGCGAACGAGGACGATCTCCTCGCCCATTGCCGGGGCCGCCTCGCGCGCTTCAAGGTGCCGCGGGCGGTGCGGTTCGTGGAGGCGCTGCCACGCTCGGGGACGGACAAGGTGTCGAAGGACGATCTGCGCTCGCTCGCGGCGCGGGAGGAGGCTCGGTGACCGGGACGATCACGGGCGCGGACGGGAGGCCGCTGTCAGCGCGGGGGGAGCGCACGCGCCAGCGCCTGCTCGAGGCGGCGGAGGACGTGTTCGCCGATCTCGGCTACCACGACGCGTCGATCGTGAAGATCACCGAGGCGGCGGGCGTGGGACAGGGAACCTTCTACCTCTACTTCACCGGGAAGAAGGGGATCTTCGACGAGCTCGTGCTCGACCTGAACCATCGCGTGCGGCAGGCGATGACCGAGGCCGCGGAGCAGGGAGCGACGCGCGCCGAGAAGGAGCAGCTCGGCTTCGCCGCGTTCTTCCACTTCACCGCGGAGCATCCCGCGCTGTATCGCATCATCCGCCAGGCCGAGTTCGTCTCGCCCGAGATCCTGCAACTCCACTACGAGCGCCTCACCAACGGCTACGTGGCGGGGCTGCGCCAGGCGATGGAGGCGGGCGAGATCGAGGGCGGCGACCCCGAGCTGCTCGCCTGGGCGCTGATGGGGATCGGCGAGCTCGTCGGCATGCGCTGGATCCTGTGGGCGGGTCGCGACGCCCTGCCCGCCGAGGTGTCCGCGGAGCTCGCGAGCATCATCGCCCGCACGATCGGCGCGCGGAGCGGGGCGGCGTGAGCGGCGCAATCGGGCTCGCCGCGACCGCCCACTACCTGCCCGAGCGCTGGCTCAGCGCCGCCGAGATCGGCGCGGCCGCGGCCATCCCCGAGCAGGTGATCGTGGAGAAGTTCGGCCTGCGCGGCAAGCACGTGGCCGCGCCGGACGAGCACGTGAGCGATCTCGCCGTCGCCGCGGCGTCCCGCCTGCTCGGCGAGCACGGCGTCGATCCGGCGTCCGTCGGCGCGGTCGTCTACTACGGCTCGACCTGGAAGGACTACATGGTGTGGCAGGCGGCGCCGGCGATCGCGCACCGGCTCGGCTGCGCGAACGCATACGCGGTGGAGTACGACAACGTCTCGATGGGGACGCCGGTGGCGCTGCGATTCGCCCGTGCGCTGCTCGTCGCCGAGCCGGATCTCGGCAGCATCCTGCTCGTCGCCGCCTGCCGCGAGTCGTACCTGCTCGACTACGGCAACGCGCGCTCCCGCTTCATGTTCAACTTCGGCGACGGCGCCGTCGCAGGGCTGCTGACGGCGGGAGCGGACAGGAACCTGCTGCTCGGCTCGCACGCGATCACCGACGGCTCGTTCGCGCTGCAGGTGAAGGTGCCTGCCGGGGGAAGCGTCGAGCCTGCCTCGCATGCGTCCGTCGACGGCCGGCGGCACTTCCTCGACGTCGCCGATCCGTCCGCGATGAAGGACGGCCTCGACGAGGTGTCGCTGCCGAACTTCGTCGCCGTGGCAGAGGGGGCGCTCGCGCGCTCCGGTGCCCGGCTCGAGGATGTCTCGTACCTCTGCGGCATCCACATGAAGCGGTCGATGCACGAGCAGATCGTCGCCGCGCTCGGCCTCGCGCCGTCGCGCGCCGCCTACCTGGACGACACCGGCCACATGAGCGGCGTCGACCCGCTGCTCGCGCTCGACCGCGCGGTGCGCGCCGGCGAGGTGGTCGACGGCGACCTCGTGCTGCTGCTCGCCGCCGGCACCGGCTACACATGGGCGGCGAGCGTCGTACGCTGGGGTCCGGCGTGAGCGCGATGCGCGAGCTGATCGGCACCGAGCTCGGTCCGAGCGCGTGGCTCGAGGTCTCGCAGCAGCGGATCGACGCGTTCGCGGGAGCGACCGACGACCCGCAGTGGATTCACACCGATCCGGCGCGCGCGGCCGCGGGGCCTTTCGGCAGGACGGTCGCGCACGGCTTCCTCACCCTGTCGCTGTGCGTGCCCTTGCTCGCCGGCATGCTTCCCCTGGACGGCTACCGGCTGACCGTCAACTACGGGCTCAACCGTGTTCGCTTCCCGGCGCCGCTGCCGTCCGGCTCGCGCATCCGCGCGCGCTTCACGGTCGTCTCGGTCGACGAGGTCGCCGGCGGCGACCAGGCCGTCGTGGCGGCGACGGTGGAGTGCGAGGGCGTCGAGAAGCCGGTGTGCGTGGCCGAGCTCGTGCTGCGGCTGCTGCGGTGAGCGGCGTGCGCGTCGCGGTCGTCAGCGGGGCGGCGAGCGGGATCGGACGGGCGATCGCGCAACGGCTGCAAGGCGACGGCTGGCGCGTGCTCGCCGTGGACCTCCGTCCCGACGAGGCCGGTCCGGGCGAGCCGTTCGCGGCCGACCTGACGACGCGCGAGGGGAACCGCGAGGTGGTGGATGCGGCGCTCGCACGGTTCGGTCGTCTCGACGCGGTCGTCGCGAACGCGGGATTCCAGCACGTGGCGCCGGTCGAGGAGTTCCCGGAGGATCGCTGGGACGCGCTCGTGGCGCTGCTGCTGACGAGCCCGTTCCTGCTCGCGAAGCGGGCCTGGCCCGCGCTCGCGGAGAGCGGCGACGGGCGCTTCCTCGCGGTGGCGTCGGTGCACGGGCTCGTCGCCTCGCCGTTCAAGGCGGGGTACGTGGCGGCCAAGCACGGCGTGCTGGGGCTCGTGAAGGTGCTCGCGCTCGAGGGCGCGTCGCGCGGGATCAGCGTGTCCGCGTTGTGCCCCGCGTATGTGCGGACGCCGCTCGTGGAGGCCCAGATCTCCGATCAGGCGCGGGCGCACTGCCTGCCCGAGCAGCGCGTGCTGGAGGACGTGCTGCTCGCTCCACAGGCGGTGAAGCGGCTGCTCGAGCCCGAGGAGGTGGCGGCGGCGGCGGCGTTCCTGCTCGGCCCGGACGGGCGCGCCGTGACCGGCGCGCCGCTCGTGCTCGACCTCGGCTGGACGGCACGCTGACCGCAGCCGCTCGGCTGCCGGCCTCGGCCTCCATCACGGGCGCGTCGCGTGTCGTGCGCCGCAGCTCCTACGGATCGATGAGGATCGACTCGCCGGCGCTGAGGATGCGGTACTCCTGGCGCAGGCGCTCGCATTCGGCGATGAACCGAACCGGGCTCGCGGTGTCGGAGCGGAACATCTCGTAGTGGCAGGGGACGGCGATGCGCGCCTGGGCCTCGTGGGCGAGCCGTGCCGCGTCGGCGCCGTCCATGTTGCCGTGCTTGCCGTTGACGGGGAGGAGGGCGACGTCGACGGCGTGGGGGGCGACCGCCTCGGCGATGCCCTGCACGCGCCGGGTGTCGCCCGCGTGGTAGAGGATGAAGGGGCCGTTGCGGATCACGTAGCCGACCGCCTCGGGCGCGCCGTCGTGGTAGGCGGGAACCGCGGTGATGTGGAAGCCGCCGATCTGGGCGTCCTCGCCCGCGGCGAGCGCGACGGCGGGGGGCTTGCCGGCCCGCTCCTGTGCGAGCGCCTGGGTGCCTGCGGCGCACACGAGCTGCGCGCCGCCGGAGAGAACGCCCGGGAGCGTGCCGGGATCGAGATGGTCGATGTGGGCATGGCTCGAGGTGACGACGTCGACGAACGCGAGCCGCTCCGGCGCGATGACGTTGCGCGTGAGCCGCTCCTGCGGCGTCTCCGCGCCGGCGGACGTCCCGGCCGGCGTGTCGGACAGATACGGGTCGAGCAGCAGGTGCTCGCCGTCGATCTGCACGAGGAAGCCGCTCTGGCCGAGCCACCAGAGATGGAGGCCGGCCTCCGCGCGTGCGTCCTCGATGTCTGCCAGCAGGTCGTCGTCGCTGAGCAGCGGCTCGATCAGCTCGCCCGGCGGCGGCAGCTCGGGATGGGTCGGGGGAGGGGCCGGCGGTCCGGCGACCGTCTCCGCGGCGCGCTGCCTGATCGCGCTCAGGAAGCCGGCGCGCGTGACCGCGGGTCTGCCGGCCGGGGTCTCGTCGGCTTCCATCGCCCGGATCCTACGCCCCATCGGCCGCGCGGCTCAGGGAGCATGCGACGACGGCCGGTGGAGGGAGCATGACCTCGCCGGACATCGACCTCTCCTCGCTTGCGGACGACGAGCTCGCGGCGGCGCTCGCCGAGCAGCTCCGGCGGCGAGCCGGCCGCTGACGCGCTCTCGCGCCGTTCCGCCCGGCTGACGCCGCCGCGGCGCTGCTCCGACGCGCCCGACCCACGGCTTCGAGCCGGTCGCGCGGGGTCGAGCGGAGGAAAGGCCCATACGGGATTCGAACCCGTGCCGCCGCCGTGAGAGGGCGGTGTCCTAGGCCACTAGACGAATGGGCCCTGCGGCGGCTGAGTGTAGCGAAGCTGGATGCTCCGCAGGGCGGCAAGGAGCGGGCGGCGGGGTCGGCGTCAGGCGGGAGGCGCGGGTGCGCCGGCGTCGGCGTCGCGCGCGTCGATGCGGGCCTCGAGCCCGACGCGGATGTCCTCGCCGGTTGCGAGCAGCGTGTCGTAGCGCGCGCGTCGCGGCGGCAGCTTGACGATGCGCACCGAGTCGTCGCGGTCGCCGTGACAGCGCGCGTACGCGGCCGCCTCGTCGAGGGGCCTCAGGCGCTCACCGCTCCGCCGAAGCCATGCCACCACCGGACACCTACCACGTCAGCGCTGCCCTGGGAACCCGGCCGGCCGGCCGGGCTCCGCAGTTTGCGCACGAAACGTGGGGACGTGCGAGCTCAGCTCCACGGCTTGCACGACCACGGGCTCCAGTCGCGACCGGACGCGACGAAGTACCGGTGGGCGGCGCGCACCTGCGCGAGGGCGCTAGGGCCGTGGCCGAAGAGGCGCCGTTCGCTCGCGCCCATCTGGAACAGGCCGAGGTACTGGCCGTTCTGGGCATCGGTCTGGAAGCCGGACTCGCAGCGGGACACCGCGAGCGCCTCCGCGCAGTAGCTGCCGAACACCTGGCAGATCACCTCCTGCGGCGACGCCTGTGCGACGGACGCGAGCTGCCGCACCTTGTTCCGTCGCAGCAGCCGCGCGCGGGTGGCGGCGAGCTTCGACCGGGTGCGGGCGAAGCTCGCCGTGTGGAGTGTCAGCTGCCGCCTGGCCTCGCCGGAAAAGCGCGGGTCGGAGAGGAGCCAGGGGTGCCGGGCGAAGAACGTGATCACCTGCCGGTCCTTCTTCAGGGTCTGGACGTGGCGCGTCAGCTGTGCGCCGAGGTCGGCACCGGACTGCGACTGCGCAGTGGCCGGCACGACGAGCAACATCAGGGCGCACGCGCCCGTCACAAGGGCTCTCAGGATCGGACCTCCATCTCGGGGACAGGGCCACGGCTCCGCATGATGCCGGGGAGCCGCTCGTGTCTCTCGCTCGCGAAACCGTAGCTGACGTGCTACAAGCGAGGATGAAAGTCCTTACAAAATCTTTGAAAAGAGCGTCACGATCGTTGTCATTCCAAGGAACGACAAGAGCCCCCTCGCGGGGGCTCGAGAAGACTGCGGGACAGGGACTCGAACCCCAACTTCCGGAACCAGAATCCGGCGTCCTACCATTAGACGATCCCGCACTGCTCGCGCGGGATCGTAGCAACGCGCCCGCGCCGAGACCCGCGCTGCGCCCCGAGCGAGGGCGGCCGTAGCGCCCGGCGGCTCGTCAGGCGTCGAGGCGGTACACGGGCACGAGCCGCTTCTCGTTCTCCGTGTCGATGTGCGCGATGACCTCCACGTACGGCTCGAGGCCCGACCCTCGCAGCTTCGCCTTGAGCAGCCCGTCGACCTGGAACAGCCCGGAGGAGTTGTTCATCACGATCTCGATCCTGACCGGCTTGTCGGCGCCGTCGTCGATGATCACCTCGTCGATCGCGGCAGCCGACAGCGAGTGCATCGACACCGAGCCACGCTCGAACGGAATGCGCGAGCGGCCCTTGGCCATGTCGAGCGCGTCGGCGACGCGCAGGATGCCCGCCTCGAGGGCGAGCGGCTCGCCGTCGGAGCGGTGGCTCGTGATCGCCTGCAGCACCTCGGAGACGACGACGGTGCGCTCGGGCTCGTCGTAGATGCCGTCGAGCAGCTCGCGCATCTTGGGCTCGGACAGGAAGAGGCTGAAGTCCTCGTGACCGCGCCGGTGCACGGACATGCCGACGCAGTGCATGAGCGCCGACAGGACGACGACGACCTCGGCGTCGTCGTCGCTCATGCCGTAGTCGCGCACCAGGGACGGCTCCACCCCGTGCTTGGTGAGCTGGCGCAGCAGCTTCAACGCGATGTTCGCGACGATCTGGATGTGCACCCAGGAGTGGTCGTTGATCTGCATGCGCACGACGGCGTTGACGTTCGCGACGTGCCACCACGCCTTCAGCACCGGGTCGCCGTTGGCCCGCTCGAGCACCCTGCGCAGCTTGCGGTTGCCTCGCACGGGCAGCTTGATCTGCATGCCGCGGATCGCCTCGGAGGGCGTCAGGCGCGTGTCGCGCACCGCCTCGGCCGACACGGGCTCGTCGATGCGCTGCTCGGTCTCCGGGTCGAGCGTCACGGCAAGGGCTCCTTCACGCCGGGCGCGGTCGCGACGGCGGCGCTCACGCGTCCGCCGCCCGGCGCTCCACGAGCTTGAAGTACATGATCGTGACCGCGATCGCCCCGAACGGCGCGACGATCGCGCCCGAGAGCGCGCCGCCGATCCAGCGGCCGAGCAGGCCGGGGAGGAAGCCGAGGATGCCCGTGAGAACGCTGTCGGCCACGAGCGAGAGGAGGCCGGTGGCCAGCATCACGCCGAACACCGTCCAGCCGTGCCCGCGCACGAGCTCGCGCGAGCGGGCGAACGCGCCGCCGACGCCGGTGTGCTCGAGCACGAGCACCGGCGACAGCAGCGCCCACCAGGTGAGCAGCACGAGGCCGGGGACGACGAGGAGGATCATGCCGGCGGCGATACCGAGCGCTCCGAGGAAGCCGGCCAGGACGAGCTGCCCGAGAAACGGCTTCACCTTCTGGAAGATCTGGTCGGTGGTCGCGTCGAAGGAGCCGTCGCGGACGTCCTGCACCGCCAGCACGAACGCTCCCTGCAGCCAGAAGCTGCCGACGATGATCACCGCGAACGCCGCCACGCCGACGAGGAACGCCGACAGCGACGAGTTGGCGCCGACCGACTCCGCGAGCACGGAGCTCGCGAGGTTCGTGATCAGGAAGACGACGGCGGCGAGGAGGAAGAAGCGGGTGAAGAACCTCGTGTAGAGGCCCCAGGCTTCAGCGAGGACGGAGCCGAGGGTCATGGCGCGATCGTAGTCGAGGACGAGCCGGCGCCGAGCCGCCGCGGCGACGTTCGTTCCCGCGCCGCGAGCTGCCGGGCGTGTGAGATCACCCTGGCGTGGCCGCCCGCGCGAGCTCGCGGCGGGCATGGGCGAGGGCCTTGCCGAGGCGGGCCCGGTTCGTCGGGTCGCCGAGCCATCCGCTTGCCCCCGACGGGTGCGGCAGCGGGATCACGACCGCGTCGTCGACGACGAAGCTCTTGCCGACGCAGGCCGCGAGGGTCGGGGCGCCGACGAGCGCCCGCGCGGCGAGACCTCCGACCGTCACCACGAGCGGGAGGCGCAGGAGGCGCAGCTCTTCTCGCCACCAGGGAGCGCAGAGCGTGCGCTCCGCCGCCGTGGGCGTGCGGTCGCCGCGCCCGGACGGCGGCCGTCCCGGATAGCAGCGCGTGACCGACGCGCAGTAGAACGTCGCGTAGAACGCCTCCTCGTCGAGACCGAGCCAGCGGCGGAGCGTCGCGCCGGCGCGCCCCCGCCACGGGCGCCCCTCGGCCCCCTCGACGATCCCCGGCGCCTGTCCGAGGAGAAAGGCGCGCGGGTCGGTGGCCCGCTCGATCACGGGCGTGGAGGCGATCGGGAAGCCGGCCTGCGCGCATCTGCGGCAGGCCGCGAGATCGCGGTGCAGGGCTGCGATCGATCGGTAGCGGGTCACGGCGGCTCGTAGAGTAGGGCAGGTGACGCCGCTCGAGTCTGTTCCGAACGTGTCCGAGGGGCGCGACCCCGCGGTGGTCGCCGCGCTCGCAGCCGCGTTCTCGGGGTCGGCGCACCTGCTCGACGTGCACTCGGACGCCGACCATCACCGCTCGGTGCTCACGCTCGTCGCCGACGACGACGCACTCGTCGACTCGCTCGTCGCCGGCATCGCGGCCGCGGCGTCGCTCGTCGACCTGACCGAGCACACCGGCATCCACCCGCGCGTCGGCGCCGCCGACGTCGTCCCTCTCGTGCCGCTCGACGGCGACATGGGGCGAGCGCGACGGGCGGCTCTCGAGGTGGGTCGGCGGGTGGGCGGGGAGCTCGGCCTGCCCGTCTTCCTCTACGGCGAGAGCGGCGGCGGGCGCCGGCCGGCGTTCTTCCGGCGCGGCGGCCCGGACGAGCTGCAGCGACGCGTCGACGCGGGCGAGCTCGCGCCGGACTTCGGCCCCGCGCGGCTGCACCCGACCGCGGGCGCGGTGCTCGTCGGCGCGCGCCCGCTGCTCGTCGCCTTCAACCTCGAGCTCGCGGAGGACGACCTTGCCGCCGCGCGGGCGATCGCGGCGGCCGTGCGCACGTCGAGCGGCGGCATGCCGGGCGTGCAGGCGCTCGGGCTGCGTCTCCCCTCGACCGGCACGGTGCAGGTGTCGCTGAACGTCATCGACGTCGCCGCCGCGCCGCTCGCCGACGTCGTCGCGCGCGTCCGCGAGGAGGCCGCCGCACGGGGGGTCACGGTCGCGCGCGGGGAGCTCGTCGGCCTGCTGCCGGAAGCGGCCGCGGCACCGGCCGGAGCGCTCGCGCTCGAGGCGCTGCCCGACGACCGCGTGCTCGAGCGCCGGCTGCGCGCGCTCGGGCTCTAGGCCGTGGTCGACGCCTCCTGCGGGGCGGCGCTTCGGCGCGGAGCGCCTCCGCATCGCGCCCGCGCGTAGACTCGCCCTCCGTGGACGACGCGCTGCTCCTGACCGGCGACGACCTGACCGTGGACGACGTCTGGGACGTGGCCGTCGGAGGGCGCGCCGTCGCGCTCTCCGCGACGGCGAAGGAGAAGATGACGGCCTCCCGGGCGCTGCTCGAAGAGAGCAGAGGCGAGCACACCTACGGCGTCAACACCGGTTTCGGCCGCTTCGTCTCCGAGTCGATCCCCGACGACCAGGCCGAGGAGCTGCAGCTACGCCTCCTGCGCAGCCATGCCTGCGGCGTCGGCGCGCCCTATCCCGACGAGGTCGTGCGCGCGGCGATGTTGCTGCGCGCGAACGCCCTCGCCAAGGGGTACTCGGGCGCGCGCGTGACGACGGTCGAGCTGCTGCTCGCGATTCTCGACGCCGGCGTCGTCCCGTACGTGCCCGCCCGTGGCTCGGTCGGCGCCAGCGGCGACCTCGCGCCGCTCGCGCACCTGGCGCTGCCGCTCGTCGGCGAGGGTGAGGCATGGGTCGGCGGCGAGCGAGTGCCGGGAGCCGAGGCGCTCGCGCGCGCGGGGCTCGAGCCGGTGCGCCTCGCGGCGAAGGAGGGGCTCTCGCTCGTCAACGGCACCCAGTTCATGACGGCGATGGCCGCGCTCGGTCTCGTGCGCGGGCGCCGGCTGGCCATCGCCGCGGACATCGCCTGCTCCATGTCGCTCGAAGCGCTGCAGGGCTCGCTCGCGAGCTTCGAGGAGGCGATCCACAGGGCGCGGCCCCATCCGGGGCAGCTCGCGTCGGCGGCGAACGTGCGCCGGCTGCTCGAGGGCTCCGCGATCATCGAGTCGCACCGCTGGTGCGACAAGGTGCAGGACGCCTACTCGCTGCGCTGCGCGCCGCAGGTGCACGGTGCGTCGCGCGACCTGCTCGACTACGTCGGCCGCACGGTCGCCGTCGAGATCAACGCCGCCACCGACAACCCGCTCGTCCTCCTCGACGAGGGCACGATCGTCTCCAACGGCAACTTCCACGGCCAGCCCGTCGCGTTCGCGCTCGACTGCCTCGCGATCGCCGTCGCGGAGCTCGCGAGCATCTCCGAGCGGCGCGTCGAGCGCATGGTCAACCCGAGCCTGTCCGACGGTCTGCCCGCCTTCCTCACGCGCGAGGGTGGCATCAACTCCGGGTTCATGATCCTCCAGTACGTCTCGGCGGCGCTCGTGTCCGAGAACAAGGCGCTCGCCCATCCCGCCAGCGTCGATTCGATCCCGACGAGCGCCGGGCAGGAGGATCACGTCTCGATGGGCAACGCCGCCGGGTTGAAGGCGCTGCAGGTTCTCGCCAACGCCGAGGCGTCGTTGGCGATCGAGCTGCTCGCCGGCGCGCAGGCGGTCGAGTTCCTCGCCCCGCTCGAGCCGGGACGTGGGGTTGCCTGCGCCCGAGCCTTCGTTCGCACGCTGTCGCAGCGGCTACGGGAGGACAGGTCGCTCTCGGCCGACATCGAGCGCATGGCGGCTGCGCTGCGCGACGGCAGCCTCGCCGCCGCCGTCGAGTCGGAGATCGGAGCGCTCGGCTGATGGCACGGCGGCACATCCGGCGGGAACGGCGCGAGTTGCGGATTCCGAAGCACCCGTACCGCGACACGGCGATCCTGAACGCCACCATGGCGGTCGTGCTCGTTCTCGTGGCAGCGCTGACGGGCGGCGATCTCGTGCGCGCCCTGACGGTCGCCGTGGCGTTCCTCGTCGTCGCGACGGCCTGGAGCTGGTGGAGGCTGCGTGAGCGAATCAGGGAGCAGGATCGGCGCGCCGCGGATCGGAGCGGCACGCCCGGGACAGGCGGCGACGGAGAGGAGAGCGGACGGGGATGAGGGACGTGGACACGGCTGTGGAGGCGCTCTGCGGCGATCTGTCGGCGATACGCGCGCCTCGCGGATCGGCGCTGAGCGCGCGCTCGTGGCAGACGGAGGCGCCGCTGCGGATGCTGCTCAACAACCTCGATCCCGAGGTGGCCGAGCATCCGCAGGAGCTCGTCGTCTACGGCGGGTCGGGCCGCGCGGCGCGCTCGCACGACGCGCTGCGCGCGATCGTGCGGACGCTGCTGCGGCTGGCGGACGACGAGACGCTGCTCGTGCAGTCGGGCAAGCCCGTGGGGGTGTTCCGGACGCACGAGGGCGCGCCGCGGGTGCTCATCGCGAACTCGCTGCTCGTGCCGGCCTGGGCGTCGTGGAGCGAGTTCCGCCGCCTCGAGGCGGCGGGGCTGACGATGTTCGGCCAGATGACGGCGGGCTCGTGGATCTACATCGGCACGCAGGGGATCTTGCAGGGCACCTACCAGACGTTCTGCGCCGCCGGCGAGCGGCACTTCGGGTCGCCCGATCTCTCCGGGCGCACGATCTTGACGGCGGGGCTCGGCGGCATGGGCGGCGCGCAGCCGCTCGCGGCGACGATGGCCGGGGCGGCGATCCTCTGCGTCGACGTCGACCAGCGATCGATCGATCGCCGGCTCGCGACCCGCTACGTCGACGAGCAGGCCGGCACGCTCGACGATGCGCTGGCCCGCGTCCGCGCCGCCGCGGCGGCGCGGCGACCGCTCTCCGTGGCGTTGCGCGGGAACGCCGCCGACGTCTTCCCCGAGCTCGTCGCGCGCGGCGAGCGCTTCGATCTCGTCACGGATCAGACGGCCGCCCACGATCCGCTCACGGGCTACGTCCCCGCCGAGGTGCCGTTCGAGGAGGCGGCCGGCCTCAGGGCGCGGGATCCGCAGCGGTACCTCGAGCTCGCGTCGCAGTCGATCGTGGCTCACGTGCGCGCGATGTGCGACTTCGTCCGCATGGGATGCTACGTTTTCGACTATGGCAACAACCTGCGAGGTGAGGCCCGTGCCGGTGGGCTAGAGGAAGCGTTCTCATACCCGGGCTTCGTCCCGGCCTATATCCGGCCCCTGTTCTGCCGCGGCATCGGCCCGTTCCGTTGGGCGGCGCTGTCAGGCGATCCGGCAGACATCGCCGTCATCGACCGCGCGTTGCGGGCGTTGTTCCCCGATGACGTGCTGCTGCAGCGTTGGCTTGCGATGGCTCCCGGCAAGGTCGCCTTCCAGGGTCTGCCGGCACGTATCTGCTGGCTCGGCTACGGCGACCGTGTGAAGGCCGGCCTCGCGATCAACGAGCTCGTCCGCGTGGGCGAGGTGTCGGCGCCGGTCGTGATCGGCAGGGATCACCTCGACTCCGGTTCGGTTGCCTCCCCCTACCGCGAGACCGAGGCGATGCAGGACGGCTCCGACGCGATCGCCGACTGGCCGATCCTCAACGCGCTACTCAACACCGCGGCGGGCGCGACCTGGGTCAGCGTGCACCACGGCGGCGGCGTCGGCATCGGGAACTCGATCCACGCGGGTATGGTCGTGCTCGCCGACGGCACGGCCGACGCGGCGGCGCGGCTCGAGCGCGTGCTGACAGCCGATCCGGGCACGGGCGTGATGCGGCACGCCGACGCCGGCTACGAGGAGGCGCTCGACGCCGCCCGCGCCGGCGGGCTCGACCTGCCGAGCGCGCCGCTGTGAGCCGGTTGCTCGTCCGCGACCTCGCGCAGGTCGCCTCTCCGGCGGGCTCGGGTACGCCGCTGCGCGGAGCCGACCTGCGGCGCCTGGAGTCGATCGAGCACGCCTACGTCCTCTGCGGCGACGGCGCGATCGAGGGCGTCGGCCGTATGCGCGACCTGCCGGCGCTCGAGGGCGAGGTGGAGGAGATCGACGGCAGCGGGCTCTCGGCCGTCCCCGGGCTCGTCGACTGCCATACGCATCCGTGCTTCGCCGGCGACCGCGTGCACGAGTTCTCTCTGCGTGCGGGGGGAGCGAGCTACGAGGAGTTGCATGCGACCGGCGGCGGCATCCTCTCGACCGTCCGTGCGACCCGCGCGGCCACGGCGGAGGAGCTCACGGCGGCGACGCTGAGGCATCGCGGCTGGATGCGCGCGCACGGCACGACGACGTTCGAGGGCAAGTCGGGCTACGGGCTCGACCGCGACACCGAGCTCGTGCAGCTCGAGGCGGTGCGGGCGGCGGGCGGCGTCCCGACCTGGCTCGGCGCCCATACGGTGCCGCCCGAGTTCGACGGCGCAGACGCCTACCTCGACTTCCTTCTCGCCGACGTGCTCCCGGACGCGGCGCGGCTCGCGGAGGCGGCCGACGTCTTCCTCGAGCACGGCTCCTTCGACGCGGCGCAGGCGCGGCGGTACCTCGTCGCATGCCGCTCCGCGGGGCTTGCGCTGCGGCTGCACGGCGACCAGTTCAGCGAGTGCGGCGCGATCCCGCTCGCCGTCGAGCTCGGCGCACGTTCGGTCGACCACCTCGAGGCGACTGGGCCCGAGGGGGTGGCGATGCTCGCCGCGAGCGGCGTCGTCGGCGTGCTGCTGCCCGCGAGCGCGCTCTTCCTCGGCCGTCCCATGCCGCCGGCGCGCGCGCTCGTCGACGCCGGCGCCGCCGTCGCGCTCGCCACCGACTTCAACCCCGGCAGCGCCTACTGCGAGAGCCTCCCGCTCGCGCTCTCGCTCGCCTGCACGCAGATGAGGCTCTCCCCTGAGGAGGCGCTCGCCGCAGCCACCGTCAACGCCGCCCATGTGCTCGACCGCGGCGACCGCTGCGGGCGGATCCGGCCGGGCTGCCGGGCGGACATCGTCCTGCTCGACGCGTCCGACTGGCGCCATCTCGCCTACCACTTCGGCGGTGACGTCGTCCACACCGTGATCGAGGGCGGGTCGGTCGTCTTCCGTCGCAGGGCATAATCGTCCCATGGCCACCGAGAAGCAGCGGCGCAGGCGCGCCAAGGAGAAGCGGCACGAGTACGACATCGTCTATATCGACGCAGACGGCAACGAGGTGCCCGTGGAGCCGGAGGACAAGCCGCGCAAGCCGCCTGCCAGGGCCGCGGGCCGCGGCAGGGCGTCCGCCAAGCAGAAGCCCCGCAGCCGGACGGCGAGGCCCGTGCAGCCGCCTTCCTGGCCGAGGGTGCTCAAGCGCGGCGCGATCTTCGCGCCGATCTTCCTCGCCACGGTGCTGCTCCTCGGCGGCGGCAAGATGTCGATCCCGTCCGCGGTCGTGCAGACCGTGCTGCTGATGGCCGTCTTCATCCCGTTCAGCTACTTCATGGATCGCGTCGTCTGGCGGCAGTACCAGAAGCGCCTCGGCAAGACGGGATAGCGGTCGCGGCGGCGGGGCTAGACTCGTCCGCAGCCATGGCCCTTGCCGTCGACCAGCTCCCGCTCCCGCCGCTTCAGACGAACACCTACATCGTGCGCGCCTCCGCGGCCGCGCGCGAGGCGGTGGTCGTCGATCCGAGCGGCGATGCGGCGACGATCCGCCTGCGGCTCGCCGCACTGGGCGCGCGCTGCGCCGCGATCCTCGTCACGCACGGGCATTTCGACCACATCGTGAGCCTGGCCGATCTGGCCGAGGGCACCGATGCGCCCGTGTATGCCCCCGAAGGCGAGCGCGCGCTGCTCGAGCACCCCGCGACCTTCACGCCGCCCGGCATCGAGATCCGCCCGTCGACAGCCGACGTCCTGCTCTCGGGCGGGGAGACGATCGAGGCGGCGGGCATCGCATTCGCCGTCACGCCGGTGCCGGGCCACTCGCCGGCGCACCTGGCCTACGGGGCAGACGGCGAGGTGTTCTCCGGCGACGTCCTCTTCGCCGGCTCTGTCGGCCGCACCGACCTGCCGGGCGGCGACTGGGGCACGCTCGAGGCGTCGATCCGCAGGCTGATGGACACCTACCCGCCCGACACCGTCGTCCATCCAGGACATGGGCCGCAGACGACGCTCGGCGCCGAGCTCGCGCGCAACCCGTTCCTCGCCGACCTGCGCGCCGGCAGGCCGGGCGGATGAGCGGCAGGATCGAGCGGCCGCGCGGCACGCATGACGTCGTGCCAGCCGAGATGCCGCTGTGGCAGCGGGTCACGGGCGAGATCGAGCGGCTGTGCGGCCTCTACGGCTACCGCAAGGTGCTGACGCCCGCGTTCGAGGACACCGCGCTCTTCGCGCGCACGTCGGGCCAGGGCTCGGACGTGGTGCAGAAGGAGATGTACAGCTTCAGCGACCGCTCCGGCCGGCCGCTGACGCTCCGCCCCGAGGGGACCGCGCCGATCTGCCGCGCCTACCTGGAGCACGGCATGCACCGCGACCCGCAGCCCGTGAAGCTCTTCACGATCGCGCCCATGTACCGCTACGGCGCGCCCGGCAAGGGACGCTACCGCGAGCACTGGCAGGCGTCGGTGGAGGCGATCGGCTCCACCGACCCGTCGATCGACGCGGAGCTCGTGCAGCTCTACGACGCGCTGCTCCACCGCCTCGGCGTGAGCGACTACCACCTCGAGCTGAACTCGATCGGCTGCCGCGCCTGCCGGCTTCCGTACCTGACGCGCCTGGAGCAGTGGCTCGACGCACACGCGGATCGGCTCGACGAAGGCACGAGGGAGAAGGCGGCCACGAGCCCGTTGCGGGTGTTCGACAACTACCTCGCAAAGCCCGAAGCCGTGCGGAGAGCACTGGACGAGGCGCCGAAGATCGGCGAATCGCTGTGCGAGGAGTGCGTCGCGCACTTCGCCGCCGTCCGCGCCGATCTCGACGCCGTCGGCGTCGCCTACACGCTCGTGCCGACGCTCGTGCGCGGCCTCGACTACTACTCGCGGACGACGTGGGAGTTCATCGGGCCGATGGAGAACGAGAACTCGACCATCTCCGGCGGCGGCCGCTACGACTACCTCGTCGAGGAGATCGGCGGCCCTGCGACACCGGGCGTCGGTTTCGGCGCCGGCCTCGAGCGGCTGCTGCTCGCGCTGGAGGCGGCGGGCGCCGGCGCCGAGGCGCCGGCGATCGACGTGTTCTTCGCGTTGCAGGACGGCGCACCTCGACAGGCCGTCGCGGTGTGGCTCGCCGAGCTCCGCCGTGCCGGGGTCGCCGCCGACACGGACTACGCGGGACGCTCCCTGAAGGGGCAGCTCACGCAGGCGGCGCGCCTCGGCGCGAGCGCGACGGTGATCGTGACGGCGGAGGGTGCCGTGCTGCGCCGCGCCGGACAGCGGGACGAACCGCTCGACCACGAGGCGATCGTCGGCAGACTGTCGCGATGAGCTGGCGCGACCTCATGTGCGGCGAGCTCCGCGGGGAGCACGTCGGCACGCGCAAGACGCTCGCCGGCTGGGCCGCGCGTCGCCGCGACCACGGCGGCCTCGTCTTCGTCGACCTGCGCGACCGCACCGGCATCACGCAGCTCGTCATCAACCCCGAGCGTGCGCCCGAGGCGGCCGAGCTCGCAAAGGAGATCCGCAACGAGTTCGTGTTGCAGGCCACCGGCGAGGTCGTCGCGCGCGCCGCGGACGCCGTCAACCCGAACCTCCCGACGGGCGCGGTGGAGGTACAGGTCGAATCGCTGCGCATCGTGTCGCGCTCGACGCCGCTGCCGTTCCAGCTCGACGAGGACAACGTCGACGAGACGCTGCGGCTGCGCTACCGCTGGCTCGATCTGCGGCGCGACAAGCTGCAGCGCAACATCCGGCTGCGCGCGCAGATGGTGGGGATCATCCGACGGCACATGGAGGCGGCCGGCTTCCTCGACATCCAGACGCCGATCCTGTTCAAGCCGACCCCGGAGGGAGCGCGCGACTTCGTCGTGCCGAGCCGGCTGCACAAGGGCCGCTTCTTCGCGCTGCCGCAGAGCCCGCAGATCCTCAAGCAGCTGTCGATGATCGCCGGCTTCGACCGCTACTACCAGATCGCGATCTGCTTCCGCGACGAGGATCTTCGCGCCGACCGCGTGCAGGAGATCACGCAGCTCGACATGGAGATGTCGTTCCCCGACCGCGATGTCCTGTTCGCGCTCATGGAGGAGACGTTCGCCGCGGTCTGGCGGGAGTGCGTCGGCGTCGACATCCCGCGTCCGTTCCCGCGCATGACGTTCGCGGAAGCCGACCGTCGCTTCGGCTCCGACAAGCCGGACACGCGCTTCGCGCTCGAGATCGAGGACGCGACCGCCGCGACCCGCGGCTCGGCGTTCGGCGTCTTCGCGGGGGCCGAGGCGGTGCGGTTCCTGCGCGTGCCGCGGGCGCTCTCGCGGTCGGAGATCGCCGCGCTCCAGGATCGTGCACAGGAGCTCGGAGCGAAGGGCCTCGCGTATCTCGTCCGCGACGGCGACAGCGGCGAGGTGCGGTCGCCCATCGCCAAGTTCCTGTCGCAGGCCGAGCTCGATGCCTTTGCCCTCGCGCCCGGGGAGACGCTGCTGTTCGCGGCCGGCGCGTGGGCGCTGACCTCGCGCGTGCTCGGCGCGCTACGCGTGCACCTCGGCCGCGAGCTCGGCCTCGTCGACGAGGACGCCTTCACGTTCCTGTGGGTGACGGACTTCCCGATGTTCGAGTGGGACGAGGACGAGCAGCGCTTCAGCGCCGTTCACCATCCGTTCACACGCCCGACCGACGAGTTCGTCGACACGTTCCACGAACGGCCGGGCGAGGCGCTCGCATACGCCTACGACCTCATCGTCAACGGCAACGAGCTCGGCGGCGGCTCGTTCCGGATCCACGAGCCCGACATCCAGTCGAGGGTCTTCGACCTGCTCGCTCTCAGCGAGGAGGAGCAGCGGGCGAAGTTCGGGTTCCTGCTCGACGCGCTCGCGATGGGGGCGCCGCCGCACGGAGGCATCGCTCTCGGGATCGACCGCATGACGATGGTGCTCGCAGGAGAGCCCAACCTGCGCGACGTGATCGCCTTCCCGAAGAACCAGGCGGGGCTCGACCCGATGAGCGGCGCCCCGTCGGCGGTGACGCAGGCGCAGCTCGACGAGCTCGGCATCCGTCTCGTCGCGCCCCCCGGAGGCTGACGTGGAAGCCGCCGTCGCGCAGCGGCTGCTCGCGTTGGCCGCCGTCGCCTTCCTCGGGGCGCTCGCGGCGCTCGCGGTGATCGAGCATCGTGCCTCCGGCGCCGCTGCGACGAGCACGCCGATCGGCGCGGCTGCGCCCGGAGGCGCCTGGTACGGCGCGCTCGCCGCCTCGCGCGGGACTGCCGGAGACGCCGAGCGAACCTCGTGCGGTCTCGTGCTCACCGCGAGATCCCTCGGCGTCACCCATCCCGTGCTGCCGTGCGGCGCCAAGGTGATCATCCGCTTCGGCGGGCAGGCGCTGTTGACCGAGGTCATCGACAACAGGCTCGAGAGCGCCGGCCGGCAGTTCGAGCTCACCGAGGCGCTCGCCGCGCGCCTCGGGCTGAACGGCACGCAGGAGATCGACTGGCGCTTCGCCGTCGCGCCGACGCGCAGGTAGGCTCTCGCTGCTCGACCCTGTGCGTGGCCCCGGGTTTCAACGTGAACCAACGATCACGTCGAGGGAGCGCGAGTCCGTCCGAGGCGTTGCCGGAGGGCGGCAGTGCACCCACCTGGCTTGCCAGGTTCGCACCGGCCCGGGGAGTCATCGGCAGGGTGGAGCACCTCTTCCTCGGCGCCGCGGGAGCCCGCGCAGCCTTCCTCGATGGGCGTGAGCCGCTAGCGTTCCGGTTGTGGGCTCCACGTACCTCGCACAGGACGACCCGGCGATCGAGTCGTGCCGCGGCGCGGCCGGCGCGAAGCCGCAGACGGCCCGGGATGGGCGCGAGTCACTCTGAGCGAGCGCACGCGAGCGATCACCGGGGTCGACCATGTCCAGGTCGCCGCGCCGCCCGCCTGCGAGGAGGAGGCGCGTCGCTTCTACGGCGCGCTGCTCGGCCTGGAGGAGATCGCGAAGCCACCGCTGCTCGCCGAACGCGGAGGGTGCTGGTTCCGGGTCGGAGCCCACGAGCTGCACGTCGGCGTGGCCGATCCGTTCGTGCCGGCCCGCAAGGCCCACCCGGCGCTGCGCGTCGCCTCGCCGGAGGAGCTGCGGAAGCTTGCGCGCCGACTCGAGGCCGCCGGAGTCGGCATCACCTGGGCCGACCGCGCAGAGATCCCGGGTGTCGAGCGCTTCCACGTCTCCGACCCGTGGGGGAACCGGCTCGAGCTCGTCGCGTAGGTCCCGCCCGCAGCATGCCTGCCGGGCGACGCCGGCGCGAGCGCGTCACACATCTGTCGCACAGCTGCTGCAGTCGCGGCACATTTGCGCAGCTACGGTGTTCTCAGGGCACCGGGGGTGCCCCTGGGGGACGTTGGGGCTCGGTGCGGCTGGTTGCGGCTCGTGTGTGCCCGGCGTGCGCCGCGGCCGGTCGTTCGGCGCCTCCTGCCCGACCGTCGCGCGCCGCGCCGGCCCGGACCTCTCGGTTGGCACGATCGCGGGGCAGACGGGATGCCGCGCCCGCGCCGGGTGCGAGATCCGGGCTAGCCTGACCCGATGCCTCCGCTCGAGCTCATCGGCGATTCCGCCCGGGGCGCCGACTATGCCGCCGTCCGCCTCGTCGTCGACGGCGACCGCATCGTCGAGGCCGACGCACCCGGCCTGGAACGCGATCTCGCCGGCCTGACGCTGCTCGATGCCGCCGCCGTCCCCGGCACCACGCTCGCTGCCGACGCGCTCGCCAACGCGCTCGCTCCCGCCTTCCATGCCGAGCCCTCTCCGGCGCGCATCGCCGTTGCGATGAGCGGCGGTGTCGACAGCGCCGTGGCGCTCCTTCGCGCCGGCAGCGACGCGATCGGCGTCACGCTCCGCCTCTGGCTCGATCCGGCCGGCCCGAGCGCCGAGCGCGCCTGCTGCTCCCCCGATGCCGTCATCGCCGCCCGCGAGACGTGCCACCGGCTCGGGTTGCCGCACGTCACGCTCGACCTCCGCGAGGCGTTCCGGGCAGCCGTCGTGCAGCCGTTCGTGGACGGCTACGCGGCGGGGCTGACACCGAACCCGTGTATGCGCTGTAACGGCGTGTTCCGCTTCGGCGCGCTCGTCGCGTTCGCCGAGCGCGCCGGCGCGCGCGCCCTCTGGACGGGCCACTACGCACGTATCGTCGAGCGCGAGGGCATGCGCCTGATCGGATGCGGGGCGGACGCGAGCAAGGACCAGTCGTACATGCTCGCGACCGTCGATCCCGCACTGCTGCACCGCGTCGCGTTCCCGCTCGCCGAGCACACGAAGAGCGACACGCGCGCCGAGGCTGCCGCGGCCGGGCTCGCCGTCGCCGGCCGCTCCGAGAGCCAGGAGGCGTGCTTCCTGGCAGGCGCCGACTACCGCGCATTCCTCGAGCGGCAGGGGCTCGAGGCCGAGCCGGGGGCGATCGTCGACGAGCGCGGCACCGTCCTCGGCCGCCACGACGGCATCTGGCGCTACACGCCGGGGCAGCGGCGCGGCATCGGGGTCGCCGCGCCCGAGCCCCTCTACGCGCTGCGCACCGACCGCGCGACGAATGCCGTCGTCGTCGGGCCGCGCTCGGCCCTCGCGTCGACGGTCGTTCACGCCCGCGGCCGCGTCTACCTGCCCGTCGAGCGCGGGCACGCCAAGCTGCGCTACCGGTCGCAGCCCGTTCCGGCGCGCGTCGAGCCGGAGCCGGGGGGATTCACGCTGCGCCTGGAGCGCCCGGTGGACGCGGTCGCGCCGGGGCAGGTCGCCGCCGTCTACGACCGCGACGCGATCGTCGCAGCGGGCGTCATCGCCGGATCGAGCGGGTAGGATCCTCCCGATGTCCGTGCTCGCCTTCAGCGCCGCTGACGCCGCCTACTGGGGGCTCGCGATCTTCCTCGTGCTCGTCGGCCTCGCCACCGCCTACATGCTGCTCCGGCTCGGCCAGACCTTCGAGCGCCTGTCGTCGTTCGTGCGCGGCACGGAGCGCGAGCTGCTGCCCGTGATCGCGAAGACCGGGGCGACCGTCGACCGCATCAACTACCAGCTCGACAAGGCCGACAGCGTCACCGACAGCGCCGTCTCGATCGCCGACAGCGCCGACACGGCCGTCCGTGCGGTCTCGGCCGCGATCGCCAGGCCGGTCGAGAAGGTGTCCGGCCTCGCCGCAGGCGTCTCACACGGCGTCTCCCAGCTGCTCAAGACGAAGAGCCTCGGCGACGCGGCGGCCGCTGCCAGGGAGGCGGCGCGGCGCCGCGAGGCGGACCTGCGCGCCGACCTGCACGATGCGGGACGGACGCCGGCGGAGAGCGAGCGGCCGCCGGCTCAACCGCGCCCCGTCGCGCAGCCGAAGCCCGACCCGTGGCCGCGGCCGCACCCCGTGCCGAAACCCTCGCCGGCGCCGGTGCCGCCGGACGAGCCCGCCGCGGCATAGTCCGTGGCCCAACGGGCGCGGTTTCGCGTAGCGGCGCCGCTACGATCGCGTGATGCGCACGACCGCCGAGCTCCGCGAGGGCTTTCTCTCCTTCTTCGAGGCGAGAGGCCACCTGCGCTTCCCCTCCTGGTCGCTGATTCCGCCGCCGGAAGACCCGTCGACGTTGTTCGTGTCCGCCGGCATGCAGCCCCTGAAGCCGTACTTCTCCGGGGCCAAGCAGCCGCCGGCGCCACGCTTCACGACCGTGCAGAAGTGTCTGCGCGCGGGAGGCAAGGACACCGACCTCGACCAGGTGGGGCAGACGGCGCGGCACGCGTCGATGTTCGAGATGCTCGGCAACTTCTCGTTCGGCGACTACTTCAAGGACGGCGCGATCGACCTCGCCTGGGAGTTCGTCACCGGGGAGATGGGGCTCGACCCCGACCGGCTGTGGGCGACCGTGTTCGCGGGCGACCCGGTGCTCGACCTCGGCGAGGACGACGTCGCCGTACGTGGCTGGCTGCGCAAGGGCCTGCCGCGCGACCGCATCGTGCCGTTCCCGCGCTCCGACAACTTCTGGGGCCCGGCCGGCGAGACCGGCCCGTGCGGCCCTTGCTCGGAGCTGCACCTCGACCGCGGCGAGCGGTACGGCTGCGGCCGCGACACGTGCGGCCCGAACTGCGAGCACTGCGACCGTTTCATCGAGTTCTGGAACCTCGTCTTCATGGAGTACGACCTGGCAGCCGACGGGTCGCTGACGCCGCTGCCGAAACAGAACATCGACACGGGCATGGGGCTCGAGCGCGGCGCGATGCTGCTGCAGGAGGTCGACTCGATCTTCGACACCGACGGCTTCCGGCTCATCATGGACTGGATCGAGCACGAGTCAGGCGTCGGCTACGGCACGTCGCCCGAGGCGACGAAGGCGCACCGCGTGCTCAGCGACCACGGCCGCGGCATCACCTTCCTGATCGCCGAGGGCATCACTCCGGCGAACGAGGGCCGCGGCTACGTGCTGCGACGCCTCATCCGGCGCTCCGTCGTCCAGGCGCGCCGGATCGGGCTGCCGGCGGTCTATCCCCTGCCGGCGATCGTCGTCGAGCAGGTCGGGCCCTGGTACCCGGAGGTGGTCGAGCACGCCTCGTCGATCGAGCGGATCGTCCGTGCCGAGGAGGAGCGGTTCCGCGAGACCCTCGACCGCGGCATGAAGGAGTTCGAGGCGCTCGGCGGCGCCGGCGACATCTCCGCCGACGACGCGTTCCGGCTCGCCGCCACCTACGGCTTCCCGGTCGAGCTCACGGTCGAGCTGGCGGCGGAGCGCGGCCGGCAGGTCGACGTCGAGGGCTACCGGATCGCGATGGCACGGCACCGCGAGATCTCCCGCGGATCGGGCGAGAAGGGCGCGGTGCAGCGTGCCGCCGACTTCGCCCGCTGCGCCGGTTTCACGACCGCGTTCGTCGGCTACGCGAAGACCGACGTGCTCACGCAGATCGGCGCGCTCGAGGACCTCGGCGACGGCACCTTCCTCGCGAAGCTGCGCGAGTCGCCGTTCTACCCGGCCGGGGGCGGCCAGGTGACGGATCACGGCACCATCGCCCTCGACGGCGACCCGTCGCTGCAGGCCGAGCTCGTCGAGGCATTCCGCTTCGACGGCGACCAGGCGCTCCTCTTCCGCGGCGCGGGCTTCGCCGCCGGCGACCGTGTGCGGGCGCTCGTGCCGTGGAGCATCCGCTTCCCGACGATGGCCAACCACACCGCCACCCACCTCCTGCAGGAGGCGCTGCGCGAGGTGCTCGGCGAGCACGTCAAGCAGGCCGGCTCGTCCGTGCGTCCCGATCGGCTGCGCTTCGACTTCACGCACGCGGTCGCGCTCACGCCCGAGGAGCGCGAGCAGGTCGAGCTGCGCGTCAACCGCGCGATCTTCGAGAACCGGCCGCTGCACGTGTTCGAGACGCCGATCGAGGAGGCACGCAAGCTCGGCGCGATGATGCTGTTCGGCGAGAAGTACGGCGACATCGTGCGCGTGGTCGAGATCGAGGGCGTCTCGCGTGAGCTGTGCGGCGGCACCCACGTCCGTACGACCGCGGAGATCGGCGCGTTCACGATCACCTCCGAGGGCTCGGTCGGCGCGGGCGCGCGGCGTATCGAAGCGGTCACCTCGGGCGAGGCGTTCGCGCTGCTGCGTGCGCGGTCGCGCGAGCTCGACGAGGTGCGCGCCGAGCTCGAGCGGCTGCGCAAGGAGCTGAAGCGCAAGCAGGCCGCCCCGAGGGCCGCCGGCCCCGTCGAGATCGAGGCGGCCGTGCGCACCGCGAGGGGCGTCAACCTCATCGTGCAGGCGGTGGACGGGCTCGACGGCGACGCGCTGCTCGACCTCTCCGACCGCTTCAAGCAGCGGCACGCGCCCGCGGCGGTCGTGCTCGGAGGCGTCGACGACGGCAAGGTGACGCTGATCGCGAACTTCGACCCGACGGTGGCGGAGAAGGTGAGCGCGTCCGACGTCGTCAGGGCGGCGGCGGCGCACGTCGGCGGGGGCGGGGGCGGCCGGCCGACGATGGCGCGCGCAGGTGGGAAGGACCCCGCGAAGCTGCCCGACGCGCTCGCCGAAGCCGAGCGCCTGATCCTCGCCGCGCTCTAGCCGTGCGCGTGCTCGCGCTCGACTACGGCTCGCGCCGCACGGGCGTCGCGGTCTCGGATGCGACGGGGACGCTGGCGCGGCCGCTCGGGGTCGTCGCGAGCGCCGCCGCCGACACGGGGCTCGACCGCATCGCGGTGCTCGTCGCCGCGCACGAGGTCGAGCGGGTCGTGGTCGGGCTGCCGCTGACGTTGCGCGGCGAGCACGGCAAGCAGGCACGGGAGACCGAGCGCTTCGTGACGGCGCTGCGCGGGCGGGTGCAGGTGCCGGTGGAGACGTTCGACGAGCGATTCACGACGGCGCTCGCGGCCCGCACGCCGTCGGGTACGCCGGAGGACGCCAGGGCCGCCGCCCACCTGCTGCAGAGCTGGCTCGAGCGGGAGGCACGCCGGTGAGGCGCGCGCCCGCGCTGCTCGCGCTCGCCGCGGCGGGACTCGTCGCCGCTCTCGCCCTGGCCGGCTGCGGCGGCAGCGGCGCCGCGCCCGGCACGACCACGACGGCAGCGACGCTCGAGCGCCTGCGCATCATCTTCCCGGAGGGGCTGAACGTCCGCGAGATGGGCGCGCGCGTCGCCGAGGTGCGCCGCATCGCGATCGCGAAGCGGGGCGTGACGCCGAAGCTGACGCGGGCCTCGTACCTGGCAGCGGCGAAACGGGCGCGGCCGCCGAAGGCGTTCGTCGCCGACTGGAAGCGCGGGCACATCGAAGGCTTCCTCTTCCCGGCTCTGTACGAGTTCTCACAGGTGACGACCGGAAGGGAGCTCGTCGACGACCAGCTCGCCGCCTTCCGTCGCGCGTTCGCGAAGGTCGATCTCCGCTACGCGCGCTCGAAGAGGCTGACGCCGTACGACGTGCTCACGATCGCCTCGATGATCGAGAAGGAGACGGTCGCGCCGGCCGAGCGCAAGCTCGTCGCCGCCGTCATCTACAACCGGCTGCGCAAGCGGATGCCGCTCGGCATCGACGCCACGATCCGCTACGGCCTCGATATCCCGGGAACGGCGTCGCTCACGAAGACGGCGCTCCGCAGCGACACGCCGTACAACAGCCGCCGCTTCCCCGGGCTGCCGCCGACGCCGATCGCCAACCCGGGTCTCGCCTCGTTGCAGGCCGCTGCTCATCCGGCACGGGTCGACTACCTCTACTACGTTCGCATCCCCGGCACGAAGCGGCACTTCTTCACGGCGGACGAGGGAGCGTTCCTGCGCAAGGTGTGCGCATTCGGCTACGCCTGCTCGTGAGCGCGGCGGAGCGGGACGCGCAACGGTCGAGCGCCCGCGCAGCAGCCGCGATACTGAGGAGGTGATCGAGATCCGCGGCACGACCACCCTCGTCGGCCTGCTCGGCTGGCCGACGTCGCACTCGCTGTCGCCGCCGATGCACAACGCCGGCTTCGCCGCGCTCGGGCTCGACTGGGCCTACGTCCCGCTTCCCGTGCCGCCCGACCGTCTCGCCGACGCGGTGCGGGGCGTCGCCGCCGCCGGCTTCGCGGGGGCGAACGTCACGATCCCGCACAAGCAGGCCGTGATCACGCTGTGCGACGAGCTCGACGAGGTCGCCCGGCGCGCCGGCTCCGTCAACACGCTCGTGTTCGACGGCGGACGCGTACTGGGCTCGTCCACGGACGGGGACGCGGTCGTGTCCCGGATCGAGGCCGGCGGCCGGCGCGCCCTCGTGCTCGGTGCCGGGGGCGCGGCGCTCGCGGTCGCGGAGGCGCTCGAGCGCGCGGGGGCCGCCGTCACCGTGGCGAGCCGGCGCGATTCCGGCTGGCCGCCGTCCGCGGGCGGCTTCGACATCCTCGTCAACGCGACCCCGCTGAAGGAGGAGCTCGTCGTGGCGCCGCACGCGCGCCTGCAGGTCGTCGACCTCGCCTACCTGCAAGACGGCCGCGACACGGCGCTCGTCGCCGCAGCGCGCGCCGCGGGCTGCGAAGCGGTGGTGGACGGTCTCGACGTGCTCCTCGCGCAGGGGGCCGCCTCGTTCGCGCGCTGGACGGGGCGTGCCGCCCCGACCGCCGCCATGCGCGCCGCCCTGCGCGCCGCGCGCCCCTGACACACCGTCGCCTGGACGGCGGCGCGCGTCTAGGATCGAGCCATGACGCTCGGCATCGTCACCGCCGGCGAATCCCACGGTCCCGCCCTGGTCGCCGTCCTCACGGGGCTGCCCGCCGGGCTGCGGCTCGACCGGGGCTCCGTCGACGCCGACCTGCGCCGCCGGCAGCAGGGCTACGGCCGCAGCCCGCGCCAGCAGCTCGAGACGGACGTGGTCGAGGTTCTCTCCGGCCTGCGCCACGCGCGCACGCTGGGAACGCCGTTGACGCTCGTCGTCCGCAACGCCGATCACCGCAACTGGACGTGGGGCATGAGCCCGTGGGAGCCGGAAGGGGAGCCCGCCGGCAAGGGGACGAAGCCGGTGACGCTGCCGCGGCCCGGCCACGCCGACCTCGCCGGCGTGCTCAAGTACGGCCACGCCGACGTCCGCGACGCGCTCGAGCGCGCGAGCGCCCGCCACACGGCGACGCACGTTGCCGCCGGCGCCGTCGCGAAGGCGCTGCTGGCCGAGATCGGCGTCACCGTCGCGGGGCGGCCGCTCGAGGTGGGCGGCGCGCGCGGCGAGAACGGCATGCGCGAGGCCACCGACGCCGCGCGCAAGGATCGCGACACGCTCGGCGGCATCGTCGAGGTGGTCGCCAGCGGCTGTCCGCCGGGCCTCGGTTCGTACGCCGAGAAGGGCGACCGGCTCGACGCCCGGCTCGCGTTCGCGCTGATGGGCATCCAGGCCGTCAAGGGCGTCGAGGTGGGGGACGGGTTCGCGCTCGCCCGCGTACGCGGCTCCGAGGCGCACGACGAGATCGACCCGGGGCTCGTGCGGCGCACGAACCGCGCCGGCGGCCTCGAGGCGGGGATGACGAACGGCGAGCCGGTCGTCGTGCGGGCGGCGATGAAGCCCCTGCCGACGCTGATGAAGCCGCTCGACTCGGTCGACCTCGCCAGCGGCGAGCCGTCGCAGGCGCTCGTCGAGCGCAGCGACGTGCAGGCCGTCGAGGCGCTCGCCGTCGTCGCCGAGGCGGCGGTCGCATGGGAGCTCGCGCGCGCGGCCCGGGAGAAGTTCGGCGGCGACGCGATCGAGGACTTCGTCGCCGCCCACCGCGCGTACCTCGACCGCATCCAGTGGCCGCGAACGCGCTAGGGCGACACCTGGCGCTCGCCGGCTTCATGGGGGCCGGCAAGACGACGCTGGGGGAGCGTGTCGCGCAGCGGCTGCGCCGGCCGTTCATCGACCTCGACCGCGAGATCGAACGGCGCACCGGCTCGACCGTCGCCGACCTGTTCGCGCGGGGCGAGAGCGCTTTCCGCGCCGTGGAGGAGGAGGTGGCCGCCGACGTGCTCGCGGCCGCCGAGCCCGCGGTCGTCGCCCTCGGCGGCGGTGCGGTGCTGTCGGAGGCCACGCGCCGGCGCCTGCGCGAGCGGGCGTTCACGGTGCTGCTCGAGATCGAGCCGGACGTGGCGTGGCAGCGGGTGCGGGACGCGGGCCGGCCGCTCGCGCAGCGGGAGGAGGCGTTCCGCGCGCTCCTCGACGAGCGGCAGCCCGTCTACGACGCCGCCGCCCAGGGGCGCGCACGTGACCTGGACGGGATCGTGCTCGCCGCTGCCGGTGTGCACGTGCAGATCGGCGCGCTCGACCTGCTCGCCGAGCTCGTTCCCGGCGCGGCCCCGGTCGAGATCGTCGCCGACGCCAACGTCGCAGGCATCCACGGGGTCACCGCACAGCTCGCCCTCGGCGACCGCGACGTGGCCACCCACGAGGTGCCGCCCGGAGAGGCCGCGAAGGCGATCGCCGTGCTCGAGCGCCTGTGGCGGGCGCTGCGGATCGGGCGCGACGGCACGATCCTCGCGCTCGGCGGCGGCTGCACCACCGACCTCGCCGGCTTCGCCGCCGCCACCTACATGCGCGGCGTCGCATGGGTCGCCGTGCCCACGACGCTCGTCGGCCAGGTGGACGCCGCGATCGGCGGCAAGACCGCCGTCGACCTCCCGGGCGGCAAGAACCTCGTCGGCGCCTTCCACTGGCCCACCCGGGTCGTCATCGACGCCGGCGTGCTCGAGACGCTCCCCGCAGCGGAGCGGGCGAACGGCATGGCCGAGGTCGTGAAGACAGGACTGCTCGCCGGCGAGCCGTTCTGGGAGCTGCCCGAGCACGAGCTCGTGCGCCGCTGCGCCGCCTACAAGGCGGCCGTGTGCCTCGCCGACCCGCACGACCGGGGGCCGCGCACCGTGCTCAACCTCGGCCACACCTTCGCGCACGCGCTCGAGGCCGCCGCGGGGTACGAGCTGCCGCACGGCCGCGCCGTGGCGCTCGGCCTGGTCGCGGCGCTGCGGCTGTCCGGCAACGACGAGGCGCTCGCCGTCGTCTCCCGGGAGCTCGCGCCGGAGCCCGTCCGCGTCGATCGCGATGCCGCCTGGGCCGCGCTCGCGCGCGACAAGAAGGCGCGCGGGCGCTCGCCGCGGCTCGTCCTGCTCGAGCGCAGCGGTGAGCCGCGCTTCGGCGTCGAGGTGCCCGTGGCCGAGGTGCGCGCCGCGCTCGACGACCTGATCGTCGACTAGTGCGGCGTCTCGCAACGTTCCACCGGAAAGTCTCGTTGCGAGACGCCGCACTCGATGCTCGCTGCACGCGGTCCAGCAGCTCCGCTGCTGGACCGCGTGATCCTGAAGGGGCGCGCTTCGCGCGCCCGTTCCAGGTCGAAGGCTATGAGAGGGCGCACTAGACCGACTCGACTAGAGTCCCCGCACGATGCGCATCGACGTGCTCAACGGGGTCAACCTCGATCTGCTCGGCAAGCGCGACCCCGGCACCTACGGGGACAGCTCGCTGCAGGACCTCGAGACGCAGGTCTACGCGTGGGCGCGCGAGCTCGACCTGCAGGTGCGCTGCCGCCAGACCAACCACGAGGGCGAGTACGTGGAGTTCATCCACCACGCGCTCGGCGCCGCCGACGGGCTCATCCTCAACCCGGGCGCCTGGACGCACTACTCCTGGGCGATCCGCGACGCCCTGGAGCCGTTTGCGAACCCGTTCGTCGAGGTGCACCTCTCGAACGTCGACGAGCGGGAGGAGTGGCGGCGCTTCTCGGTGCTCGAGGGGCTCGGCGGCATGCGGGTCGTCGGCAAGGGCTTCGACGGATACCGGGAGGCGCTCGCGCTTCTCGGCGGGCAGCGCGCATGAGCAGGCTCGCGCGACTCGGCGAGCGCCTCTCCCAGCCCCTCCTCGTCACGTGCGCGCCGAACGTGCGCTACCTGACGGGCTTCGAGAGCTCGAACTGCGCGCTGCTCGTCGAGCCGGGCGGCGCCACCACCCTGTACACGGACTTCCGCTACGCCGAGGCGGCCCGAGCCGTCGCGGGAGTCACCTTCGTCGAGACGCGCCGCGCCGTGCTCTCGGCGCTCGCCGAGCTGCTCCGCGGCCGCACCGTGGGGTTCGAGGCGGCGCACGTCAGCTACGCGGCCCACGAGGCGCTCGCGCGCGCCGGGGTCGAGCTCGTTCCCACGGAAGGGGTGGTCGAGGGCCTGCGCGCCGTCAAGGACGCCGCGGAGATCGATGCCATCCGGCGCGCCGCCGCGATCTCGGACGAGGTGTATGCGGCGCTCGCGGCCGAGCGGTTCACGGGCCGCAGCGAGGCCGACCTCGCCTGGTGGATCGAGCGGACGTTCCGCGAGCGCGGCGCGCAGGCGCTCGCGTTCGGCTCCATCGTCGCGGCCGGGCGCAACGGCGCCATGCCGCACCACCATCCGGGCGGCGACGTGATCCCGGCCGGCACGCTCGTGACGGTCGACATCGGATGCGTCGTCGACGGCTACTGCTCCGACTGCACACGCACGTTCGCCACCGGCACGCCGCCACCGGAGCTCGCCGACGCGTACGCGCTCGTCCTGCGCGCGCAGCTCGACGGGCTCGCCGCGGTGCGCGCCGGCGCTGCCGGACGGGACGTCGACGCCGCTTCGCGCGTCGCGATCGCCGCCGCGGAGCTCGGCGAGCGCTACGGTCACGGGCTCGGTCACGGCGTCGGCCTCGAGGTGCACGAGGCGCCGACGCTGCGGCCCGAGTCGGAGGACACGCTCGAGGCCGGCAACGTCGTCACCGTCGAGCCCGGCCTCTACCTGCCGGGCGTCGGCGGCTGCCGCATCGAGGACATCGTCGCCGTCGGCGCAGACGGCTGCGAGGTCCTCACGCACTTCACGAAGGATCTCGTCACGGTCGCCTGACCGCCCGCATCGAAGGTATCCTGCGCCGCCGAATGGCCGAGATCGTCAACACCAACCAGTTCAAGAACGGCATGCACATCGAGCATCGCGGCGGTGTGTGGCGGATCGTCGAGTTCCAGCACGTCAAGCCGGGCAAGGGCGGTGCGTTCGTGCGCACGAAGCTGAAGAGCCTCGAGACCGGCGCCGTCGTCGACGACACGTTCCGGGCAGGCGAGAAGTTCCCGCGCGTCCACACCGAGGTGAAGAACGTGCAGTTCCTCTACGACGACGGCACCGAGGCGCACTTCATGGACGAGCAGTCGTACGAGCAGTTCGCCGTGCCGTCCGCCGAGGTCGAGCTCGAGCTGTCGTACATGCTGCCGTCGTCCACGGTGCAGATGCTCGCCGTCAACGGCAAGCCGTCGGGTATCCAGCTTCCCGCCTCGGTCGAGCTCGTCGTCTCCGAGACCGAGCCCGGCGTCAAGGGCGACACCGTCTCGAACGTGACCAAGCCGGCGACGCTCGAGACCGGCGCCGTCGTGCAGGTGCCGCTGTTCGTGAACGCGGGTGACCGCATCAAGGTCGACCCGCGCGAGGCGCGCTACATCTCGAGGGCCTGAACGGGCGACCCGGCCGCGGGCGCGAGCGCCCGGCGCCGCCTGCCCGCGCGCGACCGCCGTGGCTTCCTGCAACCTCGGCCCGGCAATCGGAGTCGAACCGCCAGTCTCCACGCTAAGGTCCCACCCCGACATGCCGCAGCTCGTCGACACCACCATCCGCCTGCTCTCGCAGGAGCCTCTCGCCGGCAAGGTGCCGACGGGCGAGGTGCTGCGCATCGCGGAGATCCTCGACCGCGCCGGCTTCGCCTGCCTCGAGGTCTCCGGGGGCGGCGTGTTCGACGCCGCGGTGCGGCGCGGCGTCGAGAGCCCGTGGGAGCGCATCCGCGCGCTCGCCGCGCGTACGACCACCCCGCTCGGCATCGCGCTGCGCGGACGCTTCCTCGTCGGGTCGAAACCCGTCTCGACGGACATCGTGCGGCGTTTCGTCTCGTGCGCGGCCGAGAACGGCATCGACGTGTTCCGGCTCCACGACCCGCTCAACGACGTCTCGAACCTCCGCGAGGCCGGCCGCGCCATCGTCGACGCCGGCAGGCAGTTCCACGCCGGGCTCGTCTACAGCCCCGGCCGCGCCGGCGAGATCGACGCGTTGGTCGAGCAGGCGAGGAAGATCGCCGACCTCGGGGCCTCGCGCGTGCTCGTCAACGACCCGACCGGGGCGCTCCTCCCGCATCTGACCCAGGAGCTCGTCGAGCGGCTGCGCGACGCGACGGGCCTGCCGGTCGGCCTGTACGTGCAGGGCGCGTCCGGAACGGGCCTCGCGAACGCCCTCGTCGCCACGCGCGTCGGCGCCGACCTCGTCGCCACCGCCGTCTATCCGCTCGCGCTCGCGCTCCACCGCGTGCCGGGCGAGTCGCTCGTCGACGCGCTGCACGGGCTCGGTCGCGACACGGGCGTCGACACGGCGCCTCTGTGGGCGGCGGCCGACGTGATCGACGAGCACATCGGCGACGAGCCCGTCGCGCCCGTCGCGCCGCGGATCGCCGTCCGCGCGGCGGAGTACGACCTCCCCGCCGGGCTCGTGGCGGCGCTCGACGTGCATCTGCGCGCGCATGCCGCAGGCGACCGACTGCTCGACACCCTGTTCGAGGTCGGCCGCATCCGTGCCGAAGCCGGCTGGCCGCCGCTCGCGGCGCCGATCGGGCAGATCCTCGCATCGCAGGCGCTGCTGAACGTGCTCTCCGCGAGCCGCTACGGCACCGTGCTGGACGAGTTCCGGCTGCTCGTCGAGGGCGGCTACGGCGAGACGCCGGTGCCGATCGAGGCGGGCGTGGCGCGCGCGGTCGAGCTCGTCACCGGCAGCTCCCCTGCCCTGGACGACGACCCTCCGAGCGCGGATGACGTGCGCGAGGCCGCGGAGGGGCTCGCGGCAAGCGAGGAGGACCTCGTGCTGCTCGCGATGTTCGGCGAGGAGGCGCAGACGCTGCTGCAGACGATCCGGCAGCGCCACTCGCGCGAGGCGTCGCTGCTCCAGGGCGACGTCGACGCGACGCGGGCGGAGCGCATCCGAGAGCTCGTCAGGATCGTGCAGGAATCGGGCGTCGGCGAGATCGAGATCGAGGACGGCGGCATGCGCGTCTCCGTCAGGCGCGCCGAGGAGGTGCAGGTGGTCAGCGCCGCGCCTCTCGCCGCGATCGCCGAGCAGGCCGAGCCGTCGCTGCCGCCCGCTGCCCCGGCCGGCACGGTGCGGGTCGAGTCGCCGATGGTCGGCGTCTTCTATCGCTCGGCCGATCCGGGATCGCCGGCGTTCGTCGAGGTCGGCGACGTCGTCGCGGCCGGCCAGACGCTCTGCCTGCTCGAGGCGATGAAGTTGTTCAACGAGCTCAAGGCGGAGCAGGACGGCCGTGTGCGCGCGATCCACGTCGAGAACGGCCAGCCGGTGGAGTTCGGGCAGCTCCTGTTCGAGCTCGATCCGCTCGACGCGCAGCCGATCGTCTAGCCGCCGTGTTCTCCCGCGTCCTCGTCGCGAACCGGGGTGAGATCGCCGTGCGGGTGATCCGGGCGCTGCACGAGATGGGGATCGAGGCGGTCGCCGTCTACTCGACGGCGGAGCGCGACGCGCTGCACGTGCGCATGGCCGATCGAGCGGTCTGCATCGGGCCGCCGTCGGCGACCGACAGCTACCTGAGCATCCCCAACGTGATCGGCGCCGCCGAGACGACGAGCTGCGAGGCGGTGCACCCGGGCTTCGGCTTCCTGTCGGAGAACCCCGCGTTCGTGCGCGCCTGCGAGGAGAACGACCTCGTGTTCATCGGCCCGCCGGCGGACGTGATGGAGAAGGCCGGCGACAAGGCCCGCGCAAAGGCGGAGATGCGGGCCGCGGGGGTCCCGCTCGTGCCCGGCAGCGACGGCGTCGCCGACCTGGCCGGGATGCGCGCCGCCGCGGCGGAGATCGGGTTTCCGGTGCTCTTGAAGGCCTCTGCGGGCGGCGGTGGCAAGGGCATGCGGGTCGTCTCGTCCCACGACGAGCTCGAGGCCGCGTACGACGCCGCACGCCACGAGGCCGAGGCCGCTTTCGGGGACGGCTCGCTCTACCTCGAGCGCGCCGTCGTGCCGGCCCGGCACGTCGAGATCCAGGTGCTGTGCGACGGGCACGGGGGCGTGCTCACGATGGGCGAGCGGGAGTGCTCGATCCAGCGGCGCCACCAGAAGCTGGTCGAGGAGTCGCCGTCGCCGGCTCTGACAGCGGAGACGCGCGAGGAGATGGAGGCGTCGGTCGAGCGTGCCTGCCGGCGGCTCGGCTACGTCAACGCCGGCACGTTCGAGTTCCTGCTCGGCCCGAGCGGCGAGCCCTCGTTCATCGAGGTGAACTGCCGCTTGCAGGTCGAGCACCCCGTCACCGAGCTGACGACGGGGATCGACATCGTCCGCGAGCAGGTGCGCATCGCCGCCGGGGCGCGCCTTCCGCTCACCGGTCGCGCGCCGCGATCGGGCCATGCGATCGAGATCCGCATCAACGCGGAGGACCCGGCTCGCGACTTCGCGCCCGCCCCCGGCCTCGTCACCCGCTTCCGACCGCCGCTCGGGCCCGGTGTGCGCGTCGACACCGCCGTCGTCGACGGGGCGCGGATCCCGCCCTACTACGACTCGATGATCGCGAAGGTGATCGTCCGCGACGACGACCGTCCCGCCGCGATCGCGCGGGCGATCAGGGCGCTCGAGGAGCTCGAGGTGGAGGGCATCCCGACCACGCGCGAGCTCGCGCTCGACATCCTGCGCTCGCGCGAGTTCCAGGGAGGCGCGTACTCGACCAGCTACCTTGCGGAGATGCACGACCGTCTCCCGTCCCTTCGTCCCGCGTGAGGCGCGATCGCCTCGTCGTGGCGGGGACGCTCGGGAAGATCGAGGTCACGAGCGCGGCGCTCGCGTCGGTCGTCGTGCATGCCGCCGAGTCGGTCGCAGGCGTCCACGTGCGGCGGCCCCGGCGCCGGGTCGATGTCTCCGTCGACGACGGCAGCGCGCATGTCGAGGTGGCGCTGACGGGGCCGCTCGACGGCGTCTTGCCCGAAGTGGGCGAGCGTGTGCAGCACGCCGTCGCCGCGGCGCTCTCGGCCTCGACCGGTCTCGCCGTGTCCGTCGACGTCTCCTTCGAGGAGCTGGCATGACGACCGCGAAGGTCGGTCGCCGCAGGTCGCGCCGCACGGCGCTTTTCCTGCTCTACCAGTGGGATCTGACCGGACAGGCGCTCGCCTCGCTCTACGACGGAACGCCCGACGACTTCGCGCTCGAGCTGGCCGAGGCAGTGGCCGCCCGTGCCGGCGCGCTCGACGAGCGCATCTCCGCCGCCTCGGAGGGCTGGCCCGCCGATCGTCTCGGTACGCTCGAGCGGAACGTGCTGCGGATCGGCGTCTACGAGCTCGAGGAGGAGACGGTGCCACACGAGGTGGCGATCAACGAGGCGGTGGTGCTCGCGAAGCGGTACGCGAGCGACGACGCCGCACGGCTCGTCAACGGCATCCTCGGGCGCATCCAGCGCGAGGCGGAAGCGGCATGAGCACAGGCAGCGGCGAGGGGCTCGAGCGTGCGCAGGAGCTGCTCGAGCGCCTGCGCGTGAAGCTGGAGGGCCTGGAGCGGCTCGCCGACGCGGGTGACGCCGACGCGGCGGTAGACGACCTGACGGAGATCGCCGAGATCGCGAAGGAGATCGAGGCCGAGATCCAGCGTGCCCGCGCGAGCGCCGATGCAGGCGCCTGACCGCCTGGCCGCGCTCGTCGACGGATACGTGTCCGACCTGGCATTGACCGGGGAGCTCGGGCAGCAGCAGGAGTCGATGCGCTACGCGCTCGCCGGCGGCAAGCGGATCCGCGGCGTCATCTGCCTTGCTGTCGCCGAGGCGGCGGGCGGCGAGGCGGAGGCGGCGCTGCCGGCGGCGGCGGCCCTCGAGCTCGTGCACGCATTCTCGCTCGTGCACGACGACCTGCCGGCGCTCGACGACGACGACGAGCGCCGCGGGCGCGCGAGCACCCACGTCGTCTTCGGGGAGGGCGTCGCGCTGCTTGCCGGCGACGCGCTGCTGGCCGAGGCGTTCCGTCTCGCGCTCTCGTATCCCACGACCGCCCCGGCACGCGAGCTCGCGGAGGCCACGCTCGGGATGATCGGAGGTCAGTACCTCGACATCACGCACGCGAACGTCGACCTCTCCGAGCTGCACCGGCTCAAGACGGGACGGCTGTTCGCCGCGTCCGTCGGTCTCGGGCTGTGGGCGGTCGGCGTGCCGCACGAGGCGCAGGCGCCCTGGCGGGCCTTCGGCGACGAGCTCGGACTGCTGTTCCAGATCGTCGACGACGTGCTCGACGGAGACGGCTACGCGGCCCGCCTGGGCGGCGACGCCGCCCGCCTGCTCGCCGCCGAGGCTGCGTCGTCTGCCCGCTCCGCTCTCGCGGCGATCCCCGCCGACACCTCGGTCCTCGTCGCGGTCGTCGACGGCCTCGCCGTGCGGACGTCGTAGCGGGTGGACGGCGGCGGTCGGCCATGCCCGCGCCGGAGGCGAGATCCCGGTTAGCCTGCGGGCACGATGAAGAAGCGGCTCGACGTGCTGCTCGTGGAGCGCGGTCTGGCGCAGACGCGGAGCCAGGCACAGGCGCTCGTGCTCGCCGGGCTCGTGCGCGGGTACGACAAGGCGGGCGCGCAGGTGGACGAGGCCGTCGAGCTCGAGGTGCAGCGGCCGCCGCGGTTCGTCTCCCGTGGCGGCGAGAAGCTCGCCCGCGCGCTCGCGCTCCTCGGCGTCGATCCGGGAGGACGCGACTGCGCCGACGTGGGCGCCTCGACGGGCGGGTTCACGGACTGCCTGCTCCAGCACGGCGCGGCGCGGGTGGTCGCTCTCGACGTCGGCTACGGCCAGCTCCACCCGAGGCTGCGCGAGGATCCGCGGGTGACCGTCCTCGAGCGCACGAACGCGCGCGCGGTCGCGGAGCTGCCGTTTCCGCCGCAACTCGTCGTCTGCGACGTCTCGTTCATCTCCGTCCGCACGGCACTGCCGCCGATCCTGCGCCTGGCCGCGCCGGGCTGGCAGGCGCTCGTGCTCGTCAAGCCGCAGTTCGAGGCCGGTCGCGCGGACGTCCCGAAGGGGGTCGTGCGCGACCCGGAGGTGCGCCGCCGCGTGCTCGCCGAGGTCTGCGCGCAGGCGGGCGCATGGGGTGCGCGGGTCGCGGGCGTCGTAGACTCCGGTCTCCCGGGGCCGAAGGGCAACCGGGAGTTCATCGTCCACCTCGTCGCAGACCCGGAGCCGACCCTCCCCGATGACCTCGACCGCTGGATCGACGATGCCGTCGGCTAGGGCCGTCGCCCGGGCCGCCGTCGTGCTGCACGGGCGCCCCGAGCAGATCGGCGCGGGCCTGGCGCGCCTGGAGTCGGCGGCACGGGACGCCTCGGTCGAGCTGGTCGTGCTCTCGGCCGACGATCCGGCGCCTGGCGTGGACGTGGCGATCGTGCTCGGCGGCGACGGCACGATGCTGCGGGCGCTGCAGAAGTTCCTCGGCACGGGCGTGCCGGTGATCGGTGTCAACTTCGGGCGCGTCGGCTTCCTCAGCTCGATCCCGAGTGAGGAGCTCGAGGCGGGCGTGGCGCGCGTGTTCGCCGGGGCGACGGAGGTCGTAGAGCTCGCGACGCTCGACGTCGAGATCGGGGGCCGGCGTTTCACCGCCGTCAACGACGCCGTCATCACGAGCGCGGAGCTCGGGCGCATGGTGGAGATCGAATGGGCGATCGGCGGGGAGGATCTCGGGCGCGTCCCGTGCGACGGGCTCATCTGCACGACGCCGTCGGGCTCGACCGCCTACAACCTCTCGAACGGCGGTCCCGTGCTGATGTGGGGCCTGGACGCGATGGCGGTCACGTTCGTGGCGCCGCACAACCTGCACGCGCGCCCGCTCGTGATCCCGCGTGGTCGTGACGTGCTCGCGTGGAACCGGACGGCCGACGTCTCCTGCGCCGTCCTCGTCGACGGCCATCGCGTCGCCGACGCGGCACCGGGCGACGGCGTGGCTGTCCGGCTCGGCGAGCAGCGCTCGCTGTTCGGCACGCTGCCGGAGGCGACCTTCGTCTCGCGCTACCGGCACAGCTTCGCCCACTGAGCTGCAAGGCACCCGTCTCTCCGGGACAGTCGTCATACCGGCGTCGCCCGTCTACGATCTCTCTCGTGCTGCGACGGCTCAGGATCGAGAACCTCGTCCTCATCCGTGAGGCCGACCTCGAGCTCGCTGCGGGGCTGAACGTGCTCACGGGCGAGACGGGCGCGGGCAAGACGATCTTCGCGCAGGCGATCGGCCTGCTGCTCGGCACCCGCGGCGACACGTCGGCCGTGGGTCCTCACGGCACGGAGGCCTACGTGGAGGCGGAGCTCGACGTTCCGGATGGGTTCTTCGACGACGACGACATCTCGGTCATCGCCGAGCTTCGCCCGGAAGACGAGCGGGGCCTGGTGCTCGCGCGGCGGGTGTTCGCCGACGGGCGCACGCGCGCCTACGCGTGGGGACGGGCGCTGGGCCGCGAGGAGCTGGCGCGGGCGGCGGAGCGGCTGATCGCGATGTCGGGCCAGTTCGAGCAGCGCCGGCTCGCCCGGCCCGCCTTCCAGCTGGACGCGCTCGACGCGTTCTGCGGCCCGGGGCAACTGGAGCGGCGCCGCGCGCTGCGGGCCGCCTGGCGGTCGCTCGCGGCGGCACGCCGGGCGCACGAGGCGCTGGCGCTCGACGCCGGCGCTGCGCAGACGCGGCTCGCGGAGCTGCGGGCGCTCGTGGCGGCGACCGAGAGCTTCCAACCGGGCGAGGAGGAGTCGCTGCGGGCCGAGCGCGAGCGCATGCGGCATCTGGCGGAGATCGCGGAGGGCGCTGCCGCGGCCGTGCAGGCGATCGCCCCCGACGAGGGGGAGGGCGCGTCGGCGCTCACGGCGGCGGCCGAGCGCGCGCTCGCGCCGCTCGAGCGGCTCGCACCCGAGCTCGGCGCGGCGGCCGAGGAGCTGCGCGACCTCGCACTGCGGCTGCGCGAGGTCGGGAGCGACCTCCACCGCTACCTCGCTTCGCTCGAGGCCGACCCCGCACGCGTGGAGGCGGTCGAGGAGCGGCTCGACCTCATCGCGGAGGCGCGCCGGCGCTTCGGGGCGCACACGTTCGACGACCTGCTGGCGCAGCGGGACGGGGCGCGCGACGAGCTCGAGGACGTGTCCGCCGCAGGCGATCCGCTCGCTGCCGCCGCCGCCGAGGTCGAGTCCGTCCGGGCGGTCGTGGACGACCTCGTCCGCGACCTGCGGGAAGCGCGGCGGGACCGTGCGGCGGCGTTCGCCGAGCGGGTGGCCGCGGAGCTGCGGGGCGTCGGCATGGGCGACGGCGAGTTCCGTGTCGAGCTGCGCGAGCGCGAGCCCGGGCCGACGGGAGCCGACGAGGCGGTGTTCCTGATCCGCCCGAATCCGGGCCTGCCGTTCGGCCCGGTCGCCGAGACGGCGTCGGGAGGGGAGCTGTCCCGCGTCGCCCTCGCCCTCGCCGCCGTCGCGGGAGGCGAGACGCTCGTGTTCGACGAGATCGACGCGGGCATCGGCGGCGTCAGCGCGCACAGGGTCGCCGAGACGCTGGCCCGTCTGGCCGGCCGCGCACAGGTGATCACGATCACGCACCTCCCCCAGATCGCGCAGGTCGCCGAGCGGCACTTCGTCGTCGAGAAGGTGCCCGGTGAGCCGACGCTCACGCGCATCGAGCGGCTCGCCGACGACGAGCGGCGCGCCGAGCTCGAGCGCATGCTCGGCGGGGAGGCGTTCCTCGCCGCCGTCGCGGGCGACGCGCAGGCGTGAGCGCCGCCTCCGTCGCGGCCTCGCGAGCCCTCGCGTCCTCCCGGGCCGGCGCGTCCGCACAGACCTGCGCGTCCTCGCAAACCGCCCGTCCTCGCAAACCCCCGAAAGGGGGCGCCGGCCCCCCTACCAACACGGTACGCGCAGACCCGTGCCGTGTCCGTGCCGAGATCGTGCCGGCTTCGTGCCGCTGGCCGGCGCGGGCTGCCTTCCACGTGACTGATGGCCGCTGAGCTCGCAGGCACGGCCCGGCTCGGCCGGCGCACGAAGGATCTCGTCAAGCGGCTGCGTCCCGGCGACGTCGCGATCGTCGACCATGCCGACCTCGACAGGGTCTCGGTGGAGGAGCTCGTCGAGTCCGGGGTGCTCGCCGTCGTGAACGTTGCGCCGTCGATGTCGGGCCGCTTCCCCAACCCGGGTCCGCTCGCGCTCGTGCGCGCGGGCGTCGTGCTGATCGACGTGCCGGGCGCACCGCTGTTCGAGGAGGTGAGGGAAGGAGATGCGCTCGCCCTGCGCGGCGGCGCCGTCTGGTGTCGTGGCAGGTGCGTCGCCGAGGGCACGCGCCTCGACGAGATCAGGCTGTCGGCGGAGCTCGCCGCGCAGCAGAGCAGGGTCACCGAGGCGCTCGAGGCGTTCGCCGACAACACGCTGCGCCACCTTCGCGACGAGGGACGGCAGCTTGCCCAGAGCATCGACTTTCCGCCGCTGGAGACACGCTTCCGCGATCGCCATGCCGTGGTCGTCGCCCGCGGCCCTGGCTACAAGCGCGACCTTCGCATCGTGCGCCCGTACATCAGGGACTTCAAGCCGGTGCTCGTCGCGGTCGACGGCGGAGCCGACGCGCTGCTCGAGATCGGGCTCGCGCCCCACGTCATCGTCGGCGACTTCGATTCCGTCTCGGACGGGGCGCTGCGGTGCGGCGCCGAGTTGCTCGTGCACGCCTACGCCGACGGCCGCGCGCCCGGGGCGGAACGGCTCGCCCGCATGGCTCTCCGCTACGCCACCGTCTCGGCGCCGGGCATCAGCGAGGACATCGCGCTCCAGCTCGCGCACGACCGCGGCGCCGAGCTGATCGTCGCGGTCGGCACGCACTTCAACCTCGTCGAGTTCATGGAGCGCAACCGGGCGGGGATGGCGTCGACGTTCGTGACCCGCCTGAAGGTGGGGGAGGTGCTGGTCGACGCCAAGGGCGTGTCGCGCCTCGTCTCCCGCCGTGTGGGCGTGTGGCCGCTCGCGGCGTTCGCGGCCGCCGGCGTGACCGCGATCGTCGTCGCGGTGCTCGTCTCGCCCGCTCTGCGCAACGTCATCGAGCTGCTCACGCGCAGCCTCGCAGACGCGCTCGGGCTGTAGCCCCGCCCCGACGCGCGCGGGCGAGGGCGGACATCGAAGCGCTGCGTCTCTGCGAGACTGGGGCCGTGTTCGACCTCCGCTACCACGTGGCGTCGCTGACGGCGGTCTTCGTCGCGCTCGTGATCGGGATCCTCGTCGGCATCGGCCTCTCCGGCCGCGGCTTCGTGAACGACGCCGAGCGCCGTAACCTGATGAGCCAGATCGCGTCGCTGAAGGCTGAGCGCGACGCGGCGAACGGGCTCCTCGACGCTGCCGAGCGCGGCCGGCGGGCGCTGCAGGACTTCGCAACGGGCACGTACCCGGTGCTCGTTGCGGGGCGCCTCCAGGGCAAGCGCGTCGCGGTGCTGTTCGTCGGCCCGGTCGACCCGACCGTGTCCTTCGCCGTGGCGCGGGCGGTTCGCGACGCGGGCGGACGGATCGTGCGCACGCGCGCGATCGGCGTGCCGCTCGAAGAGCAGCGCGTCCAGGACGCGCTGGCCGCCCAGCCTGCGCTCGACGGCTACGCGGGCCCGGACAGCATCGACGAGCTCGCGCGCGGGCTTGCCCGCGAGTTCGCAGGCGGTGGCAAGACCCCCCTCTGGGACGCGCTCGACGGGGTGATCGTCGAGGAGCAGTCCGGCCCTTCGCGCACGCCCGCCGACGCCGTCGTCGTCGCGCGGCCCGCAGCGCCGCAGCGCGGGCCGACCAAGCAGTTCCTCTCGTCCCTCTACAGCGGTCTCGCGCGCTCGGGCGCGCCGGCCGTCGGGGTCGAGGAGTCCGGCGTCGTGCCGAGCGCGATCCCGGCCTTCGCCCGTGGCGGCCTCTCCACCGTCGACTCCGTCGAGACGGCCGCCGGAAGGCTGGCGCTCGTGCTCGTGCTCGACGGCGCGCAGCCCGGCAGCTACGGCGTCGAGGAGGATGCGGGTGACGGCGTGCTGCCGCCGATCGAGACCACCCCGCCGCGCGGGTGACGGGCGAGCTCACCATCCTCGTCGCCGCCCGTGACGAGGAGGAGCGGATCGCGGCCACGGTGCTCGGGCTGCGCGACCTCTTCCCCGAGGCGGCCGTCGTCGTCGCCGACGACGGCTCCCGGGACGGCACGGCTGCGGCGGCGGAGCGCGCCGGCGCGCGGGTGATCAGGCTCCAGCGCCGGGGCAAGGGGCAGGCGCTCGCCCTCGCCGAGCGGCGATGCCCGCCGGGGCCGCTGCTGCTCTGCGACGCCGATCTCGCGGGCGACCTGCGGCCGCTCGTCGGCACGGGTGCCGACCTCGCGATCGCGGCCTTCGCCCGGCGCCAGGGCGGCGGCTTCGGAATCGCGAAGCGGGCGGCGCGGGCGCTCATCCGCGCGCGGGCAGGCTTCGACGCCGGTGAGCCGCTGTCGGGGCAGCGCGCGCTCTCCCCACGCGCGCGCGCCGCCGTGTTCCCGGTCGCGGCGGGCTTCGGCGTGGAGACCCGCATGACGATCGACGCGGTGCGCGCCGGCCTGCAGGTGCGCGAGATCGAGTTGGATCTGGCGCACCGGGCGACCGGGCGCGACCTGCGCGGCTTCCTCCACCGGGGGCGGCAGCTCGCCCAGATCGTGCTCGCGTGCGGCCCCCAGGGCGTCAACTTCCGGGGGCTTCGCCTGCCCCTCGTCGGAGCGCTCGTCGGCCTGGCCCAGCCGTCATCGGCCCCGGTGGCCGCGATCGGCCTCGCCGACGACCTCTGGAGCGGCCCCGAGCGGGGCTTCTGCGGCCATCTTCGCGGCGGTGCGACGACCGGCACCCTGAAGCTCGTCGGCATCCCGCTGTACGCTCTCCTGCGCACCCGCTCGCTCTCCGGCGCGCTGCTCGTCGGCCTGTGCGCGAACACCGTCAACCAGCTCGACACGCGGCCCGGACGCGCGCTCAAGGGCTTCGCGCTCGGCGCGCTCCTCCTTCGGCGCGTGCCCCGGGGGGCGGCCGGGATGGCCGTCCTGCTCGCGCCCTACGATCTTCGGGAGATGGCGATGCTCGGAGACGCGGGATCGAACGCACTGGGGGCCGTGCTAGGTTTCGCTTCCGTGCGGACGCTCACGGGACGCAGGCGGTGGGGCGCGATCGGGGCGCTGGCCGCTCTGACCCTCGTCGGTGAGCGCCGCTCGCTCGGACGCCTGATCGAGTCGACTCCCCTCCTGCGCGAGCTCGACGCCGCCGGCAGGACTCCGTGAGCGACCGCCCGACCAAGTACGTGTTCGTCACGGGCGGCGTCGTCTCCGCTCTCGGGAAGGGCATCGTCGTGGCATCGCTGGGTCGCCTGTTGAAGTCGCGCGGCCTGCGCGTGCAGGCGCAGAAGTTCGACCCGTACCTCAACGTCGACCCGGGAACGATGAGCCCCTTCCAGCACGGCGAGGTGTTCGTGACCGAGGACGGGGCCGAGACCGACCTCGATCTCGGCCACTACGAGCGCTTCATCGACGAGAACATCTCCCGCAACGGCAGCCACAGCGCCGGTGCGATCTGGGACACGGTGCTGCGCAAGGAGCGCAAGGGCGAGTTCCTCGGCGCCACGGTGCAGGTGATCCCCCATATCACGAACGAGATCAAGGCGCGCATCCGCCGCGGCGCCGCAGCGCAGCCGGCCGACGTCGTCATCTCGGAGATCGGCGGCACCGTCGGCGACATCGAGTCGCTGCCGTTCCTCGAGGCGATCCGGCAGTTCCGCCGTGAGGTGGGGCAGCAGAACGTCCTCTACCTGCACGTCACGCTCGTCCCGTTCATCGAAGCCGCCGGAGAGCTGAAGACGAAGCCGACGCAGCACTCCGTCAACGAGCTCCGCCGCATCGGCATCCATCCCGACATCGTCGTCTGCCGCTCGCACGAGGAGATGTCCGAGGAGATTCGCGACAAGATCGCGCTCTTCGCCGACGTCGACCTGGATGCGGTGATCGCCTGCCCGGATGTGGCCGACGTGTACCTCGTCCCCGAGCGCCTGCAGGCCGAGGGGCTCGACACGCTCGTGTGCGAGCGGCTCGGGCTCGACACTGCGCCCGCCGTGCTCGGCGAGTGGCAGGAGCTCACGGACAAGATCGGTCGACGCCGCGAGGACGTCGAGATCGCCCTCGTCGGCAAGTACATCAAGCTCCACGACGCGTACCTGTCGGTGCACGAGGCGCTCAAGCACGCAGGGGTGCAGCAGGGGGCGATGGTGCGTGTGCGCTGGTTCGACTCCGAGAACATGACCTACGACGAGGCGGTCGAGGAGCTCGAGACGGTCGACGGCGTGCTCGTCCCCGGCGGTTTCGGCTCGCGCGGGTGGGAGGGAAAGATCCTCGCGTGCAGGGTCGCGCGCGAGCAGGGCATCCCGTACCTCGGCATCTGCCTCGGCATGCACGTCGCCGTGTCGGAGTTCGCCCGCCACGTGTGTGGCATGGAGGGCGCCAACTCGACCGAGATGGACCCCGAGACGCCGTATCCGGTCATCGACCTGCTGCCCGAGCAGAAGGAGATCGAGGATCTCGGCGGCACGATGCGGCTCGGCGCGCAGGCGGTGGAGCTCGCCGAGGGCACGCGCACGCGTGAGGTCTACGGCGAGCCGACGATCCACGAGCGCCACCGGCACCGCTACGAGGTGAACAACCAGTACCGCGAGCAGCTCGTCGCGCACGGGCTCGTCGTCTCCGGCACGTTCCAGGAGGGGCGCCTGGTGGAGATCGTCGAACTGCCCGATCACCCGTGGTTTCTCGCGAGCCAGTTCCACCCGGAGTTCAAGTCGCGGCCGACGCGGCCGGCGCCGCTGTTCCGCGAGTTCGTCGCCGCCGCGCTCGAGCGGGCCCGGACGCGAGGGCGCATGTCCGTGCAGGCCGCGCGTTCATAGCGGCGCGTGCCCGTGCCCGACGCCGTCGAGCTCTTCCTCGAGCTTGCCTCGATCCCGAGCCCTCCCGGCGAGGAGCGTGCCGTCGCCGATCGCGTGATCGGCGTCCTCGACGAGATCGGCGTGCCGTGGGACGAGGACGCGTGCGGCCCTGCGATCGGCTCGACGATGGGCAACGTGCTCTGCCGCCTGCCGGGTCGGGTCGACGGCGGCGTGCCGCTGTTCCTGTGCGCCCATCTGGACACGGTGCCGCCGTCGGCGCCGATCGTGCCGACCGTCGAGGACGGCGTCGTGCGGAACGCTGCGGGCACGATCCTCGGCGCAGACGACAAGGCCGCCGTCGTGGTCATGCTCGAGGCGGCACGGCGGATCGTCGCCGCAGGGCTCCCGCACGCCGGCGTCGAGCTGCTGTTCACGCCGAAGGAGGAGGTCGGGCTGCTCGGCGCCGACGCTTTCGACACCGCGCGCCTGGAGGCCCGCGTCGGCTACGTGTACGACCAGGCGGCGCCCATCGGCCAGATCATCCTCGGGGCTCCGTATGCGCGCTCCTTCGAGGTTCGCTTCCACGGCCGTGCCGCGCACGCGGGCATGGCGGCAGAGGAGGGGCGTTCGGCGATCGCAGCCGCCGCGCGCGCGATCGCGGATCTGCGGCTCGGCCGCATCGACGAGGAGACGACGGCGAACGTCGGCATCGTGAGCGGCGGGACGGCCCGCAACATCGTGCCCGAGTGGTGCGTCGTGCACGCCGAGGCGCGCTCCCACGACGAGCGCAAGCTCGCCGAGCTCGTGCAGGAGATGCTCGACACGTTCTCCTTCGCGGCGAGCGTGTCTGACTGCACCGTCGAGGTCGAGGTGGTCGAGCAGTACCGCGGCTACCGCTTCCGTGCCGACGACCTGCCGGTGAGGCTTGCGCAGCGGGCCCTGCGGCGGGCCGGCTTCGAGCCGTCGACCGCTCTCTCCGGTGGGGCCGCCGACGCGAACGTGTTCAACCAGCGTGGCCTGCAGTGCGTCAACCTCGCCAACGGCATGATCGACATCCACACGCCGGACGAGCGCATCGCCGTCGCCGACCTCGAGGGCATGGTGCAGGTGACGCTGGCGCTCGTGGCTGCGGCGCTGGAGGAGCGCTGAGATGGCGCTGAGCCTGCGCTTCGGTACCGTCACCGCGGTCTCCCAACGGCTCGTCGAGCTGATCCGGTGCGAGGTCGACGGCGTTCCGTGCATCGCCTACCCACGCCAGACGGGCCCGGTCGAGGTGGGGGACATCGTGCTCGTGAACACGCAGGCGCGCGATCTGGAGCTCGGGTCCGGTGGGTTCGACCTCCTCTACGCCAATCTCACCCGCGGCCTCGGCCTGCCGGCGGCCGACGGCGCTCACGTGATGGCGCTGCCCTACGGCGTCGCCCAGTCGGCTGCCCGCTGCGTGGAGGAGAGCGGCGCGCTTGCCGGGTCGCTCGGCGGCATGCCGGTCGTGTGTTGCGGCCTGCACAGCCAGGTCGCGCCGGCGGCGGCCGCGATCGGCCGCGGACGGCGCGTCGCGTTCGTGCAGATCGCCGGCGGCGCGCTGCCGGTCGCGCTCTCCGACACGGTTCGCGCGCTGAAGAGCAGGCGGTTGCTCGACACCGCGGTCGCGGTGGCGCCGTGCCACGACGGCGACGTGCAGGCGGTGACGCTCCCGGGTGCGCTGGCGTGGGCGAGGCAGGACGGGTTCGACGCCGTCGTCTGCGGGGTCGGCCCGGGCATCGTCGGCACCGGCTCCGAGTACGGTCACGGCGGTCTGGCGCTCGCCGCGGCGGTGAACGCGACGGTGGCGCTCGGCGGCCGTGCGATCGTGACGGTGCGCTTCTCCGACGGCGACCCGCGTGACCGGCATCGCGGCGTATCGCACCACACCCGCTCGGCGTTGCGCTTCTGCGTCGGCGACTACGAGATCGCGTGGCCGGCCATGCTCGGAGAGCCGTCCCTCGGCAGGCCCGTGACGGAGGTCGACGTCGACGGCTGGGCCGAAGCCTGTGCCGGACTGCCGCTCGCGCACATGGGCCGCGGCCCCGCGGAGGATCCCGGGTTCTTCGCCGCTGCGTTCGCCGCCGGGCGGCTCGCGTCCCGATATCTCGACTGACGGAAGGGCGCCGATCGTAGCGACGTGCCGCCGTGGCCGTGTTCCGCTATCGTCCCGCCGCCATGCGGATCGGCGTCGCCAGAGAGATCAAGCCGCGGGAGTACCGTGTCGCGTTGACGCCGGCGGGGGCGCTCGAGCTCGTGCGGCACGGGCACGAGGTGGTGGTCGAGGAGGGTGCGGGCGTCGGCTCCGGTTTCGCCGACGAGCAGTACGCGGCGGTGGGCGCGCGGACGGCTTCGGTGGACGAGGTGTGGGCGACGGCCGAGCTGCTGTTGAAGGTGAAGGAGCCGGTCGCGGCGGAGTATGGGCGGCTGCGCGAGGGCCTGACGCTGTTCACGTATCTGCACATCGCGGCCGACGCGCCGTTGACGAGGGCGCTCGTCGACTCGGGTGTCACGGCGATCGCGTACGAGACGGTCGAGACGGCGGATCGGAGGCTGCCGCTGCTGGCGCCGATGAGCGAGGTGGCGGGCCGGCTTGCGCCGCAGATGGGCGCCTGGGCGCTCGAGAAGGCGCACGGCGGGCGCGGGATCCTGCTCGGCGGCGTTCCGGGGGTGCCGCCGGCGAAGGTGGTCGTGCTGGGCGGGGGCGTCGTGGGGTTCAACGCGGCGCTGATCGCGGTCGGCATGCAGGCCGACGTCTGGGTGCTCGACAGGTCGGTCGACCGTATGCGCGATCTCGAGTCGATGTTGAACGGGCGCATCAGCCTCGCCATGTCGAGCCGGCTGCAGATCGAGGAGGCGATAGCCGACGCCGACATGGTGATCGGTGCCGTGCTCGTGCCCGGTGCGCTCGCGCCGAAGCTTGTCACGCGCGAGATGCTGTCCCTCATGAAGCGCGGAGCCGCGCTCGTCGACGTCGCCATCGACCAGGGTGGCTGTTTCGAGACGTCGCACGCGACGACGCATGACGACCCGGTGTTCGAGGTCGACGGGATCGTCCACTACTGCGTCGCCAACATGCCCGGGGCCGTGCCGGTCACGTCGACGAAGGCGCTCACGAACGTGACGCTGCCCTACGTCGAGGCGATCGCGGCCAAGGGGGCCGGGCGGGCGATCGCCGACGATCCGGCGCTCGCCCGGGGCGTCAACGTGACCGCGGGCAAGATCACGTACCGCGCGGTGGCCGACGCGCACGGGCTCCCGTACACACCGCTCGCCGACGCCGTTCCCGCGCGCGTCTGACCCCGCGTCGGCTCTCCCTCCCCCGGTCGTCCAGGAGCCGCTCGCGGGCGCCGGGCCGGCGAGGAGGGCCCGCTCGAGCCCGGCGCCGGCGAGTGAGGATCTGCAGGCGCCGTGCGGGCGTCAGCCCTTGTCGGATCTGCGCTTGGCCGACTGGGCGGGCGAGATGCGGATCACGGTCCAGGTGAGGGCCGCCGAGAGGGCGAGGATCGCGAGCACGTAGATGACGAGCTCCACCAGTCCGAGGATCGTGTTCATCCACGAAGTAGGATACCGGCGTGCCGCGCGCGTGCGTGATCGTGCTCGATGCCGTCGGCGCGGGAGCGTTGCCGGATGCGGCCGAGTGGGGGGACGAGGGCTCGGACACACTGGGGAACGTCGCCCGCGCGGTCGGGGGTCTCGACCTGCCCAACCTCGAGGCGCTCGGGCTCGGGAACGTCGAGCCGCTCGCAGGCTGCCCGCCGCAGCCGGGCGCGCCGGCGGTGGCGGGGAGGCTGGTCGAGCGGTCGAAGGGCAAGGACACGACGGCGGGCCACTGGGAGCTGATGGGCATCGTCACGCCGGTCGCGTTCCCGACCTACCCGTACGGCTTCCCGGACGACGTGATCGACCCGTTCATGAACCGCACCGGGCGGGGGGTGCTCTGCAACAAGCCGGCGTCGGGCACCGAGGTGATCCTCGAGTACGGTGAGGAGCACCAGAAGACCGGCAAGTGGATCGTGTACACGTCGGCCGACTCGGTGTTCCAGATCGCGGCCCACGAGGAGACGATCCCGCTGGAGGAGCTCTACGGCGCCTGCCGTGCGGCGCGGGAGATCCTCACCGGCAAGCACGCCGTCGGACGCGTCATCGCGCGCCCGTTCCTCGGCGCCCCGGGCCACTACGAGCGCACGCCGAACAGACACGACTTCTCGCTCGAGCCGCGGCGCCCGAACTACCTGAGCGCGATCCGCGCCGCCGGCAACACCGTGTACGGGGTCGGGAAGATCTCGGACATCTTCGCCGGTTGCGACATCGACGAGTCGTTTCCGACGAAGTCGAACGTGGACGGGATCAACCGCACGCTCGAGCTGCTCGAGAACGTCGCCGAAGGCTTCGTGTTCACGAACCTCGTCGAGACCGACCAGCTGTGGGGGCACCGCAACGACCCGGTCAACTTCCACCGCTGCCTGCAGGACTTCGACCGCCGGCTGCCGGACATCCTCGAGGCCCTGCGCGACGGCGACCTGCTCATCCTCACCTCCGACCACGGCTGCGACCCCACGACGCCGTCGACGGACCACTCGCGCGAGCACGCGCTGCTGCTCGCGTACGCCGTGGGGAAGAACGCGGCAGGTCGGATCCACGAGGGAGAGTTCGGCGACGTCGGCGCCACGGTGTGCGCCTGGCTCGGCGGCAAGCACCCGGGCAAGGGCGCCCCCGGCTCGCCGATCATCGATCCGTGAGCAGGCACGAGGGTCACGCCGTCGACGCGTCGATCACGCTCGGGAGCGTTGCAGCGGGAGTGCCGCTGCCGGAGCTCGAGCTGCCCGTCGCCGTCCGCCGCACGCCGGTCGTCTTCGTCGCGCCGAGGGCCGCGTGACGATCCGCCCCGCGGAGCTGATCGAGCGCAAGCGCGACGGCGGCGAGCTCTCGGCCGGCGAGGTGTCCGAGCTGATCCTCGCCTACGCGCGCGACGAGGTGCCCGACTACCAGATGGCCGCATGGTGCATGGCGGCGTACTTCAAGGGCCTCTCGGCCGCGGAGACGTTCGCGCTCACGGACGCGATGATCCGCTCGGGCGAGACGCTCGACCTCGGTGCGGCGCTCGGGCGCAAGGTCGTCGACAAGCACTCGACGGGCGGGGTGGGGGACAAGACGTCGATCGCGGTCGGGCCGATCGTCGCCGCATGCGGCGTGCCGCTCGGGAAGATGAGCGGCCGGGGCCTCGGCCACACCGGCGGCACGCTCGACAAGCTCGAGTCGATCCCCGGCTTCCGCGTCGAGCTGACGACGGAGGAGATGATCGCGCAGCTGCGCGAGGTGGGGATGGCGATCGTCGGCCAGAGCGCCGATCTCGTGCCGGCCGACAAGAAGCTCTACGCGCTCCGTGACGTCACGGCGACGGTCGACGTCATGCCCCTCATCGCCTCCTCGATCATGTCCAAGAAGCTCGCCGCGGGGGCAGACGCGATCGTCCTCGACGTCAAGGTCGGCGACGGCGCGTTCATGAAGACGCTCGACGACGCCCGCGCGCTCGCCGCGCAGATGCTCGACCTCGGGCACCGCGCCGGCAAGCAGGTCGTGTGCCTGCTGACCGACATGGACCAGCCGCTCGGGCGTGCCGTCGGCAACGCGCTCGAGATCCGCGAAGCCGTCGACACGCTTCGCGGCGTCGGCCCCGGCGACTTCGGCGAGCTCGTGCTCGACGCCTGCGCCAGGCTGCTCGCGTTCTCCGACCTCGGGATCGACCTCGCCGAGGGGCGGCGTCGCGCCGAGCAGGCGCTCTCGGACGGGTCCGCCCTCGCCGTCTACGAGCGCTGGATCCGCGCCCAGGGAGGCGACCCCGACCTCTCCGCCCTGCCCGAGGCGCCCGTGCGCATGCCGGTGCGCGCGCCGCGGGACGGGGTCGTCGCGGGCGTGCGGGCGCTGGCAGTGGGCATCGCGGCACTCGAGCTCGGCGCAGGCCGCCGTACGAAGGCCGACCCGATCGACCATGCGGTCGGCGTCGTCTGCTTCGCCAAGCGCGGCGACACGGTGCTCGCCGGGGACGACCTCGCCGAGGTGCACGCTCGGGACGAGAGCGCCGCCGGAAAGGCCGTGAGCGCCGTCCTGGCGGCGTACGAGCTCGTGGACGAGGCACCGCCCGCGCGCGGCATCGTGCTCGACGTCGTCGAGTAGGGCACCGGCAGCGAGTCCTGCCACTACAGTCGAGACATGCCCGAGCTGCCCGAGGTCGAGACCGTCCGCCGTGGGATCGCGCCCGTGCTCGAGGGGGCGAGGATCGAGCGCGCCGACATCCTCGACGCTCGGCTCGTGCGGCCGTTCGATCCGGGGATCGTCGCGGGGGAGCTCGCCGGCGAGCGCGTGCGCGCCGTCGACCGTCGCGGCAAGTACCTGCTCGTCCGCTTCGAGAGCGGTCGGGTTCTCCTCATGCACCTCCGCATGACGGGATCGCTGAGGCACGCGGCGCGCGGAGCCCTGGCCGCGGACCGGGCGACGCGTGCGGTCCTCAGGATGGACAACGGATCGGACGTCGCCTTCCGCGACGTACGGCGCTTCGGGACATGGGAGCTGCTCGAGCCGCAGGAGGTGAGGCCCACGCTCGCGGAGCGGCTCGGGCCCGAGCCGCTCGGCGCCTTCTCGGCGGCGCGCCTCGGTCGCAGGCTGGAGGGGCGCCGCGCGCCGCTGAAGTCGGCGCTGCTCGACCAGCGAACCGTCGCCGGCCTCGGGAACATCTATGTCGACGAGGCGCTCTGGCACAGTCGCCTGCACCCGCTGCGCAGCGCCGGCGGTCTCGACGGGGACGAGCTCCGCCGCCTGCACCGCGCGCTGCGCAGGGTGCTGCGCCTCGGCATCGCGCGCCAGGGCTCGACGCTGCGCGACTACACGGCGCCTGACGGGTCCTACGGGTCGATGCAGGACGAGTTCCGCGCCTACGGGCGCGCGGGGCAGCCGTGCGACCGCTGCCGCGCCGTGCTCGAGCGAATCGTCGTCGGCGGGCGTGGGACGACGTTCTGCCCGCGTTGCCAGGCGCTCACGCGCGCGTCCGGCCCGAGCTGAGGGCGCCGCCGACGGGGAGCCGTGCCCGGCCGTCGAAGACGGCGCGGTACCCACCCGGGAACCGCCCGGCGCGCAGACGCTCGCGGGCGCTGAGCTCCGGGCCCGCGCACGCGCTGCCCGCGGGCGCGCCTACGCGGCGAGCCGCTCGGCCAGGAGGCCGGAGCGGTCGAGTGCCACGAGCTCGCGATAGCCGCCGACCGGCTCGCCGTCGATCGTCACGAGCGGCACCGTCCACTGCCTGCCGAGGTCGTACACCTTCTGGCGGAACGCCGGGTCGTCGTCGAGGGAGACCTCCTCGTAGGCGAGACCGCGCGCGTCGAGCAGCACCTTCGCCCGCACGCAGAAGCCGCACCAGCCGGTCGTGTAGAGGCGAATGCGGGCCACGAGAGGCATAAACGGCCGCGGCGCCCCGCATATTCCGGACGCTCGCGACGGTCGCGGGCGCCGTGGCTGCCGCCCGACCGTGGCCGCGCCGGCCGTCTCCGCTCGTACACTGGGGCCGTGGCTCGCTCGACCACCACGGAGGCTGTCGTGCTGCGCTCGTTCCGGCTCGGCGAGGCAGACCGCGTGCTGCACGTCTACACCCTCGAGCGCGGACGGGTGGGGGCCGTGGCGAAGGGCGTCCGCAAGACGAAGTCGCGCTTCGGCGGCCGCCTCGAGCCGTTCTCGCACGTCGAGCTCGTGCTCCACCAGGGGCGCGGCGATCTCGACACGGTCACGGGGGCGTCGCTCCTCCGCTCGCACGACCGGGTTCGCTCCGAGCCCTACCGTCTCCAGGTCGGGACGATCGGCCTCGAGGCGATGCTGCGCCTGTTCACCGAGCAGGAGGCGAACGAGCGCGCCTTCACCGCGCTGACGCGCTTCCTCGATGCGCTGGAGGCGGTGCCGGCGAGTGCCGGCGCACGCGCCGCGCTGGAGCCGGTCGTGCTCTCGTTCCAGCTCAAGCTGCTGTGGGTGTCCGGCTACATGCCGCATCTGGGCAGCTGCGTCGAGTGTGGCGAGGAAGACGCGCCGCTCGTCGCGTTCCTGCCCTCGGCGGGTGGGGTGCTGTGCGCCGCGTGCGACGGCGGCGGCATCCCGCTCTCGCCGGATGGGCTGCACGGGATCCGGACGCTTCTGCATACGCCGATCGCGGATGCGCCGGCGGCCGAGCTCGGCGAGCGGGCGCGGCGCGACACCCTCGCCGTCGTTACGGGCTCGTACGAGCATCACGGGGGCTTCCGGCTCAAGACCGTGTCGGCGTGAGCGCTTCCGGGCTGGACGCCGGCAGTCGTTCTCGCGCCGTGCGAGGCGCCAGAGGGCAGGATGGGCGAATGCGCCGCCTGTACGCGAAGCTCGGCTTCGTCGAGGCGGGTGGGCGCGCGATGGAACGAGGACTGCAGCCGTAGGCCGGCGCGGTCAGCTCGCCTTCGGGGAGCTCCACGGAGCCGCGAGCAGGTCGAGCACCCGCTCGCGCACGCGCCCGAGCGGCAGCCGCTCCTGCGCAAGCGAGTCGCGGTCGCGCAGGGTGACGGTGTCGTCCTCCAGCGTCTGCTCGTCGATCGTGAGCGCCCACGGCGTCCCGATCTCGTCCTGGCGGCGGTAGCGGCGCCCGATCTGGCCGTTGTCGTCGTATTCGACGGAGAGCACGCGGCGAAGCTCCTCGTAGAGGGCGCGCGCCCTTCCGGCCATCTCCGCGTCCTTGCCGAGCAGGGGGAGCACGGCCGCCTTCACCGGCGCGACCAGGGGGTGCAGGCGCAGCACCGTGCGCTCGCGCTCACCCACGAGCTCCTCGTCGTAGGCGTCGCAGAGGAACGCGAGCATCGACCGGTTGAGGCCGGCCGCCGGCTCGATCACGTACGGGGTGTAGCGCTCGCCGGTGGCGGAGTCGACCCACTCGAGCTTCGTGCCGGATGCCCGCGTGTGCGCGGTGAGGTCGAAGTCGCCACGGTTTGCGATGCCCTCGAGCTCCGACCAGCCGATCGGGTAGAGGTACTCGATGTCGCTCGTCGCGCTCGAGTAGTGCGACAGCTCGTCGGCGTCGTGCGGGCGCACGCGCAGATGGCTCTCGCGGATGCCGAGCCGCAGGTACCAGGCCCGCCGCTCCTCGATCCAGTAGCGGTACCACTCGTCGGCCTCCGCGGGCGGCACGAAGAACTCCATCTCCATCTGCTCGAACTCGAGCGTGCGGAAGATGAAGTTGCCCGGGGTGATCTCGTTGCGGAACGACTTGCCGACCTGCGCGATGCCGAACGGCGGCCTGCGGCGGGCGAGCTGGGCGACGTTCTTGAAGTTGACGAAGATGCCCTGCGCGGTCTCCGGCCGCAGGTAGACCTTCGTGCCCGTCTCCTCGACGGGGCCGACGCGTGTCTCGAACATGAGGTTGAACTGGCGCGCCTCGGTGAGATCGCAGTCGTCCGTCTCGCCGGGGTGCTTGCTCGGCCGCTTCCCGCACTGCGCGTCGTCGAGCTGGTCGGCGCGGAAGCGCTTCTTGCAGAAGCGGCAGTCGACGAGCGGGTCGGTGAAGCCCCCGACGTGACCGGACGCCTCCCACACCTGCGGGTGCAGGATGATGGCGGAGTCGAGCGCGACGATGTCGTCGCGTTCGCGCACCATCGCCTCGAGCCAGCGGGCCTTCACGTTCTCCTTCAACAGCACGCCGTAGTGCCCGTAGTCGTACGACGAGCCGAGCCCGCCGTAGATCTCCGACGACGGGAAGACGAAGCCCCGCCGCTTGCAGAGCGAGACGATCTTGTCCATCGTGAGCGCGTCGGGCATGGCCGAGACAGTAGCGGCGCCGTCCGCGGCGGGTTCGCGCTAGCGTGCGCGCATGGCGGTCATGGACGCGCGCGGCGCCTGCTGCTAGCGTGGCGGGACGCGGAACGCCCGCACTCGTCGCGGCCGAGCGGGCCGGCATCGCGTTTCGCGTGCACGAGTACGCGCACGACGCGAAGGCGCCGTCGTACGGGCTCGAGGCGGCCGAGCGGCTCGGCGTCGAGCCGGCGCGCGTGTTCAAGACGCTCGTCGTCGACGTCGACGGGACGCTCACGATCGCGATCGTGCCGGTCGCGGCACAGCTCGACCTGAAGGCGCTCGGCAAGCGGGCGGCGCTGGCCGAGACGCGGGCCGCGGAGAGGGCGACGGGCTACGTCACGGGCGGCATCAGCCCGCTCGGCCAGCGCAGGCGGCTGCCCACCCTGCTCGACGCCTCGGCGCTCGCGTTCGCGACGATCTACGTCAGTGCCGGGCGCAGAGGGCTCGAGCTCGAAATGGCTCCGGCCGATCTGCTGGCGCTGACCGGGGGGCAGGCACGCGCGATTGCCGTCCCGCGCTGAGCGTCGCGGGCGGCGCGGGCGGCAGGAGGGCTCAGCCGGCGAGCAGCGAGGCGAGCAGCGCCGGATCGGCGTTGCCGCCGGAGGCGACGGCCGCCGTCGGCCCGTCCGCGGCGACCGCGCCGGTGAGCAGCGCCGCGAGCGCCAGCGCGCCGGTCGGCTCGAGCATCAGCTTCGCCTCCAGCATCGCCCAGCGCATCGCCTCGAGCACGTCGTCGTCGGACACCGTCACGATCCCGTCCACGAGCGCCGACATCGTCGCGAAGGTGAGATCGCCGAGGGCCTGCGCGCGGACGCCGTCGCAGACCGTGCGGGCCACCTGCGCGGCGGGCCAGCGTACGACGCGGCCTTCGCGCAGCGACTGCCGCGCGTCGGCGGCGAGCTCGGGCTCGACCCCGACGACCCGTACGCCCGGTCGCAGCGCCTTCACCGCGACGGCGACGCCGGAGATCAGCCCGCCGCCGCCGACGCAGACGACGACCGTCCGCAGCTCGGGCAGGTCGGCGGCGAGCTCGAGCCCCACCGTTCCCTGCCCGGCGATGATGCGCGCATCGTCGAACGGCGGAACATACTCGAGCCCGCGCTCGTCGCGGAGCGACGCCGCGACACGCTGCCGCTCGTCGCTCGAGTTGCCGCAGCGGACGATCTCGGCGCCCCATGCCGCCGTGCGCTCGACCTTGACGCGGGCGGCGTTCTCCGGCATCACGATCGTCGCCGGCACGCCGAGGAGCGCAGCCGCCGCGGCCACCCCCTGGGCGTGGTTGCCGCTCGAGTCCGCCACGACGCCGCGCGCGAGCCGCTCCCGCGGCGTGGCCGAGAGCGCGTTGAGCGCTCCACGGAACTTGAACGAGCCGGTGCGCTGGAGGCTCTCCGGCTTGACGAAGACGTCGCCCTCGAGCGGCAGCCGCAGCAGCGGCGTGCGCACGGCGATCCCGGCGACCCGCTCCGCGGCGGCCTCGACGTCGGCGAGGGCTACGGGGAGCGCCGCGGTCACGAGGCGATTCTAGGGGCAGCCGGCCGGACTCCCGGATACCCTGCGGCCCCATGAGCGCGGAGCGGATCCCCGTCGAGCTCCACATCGTCTCGGACTCCACGGGCGAGACGGCGGCGCGGCTCGTGCTCGCGCTCGAGGCGCAGTTCCCGGAGCAGGTGTTCGAGGAGATCCGCCATCCGCGCGTCGAGAGCGTCGACGACCTGCAACTCGCCGTCGCCACCGCCCGCGGGCGTCCCGCCGTGATGGTCTACACGCTCGTCGAGCCGGGCCTGCGCGAGGCGATGCGCCAGCTGTGCCGGCGCGCCCGCGTCCACTACTGCGACCTGCTCGGCCATCCGATCGACTCCATCGCCCGCGTCTCGGGCGTGACGGCCCGCATGACCCCGGGCGCGCGGCCGCCGCTCGACCAAACGTACTTCAAGCGCATCGAGGCGATCGAGTTCGCGGTCAAGTACGACGACGGCGTCGGCAGCGGACTCGACGAGGCCGACGTCGTGCTCGTCGGCGTCTCCCGCACCTCGAAGACGCCGCTGTCGATCTACCTCGGCTACCTCGGCCACAAGGCCGCCAACGTCCCGATCGTGAAGGGCATCGAGCCCCCGAGCGAGCTGTTCGAGATCGACCCGCTCAAGGTCGTGGGGCTGACGATCGACGCCGAGCGGCTGTCGGAGATCCGCGCCAACCGCGTCGCCACGATGGGAGGTCCGAAGAAGCGCTACGCGGAGCTGCTCGACGTGTACGAGGAGCTCGACCTGGCCTCGGCCGTGCACCGGCGGCTCGGCTGTCCGGTGCTCGACGTCTCGGATCTCTCCGTCGAGGAGACGGCGATGCGCGTGATCCGCATCGTCGCCGACCGCCAGCGCGAGCGGCACGAGGCCCGCGAATGAGCGGGAAGAGCCTCTGGCGGGCGCAGGGCCGCTCGCTCTCGGACAAGGGGTGGGCGCCGCTGCGCTACTGGGCGATGTGGATCCCGGCGCTCGCGGTCGCCGTCGTCGTCTTCTACGTGGTCCTGACGCCGCTGTGGATCGGCTTGCGGGCCGTCGCGTGGGCGGTGGAGCTGAGGTCGCGTCGCAGGAGTTGAGGAGAGGCGGCGGGCACGCAGATGCAGGTCGCGCGCGGGCGGCGCAGAACCTGCTCGGTCACCCTGTCAGTTGTGCGAGGATCGCCCTGTGCGGTACGTCTACGACTACGACGAGGAGGCCCCCGGGGGGCGTGAGCTGCTCGGCGGCAAGGGCGTCGGCCTCGCGGAGATGACCGCGCTCGGCGTGCCCGTCCCGGCCGGGTTCACGATCACCACCGACGCGTGCCGGGCCTACATGGCGAACGGCAAGCAGGTGCCGGAGGGCCTCGACGAGGAGGTGGGGGAGCACATCGCGCGCCTCGAGCGGGTCGCGGGCAAGCGGTTCGGCGACCCCGCCGACCCGCTGCTCGTGTCGGTGCGCTCCGGTGCCGCGGTGTCGATGCCGGGAATGATGGACACGATCCTCAACCTCGGGCTCAACGACGTCTCCGTCGAGGGCCAGGCGGCCTCGACCGGCAACCCGCGCTTCGCCTACGACTCGTACCGGCGGCTGATCCAGATGTACGGCGAGGTCGTCGACGGCGTCGACGCGCACCGCTTCGAGAGCGCGCTGTCGTCGCTCAAGGCCGCGCGCGGCGTGGCAAACGACCTCGACCTCGGCGCCGAGGATCTGCGCGAGCTGATCCGCACGTTCCAGCGCATCTACGAGGAGGAGGTCGGGTACGGCTTCCCGCAGGATCCGCGCGAGCAGCTGCGGCGCGCCTACCGCGCGGTGTTCGACTCGTGGGACGCGCCGCGCGCGCAGGTGTACCGGCGCACGTACGAGATCGCGGACGACATCGGCACGGCGGTGAACGTCGTACAGATGGTGTTCGGCAACAAGGGCGAAAGCTCGGGCACCGGTGTCTGCTTCACGCGCGACCCCTCGACCGGCGAGGCGGGGCTGTACGGCGAGTTCCTCGTCAACGCGCAAGGCGAGGACGTCGTCGCCGGCATCCGCACGCCGGAGCCGATCGAGCGCATGCGCGAGCGCCTGCCGGAGGCGTACGCGGAGCTCGTGCGCACGCTCGAGCGGCTCGAGCAGCACTACCGCGACATGCAGGACATCGAGTTCACCGTCGAGGAGGGCACGCTGTTCCTCCTGCAGACGCGCACCGGCAAGCGCACGGCGGCGGCGGCGCTGCGGATCGCGGTCGAGATGGCGGAAGAGGGCCTGATCACGCGCGAGGAAGCGGTCGCCCGCATCGACCCCGGCCAGCTCGACCAGCTGCTGCACCCGATGATCGACCCGACGGCCGAGATCGAGGTGGCGGCGCAGGGCCTGAACGCCTCGCCGGGGGCCGCGTCCGGGCAGATCGTGCTCGACGCGGACACCGCCGAGGAGCGCGGCAAGGCCGGTGACGACGTCATCCTCGTGCGCTGGGAGACGACGCCCGACGACATCCACGGGCTCATCCAGGCGCGCGGCGTGCTCACCGCCCACGGCGGCATGACCTCACACGCGGCGGTCGTCGCGCGGGGCATGGGCCGCCCGTGCGTGGCCGGCTGCGAGGGCCTTTCCATCGACGCCGCGGCGGGCACCGTCACGATCGGCGAGCACGAGCTGCGCGCCGGCGACGTGATCACCATCGACGGCGGTACCGGCCGCGTCATCGTGGGGCCCGTGCGCCTGGTGCCGCCGGCGATCGACGAGAACTTCGGCACCATCCTCGGCTGGGCCGACGCGCTGCGCCGCCTGCGCGTGCGCGCGAACGCGGATACGCCCGAGGACGCGGCGAAGGCGCGCGAGTTCGGCGCCGAGGGCATCGGTCTGTGCCGCACCGAGCACATGTTCATGGCGCCCGATCGGCTGCCCGTCGTGCAGGAGATGATCATGGCGGCGACGGAGGAGGCACGGCGTGCGGCGCTCGACCGGCTGCTGCCCGTGCAGCAGGCCGACTTCGAGGGCATCTTCGAGGCGATGGCGGGCTTCCCGGTCACGATCCGTCTGCTCGACCCGCCGCTGCACGAGTTCCTGCCCGACCCCGAGGAGGCGAGCTCGGACGCGATGCGCGCGCGGATCGCGCAGCTGCACGAGTCGAACCCGATGCTCGGCACACGGGGCTGCCGGCTGGGCCTCCAGCATCCGGAGATCTACGAGATGCAGGTGCGCGCGATCGTCCGCGCCGCGCGCGCCGTCGCAGAGCGCACCGGTGCCGCGCCGCTCGTCGAGATCATGCATCCGCTCGTCGGCTTCGGCGAGGAGCTGCGCCGGCTGCGCGACCTGACCGACCGCGTCGCGGCCGAGGAGCCGTCGGTGGAGTATCGCTGCGGCACGATGATCGAGTTGCCCCGCGCCTGCATCCGCGCCGACGAGATCGCCGAGGTGGCGGACTTCTGCTCGTTCGGCACCAACGACCTCACGCAGACGACGATGGGGTTCTCGCGCGACGACGCCGAAGGCAAGTTCCTCACCTTCTACCTCGAGCACGGCATCCTCGAGCGCAACCCGTTCGAGGTGCTCGACCAGGAGGGCGTCGGCGAGTTGATGAAGATCGCCGTCGCGCGCGGCCGCGGCACGAAGGCCGACCTGAAGATGGGGATCTGCGGCGAGCACGGCGGCGAGCCGCGTTCGGTCGCCTTCTGCCACCGGATCGGCCTCGACTACGTCAGCTGCTCGCCCTACCGGGTGCCGCTCGCACGTCTCGCCGCCGCCCAGGCGGCGCTCAGCGAGGCGGGCGTGACCGCCGTCGCCATCGGCGGCTGACGTCCGACCGGCCCCTGGGCGCCGGCTCTACAGCGTGTAGCCGGTGACGCGGAGGTAGGCGACCGCCAGGCTCGCGATCCCCACCGCGATCACGAGCACGGGGCCGAGCGCGGGCACGCGCCTGCGCCTGCCCTCCTCGAAGGCGAGCGTCGCGAGGATGCCGCCGAGCAGGCCGCCGAGGTGACCGCCCTTGGAGATGCCGGGGACGGCGAAGGTGATCGCGAGGTTGAGCACGATCAGCATCATCGCCTGGCCGGCCAGCGATCCCGTGGCCCGGTACTCGAGGATCAGCAGGGCGCCCATAACGCCGAAGATCGCCCCCGACGCGCCCACCGTGAGCGCGAGCGGGGAGCTGAACACGAGGGCCCCGGCCGATCCTGCGATCCCGGACACGAAGTACAGCAGCAGGTAGCGCGGCGTGCCGAGCGCCCGCTCGACGATGGAGCCGAGCCAGTAGAGCGCCAGCATGTTGAAGGCCAGATGGAGGATGCCGGCGTGCAGGAACATGGCGGTGACGAGGCGCCACCAGTCGCCCTGGTCGACCAGCACCCCGACGAGGACCCAGTCCGAGAACAGCTTGCCGCCCGGGTTGTCGATCCCGAAGCCCTGCGCCACCGTGATCAGGTACACGAGCACGTTGATGCCGACGAGGGCGGTCGTGGCGGGGGCGGCGACGGCGCCGGCCCTGCGGCGCACGGTGCGGACGGTGCGCACGGGGCCGGGCGCGGCGGCGCCGACGCTCGCGTGGTCCGGGCAGCGGATCCCCACCGGAGCGAACGTCATGCAGTCCTCGCAGATGGGGCGGCCGCACTCCGAGCAGGAGACGCGCGTCTCGCGGTCCGGGTGGCGGTAGCAGTGCGGCGTGTCCGACATGGACGGCTAGCGTACCGGCGTGCGCGTCCACGTCGCCTTCACGCCCGACGAATCCGCGGCGGCGGCTACCGGCGTCGTGATCGACGTCATCCGCGCGACGTCGACCATCTGCCAGGCGCTCGCGACCGGCTACGAGCGCGTGTGGTGCGCGGCCGAGGTCGACGACGCGCGCGCGCTCGCCGCCGGCGGGGGCGTCACGCTCGGCGGAGAGCGGCTCGGCGTCCGCATCGAAGGCTTCGATCTCGGCAACTCGCCCCGCGAGTACCTCACGGTGCGCACGCCCACGCTGGCCATGTCCACGACGAACGGCACGCGCGCGATCGTGACGGCGGCCGAGCGCTGCGAGCGCGTGCTGATCGCCTCGCTGCTGAACCTCGCCGCCGTGACGGAGGCCGCAGCCGCCCACGGCGACGACGTGGCGATCTTCTGCGCCGGCGTGAAAGGGGCGTTCGCGCTCGACGACAGCTACGTCGCCGGGCGCATCGCCGCGCGGCTCGACGGTGAGCGCAGCGACGCGGCCGAGGCGGCCGTCCGCCTCGCGTGCTCCTACGGAAGCGCCGAGGAGGCGTTCCGGTCATCCCGCAGCGGACGCAACCTGATCAACCACGGGCCCGACCTGGAGGCGGACATCCCGTACTGCGCGCGCGAGAGCGTGCTCGACGTCGTGCCGCGCCTCGCGGGCAGGCACGGCGTCGCCGCCGAGATCCGGCTCGGCTGACACCCGATCTCTCGCCGCAGCCGTCGAGGTCGTCGACGAGGGAGCCGATGCCGCGTATCTCCATGGTCTCTCTCCCGCGTCCGTTCCGGCCGTCTTGACATGCGAACACGTGTTCGTGTAGAACATGTGTTCCTGTGATCGCCTGTCTCGTCATCCCGGGATTCGAGCTGCGCGCCGCATTGCGCTCCCGGCCGAGGCTGGCGCTCGAGCCCGCGGCGCTTGCGCCGCCGCCCGGGAGGGAGCCCTTGATCGGTCCCGTCACCGCCGCCGCCGAGGCCGCGGGCGTGCAGGCGGGCATGCGCATGGGGGAGGCGCTCGCCACCTGTCCCGCGCTCGTGCTGGTCGAACAGGATCCTGCCGCCGTCGAGCAGGAGTGGGAGGGAGTGCTGCGGCGCCTGGAAGATGCGGGCATCGCGGTCGATCCGGTCGAGCCGGGGGTCGTCTACTTCGAGACCGCGGGCGTCGAGCGGCTGTACGGAGGGGTGGAGGCGGCGCTCGTCAAGGCGCTCGCCTCCGTGGGCGCTGCCTGGGACGCGCGCGCAGGCGCGGGGCAGCGCCGCTTCGTCGCCCTGGCGGCGGCGAGCGTTGCCCGTCCCGGGCAGGCGGTGATCGTCGAGGGGAAGGAGGAGCAGGGCTTTCTCGAGCCGCTCCCGCTCTCGCTGCTGCCGCTTCCGTCGAACCGGTACGCCGAGCTCGAAGGGCTCGGGGTGCGCCGGCTCGGCGAGCTGGCGTCGCTTCCGGGCGGCGCCGTCGAGGAGCGGTTGGGGCCGGAGGGGAAGCGGGCGTGGAGCCTCGCAGGCGGGGAGCGCCACAATGCTCAACCAACCCGTGTGCGCGGGCGATCTCCCGCGGCAGAGCTGGCAGAGACCCTCTCCTTCCCCGAGGCGGTCGCGAACGAGCTGACGTTGCGGCGGGCGTTCGGTGTGCTGCTCGACCGCTTGCTCGCCCGGCCCGAGCGGGCGGGAAGGCCGCTGCGCAAGATCGCGGTCTCCGCCCGGCTCGTTGGCGGCGGCTCGTGGCGGCGCGCGACGACGCTACGCGAGGCGACGGCGGAGCCCGGACGGCTGCGGTCGGCGCTCGGGTCGAAGCTGCTCGAGATCCCGGCGCCGGTGACGGAGCTGCGGCTCGAGGCGGTCGAGCTCGCCGATCACGTCGGCAACCAGCTGGCGCTCGTTCCTCCCGAGGGCACCGAGGCGCAAGGACGCCTGCGCGAGGGATTGAGGCAGGTGCGAGCGAGTGCCGGCACCGGCGCCGTCTGCGCGGTGGTGGAGGTGGCGCCATGGTCGCGCATTCCGGAGACGCGGGCGCTCGTCGTGCCTCGCGACGTGTGACGTGGGCCGGCGTGCGCAGAGAGTGGTCGTGCGGTGTGTCGACGAGGCGTCGTGAGGGTGCGCGCCGCAGGAGCGACGCGCCTGCCTCGCCCGGCGTGCGCTGGTGGTGTCCGTGAGCGCGGCCGGAGGATCATGGGCGAGCCGGCCGCACGCCCTCGTCCGCTCCACCGCCGGCCGGCTCAACGCCCCGCGCCCGGCGCTCGTCGAGGCCGGCGTCGACGGCTGTCCCTGCGTCGTCAACCGTCAGCGCGTCGCGCTCGTGCGCGAGGAGTGGCGTGTCGTCGACCGCTGGTGGACGGACGAGCCGGTCGACCGCCGCTATTTCGAGGTCGTGCTGGAGTGCGGCCAGAACGTGTGCGTCTACCGCGACCGCGAGCGTGGCTGCTGGTTCACGCAGCGCGCCTGACCGGCGTTGCGACCTCAGGCATCGCCCTGCACGAGCACGAGCTGCATGCGAGCCAGGGTGGGCGACGGTGGAGAGTCCTCGTCGCAACCCGGGCAGGCGAGCACGGTCTCGAGCCCGCAGGCGCTGCCGAGCGCCGCGAGCTCGCAAGGCGTGTAGACCTGCCAGGAGAACGTGTCAGCCGTCCCGTCGGCCGGCTACCCGGGGCCGAAGGTTGCATGCCGGATGCCGGAGGAGGCGTTGACCGCGCTCACGGTGATCCGCGCGTCCCGGGTTGCACGGAGTGATCCTGGCCGAGCGCCTCGTAGGCGAGCGCCTCCCATTCGTCGGCCTGCTGCGGGGGGACGACCACCCACTGCCGGAACACTTCGCCGCGGCCGGACGGGTCGAACAGGTGCGACCCCGGTACGGAGAGCGCGCGCGCGTGGACCGCGGGATCGGTGAGCTTGAACACCATGCCGGTACGCGAGAGACCGAAGACGACCCGGCCGGAGCGCTTCACGCACGGCATCCCGAACACCTTGGCCGCGCGCGCCTCCTCGTGCCACGCGCAGATCGCGTCGACGATGTCCTCGTAGCGGTCCTCGTAGCGCGCCTGCTCCGGGTCACGATCGTCCACCAACCAAAGATACGACGCGGGAGCGGCATCGACGCGCCGTCTTCGAACCGCAAGTGGCTCAGAGCCACAAGCTCCGAAGCGCGGCGATCAGCCGGCGAGCGACCACTCGGCCGGCTCGGGCCACCGCTCGGCATGCGCTGCCGGCACGAGCACCCACTCCCTCGTCGTGCGGCCCATGCCGGGCTTGCCCGTGTCCCGCTTCACGCACGGCGCGCCGCACATCCGGCTCACCTCCACGTCTGGATGAGCCGCGGTGCCGATCAGCCCGGCCCGGTCCATGCGCGGGAAACATGACGTACGTCGAGCTGCACTGCCACTCGTCGTACTCGTTCCTCGACGGCGCGTCGCTGCCGGAGGAGCTTGCCGCCCGCGCTGCCGAGCTCGGCTACGAGGCGCTCGCGCTCAGCGACCACGACGGCGTCTACGGCTCGCTCGAGTTCGCCCATGCCGCGAAGGCGCTTGGCGTACGGCCGATCACGGGAGCCGAGGTGACGCTGGCAGGCGGCGCCCACGTGACGCTGCTCGTCGAGACGGCCCGCGGGTATGCGAATCTGTGCCGCATCCTCACGGCCGCCCACGCAGGCACCCGTATGCCCGGACGCGAGGACAGAGAGCCGTTGCCGCCGGCCGTCGAGCAGGTCTTCGTGGAGGAGCACGCCGACGGCCTCGTCTGCCTCTCCGGCTGTGCGCGCAGCGGTCTTGCCGTGCGCGATCCGGGCGCCGCCGCCCGGCTCGCGCGCGCATTCGGCCGTGACCGCTTCCTCGTCGAGCTGCAGCGCCCGTTCGAGCGCGGTGACGTACGGCGCAACGCGGCCCTGCGCGACCTCGCAGAGCGCCTCGGCGTCGACACCGTCGCCACCGGCAACGTGCACGCTCACGCGCCTCGCCGCACGCTGTTGCAGGACACGCTCGTGGCGATCCGCTGCCGCGCCTCGCTCGACGGATCCGAGCAGGAGCGGCGCGGGAACCGCGAGAGCGTCCTGCACGCACCCGCGGAGATGGCGGACCGCTTCGCCACCGTCGACCCGTCCGCCGTCGAGCGTGCCGGCGCGCTCGCCGAGCGGCTCACGTTCGATCTCACGCAGGAGCTCGGCTACCGCTACCCCGACTTCTGCGACGGCGCCGAGCCGGCGATCCGGAGGCTCGCGGCGATCTGCCACGACGCGTTCGCCGACCGCTACCCGGCAAGGGACAGACTGGTGCTCGCTCGTGCGCGTGCGCGTCTCGAGACCGAGCTCGCGCTCGTCGACGAGCTCGGCCTCGCCGGCTTCTTCCTGCTCCACTGGGAGGTGCTCGAGCTCGCCCGGGAGTGCGCGCTGCAGGTGCGCGGTCGCAACTCGCCGCGTCGCTTCCTGCCGCCCGGGCGCGGCCGTGGCAGCTCCGTCGGCTCCATCGTCTGCTACCTGACCGGGCTCTCGCACGTCGACCCGGTGACGAACGACCTCTCGCTCGGCCGCTTCCTCAACCGCGAGCTCGCCTCCGTCCCCGACATCGACCTCGACTTCCCGCGCGACATCCGCGAGAAGCTGATCGTCGCGGTCAGCGAGCGCTACGGGCACGAGCACGCGGCGCTGGTGGCGAGCTTCGCCACCTACCGCTCGCGCGGCGCCATTCGCGACGTCGGCAAGGCGCTCGGCCTGCCGCACGCCGAGCTCGAGCGGCTCGCCCGGGTCACCGACGGCTGGGACGCCGGCCGGGTAGCGGACGAGGTGGCAGCGCTCCCCGACGCCGAGCGCAAGCTGCTCTCGAAGCGCTGGCGCGCCTTCCGGTTCCTCACCGCGGAGATCGCCCGGCTGCCGCGGCACATCTCACAGCATCCCGGCGGCATGGTGATCTCGTCCCGGCCCCTCATCGACCTCGTCCCCGTGCAGCCGGCGGCGATGGCCGGTCGCCGGCTGTGCCAGTGGGACAAGGACTCGTGCGCCGACGCCGGCTTCCTCAAGATCGACCTGCTCGGACTCGGGATGCTCTCCGCGGTGGAGGAATGCGTGGAGCGGATCGCGGAAGCGTACGGCGAGCCGATCGACCTCTCCCGCATCCCGCTCGACGATCCCGGTGTGTTCGCGGAGATCCAGCGCGCCGACACGGTCGGCACGTTCCAGATCGAGAGCCGCGCGCAGATGCAGAGCCTGCTGCGCACGAAGCCGGAGACGATCGACGACCTCACCGTGCAGGTCGCGCTCGTGCGGCCGGGACCGATCCAGGGGAAGGCCGTACACCCGTACATCGAGCATCGCAGGCGGCTGCGCGAGGACCCGTCGTTCGTCTACCCGGTCGATCACGAGTCGCTGCGGGAACCGCTCGCCTCGACGCTCGGCGTCGTCGTCTTCCAGGATCAGGTGCTCGACGTGGCGGTCGCGCTCGCCGGCTTCTCCGTGGGGGAGGCGGAGGGTCTGCGGCGCGCGATGAGTCGCAAGCGCAGCCGCGCCGCGCTCGAGGCGCACCGGGTGCGCTTCGTCGAGGGCGCGATGCGAAACGGCGTCGCCGAGGAGACGGCCAACCTCGTCTACGACAAGCTCGTCGGCTTCTCCGGCTTCGGCTTCCCGAAGTCGCACGCTGCCGCGTTCGGCCTGCTCGCCTACCAGTCCCAGTGGCTGCGCCACCACTATCCGGCCGAGTTCCTGTGTGCTCTCCTCAACGCGCAGCCGATGGGCTTCTATCCGCCTGCGAGCCTCGTGCGCGACGCGCAGCGGCGCGGGGTGGAGGTGCTCTCCCCCGACGTCAACCTGAGCGGCGCCCGCTGCTCGCTCGAGCCCCTCGACGAGCGGGCCGGCGGCACAAGTGGCTCAGAGCCACGAAGTCTTCTCGTCCGCCATGCCGTTCGCGTCGGCCTCGTCTACGTGCAGTCGGTGGGGGAGGACGACGCTGCCGCGCTCGTCGCCGAGCGCGAGGCCAACGGCCCCTACGTCGACGTCGGCGACCTCGCCCGGCGGACGCGACTCTCGAGGGACGGCCTCGTCGCGCTCGTCGAGGGCGGTGCCTGCGACGCATTCGGGCCGGGGCGGCGCGACCTGCTGTGGGAGCTCGGCCTCGCGACGCGCCCCCGCCCGGTGCCGGGGACGCAGGGGGAGGCGAGGCAGCTCACGCTCTCGCTCGACCCGACCGCCGCGACCCCGCCGCTGCGCGATCCCACCCGCTGGGAGCGGATGCTCGCCGACTACCGGCGCACCGGGCTCTCGGTCGGGACGCACCCGCTGGCGCTCCTGCGCCCGCATCTTCCGCCCGGGACGCTCTCGAGCGTCGAGCTGCACGTCTCCCCTCACGGCGCCGGCGTCGCGTTCGCAGGGCTCGTGATCGCCCGGCAGCGCCCGGCGACCGCGAAGGGGATCGTGTTCATGCTGCTCGAGGACGAGCACGGCCAGGTGAACCTGATCGTGCCGTCGCAGGTGTACGAGCGGCACCGAGCGATCGTGCGCGGCGAGCCGCTGCTGCTCGCGCGCGGCCGCTACGAGCGGGTGGAGGAGATTCGAAACGTCGTCGTCTCCTCGATCGAGACCCTGGCGCCGCTCGCCCGTCGGGTCGCCGCGCTCGACGTCGGCGCGGCTCTCCCGCGGGCCCACCACTTCGGACAGCGCTGACGCCCGCCGCGCTCGCCCGCGTTCTCCGTCAGCTGACGGCGTCGCCTGCGACGCGGCGAACCTCGTCCAGCGTCGTCACGCCGGCGATCGAGAGGCGAATGCCGTCGTCCCGCAGCGTGATCATGCCCTGGGAGACGGCCGTCGCCTCGATCTCGCGTGTGGGGGCGCCGACGAGCATGGCGATCTCGTCCGTCATCGTCAGCACCTCGAACAGCGGCACGCGGCCGCGGTAGCCCGTGCCGTCGCATTCGGAGCAGCCGACGGCGCGGTAGAGCGTGAGCTCGCCGTAGGACTCGGGCACGCGCATCGAGCGAAGCTCTTCCGGCTCGGGTGTGTACGGCTCGCAGCACGCCTGGCACACGCGCCGGGCGAGGCGCTGGCCGACGATGCAGTTGATCGACGTCGCGATGATGCTGCGCTCGATCTGCATGTCCGTGAGCCTCTGCATCGCCGCCGCCGCCGTCTGGGCGTGCAGGGTCGTCAGCACGAGGTGGCCGGTCATCGCGGCGCGGAACGCGATCTGCGCCGTCTCCTCGTCCCGGATCTCGCCGACGAGCAGCACGTCGGGGTCGGAGCGCAGGATCGTGCGCAGCCCGCTCGCGAATGTGAGTCCGGCTCTCGGGTTGATCTCGATCTGGTCGAGTCCCGCGGCCCGGTACTCGACCGGGTCCTCGATCGTCGTCAGCTGGCGGTCCGGCGTGTTGAGCACCTGCAGGCAGGCGTACAGCGTCGTCGTCTTGCCGGAGCCGGTCGGGCCGACGACGACGACGGCGCCGAACGGCTGCGAGATCGCGCGCGCGAGCGCGGCGCGGTTCCGCTCCCACATCCCGAGCGCCTCGAGCGAGTTGGGCGCATCGCCCTGCGCGAGGACGCGGAGCGTCACCTTCTCACCGTGGGTCGTCGGCAGGATGGCGATGCGGACGTCGATCGACTCGTTGCCGCGCTTGATCGAGACGCGGCCGTCCTGCGGCGCTCGGCGCTCGGCGATGTCGAGGCCGCCCATGATCTTGAGGCGGCTCGCGATCGCGGGTGCCTGCGTGCCGGCGATCGAGGTCAGCTCGCGCATGACGCCGTCGACGCGCACGCGCACGTAGAGGCGGCGCTGCTGCGGCGTGAAGTGGATGTCCGAGGCGCCGAGATCGAGTGCCTTGGAGATCGCGCGGTTGATGAAGACGACGGCCGGCGTGTCGTGGTCGAGGTCGAGCACCGTGGCGTCGTCCTCGCTCTCGGCTGCGTCGGTGACGACCTCCTGGATGTCGACCGTCGCCTCGTCGTGGATCCGCGTGATCGCGGCCTCGATCGCCTCCGGCGCCGCCACGCAGACGCGCACGGGAACGCCGAGTGCGAGGCGCAGCTCGTCCGAGAACATGACGTTCGTCGGGTCGGCGACAGCCACGAGCACCGAGCCGTCCTCGTTGAACCTGATCGGCAGCGCGCGGTAGCGCCGCGCGAGATTCTCGGGCAGCAGCGTCGCCGCCTCGACCTCGATCGACGGAAGGTCGAGCTCGACGAACTGCAGCTCGTGCTGCTCCGCGAGCACTCTCGAGATGGCCGTCGGCGTGGCGGCGCCGGACTCGACGAGGATCTCTCCGAGCCGCTTCTCGGGGTTCTTCCGCTTCTCGTCGAGTGCCGTCTCGAGCTGCTCGGGCGTGATCGCCCCGTCGCGAACGAGCAGCGCGCCGAGAGCGGGCCAGGGATTGCGGGCTGCTTCCACGATCGCTCTATCGGCAGGGAACGTCCCTGGGATGAGGGACGTGTGCGACGGTTGATTCCTGGAACGGGGACAATCGCGCCGTGCGCGCGGTGGTGCAGCGGGTGAGGCGTGGCGCGGTGCGCGTCGGGGGCTCGACCGTGGGCGCGTGCGGCGCTGGTCTCGTCGTGCTCGTCGGCGTCGCCGAGGAGGATTCCGCGGCCGACGCCGACCGACTGGCCCGCAAGGTGGCGCGCCTGCGTGTGTTTCCCGGCGAGGACGGGCGGTTCGAGCGCTCGCTCGTGGACGTCGGCGGCGAGGCGCTCGTCGTGAGCCAGTTCACGTTGCTCGCGGACGCCTCCCGGGGGAACCGCCCGAGCTTCGCCGCCGCCGCGCGGCCGGCGGCGGCGGCGCCGCTCGTCGCGCGCTTCGCCGCGGCGCTGCGGGAGGAGGGCGTGCGCGTCGCGACCGGGTCGTTCGGCGCGCACATGGAGGTGGAGCTCGTCAACGACGGCCCCGTGACGATCGTGCTCGGCTGACGGGGGCGCGCGGGCTCGGGGCGCGCGAACGCTGCTATCCTTCGCTCACCACATTTCACCTGCTTTGGGAAATGGGCGCGCGGCGCCCATTTTTGTTGAGAGGACGCGCTTTGGCCGACATGCTCGTCACCGAGAGGACGCTTGCCAGGGAGATCGCACCCGCGGTCGAGCGGAGCCTGCCCGGCGTCGAGGTGCTGGCCGTCGAGATGCTCTCGCCGAGCCGCTTCTGCGTCTACGTCGACCACCCCGAAGGTGTCGACCATGCGCTGTGCGCCCGCGTCACGCAGCTCCTCGACGACTACCGCGCCTCGTACACGATCGACGTGTCCTCGCCCGGCGTCGAGCGCCCGCTGCGCAAGCCTGCGCACTTCCGGGCAGCGGTCGGACAGGAGGTCCAGATCCGTACGGCGACACCGCTCGCCGGCAAGAAGCGCTTTCGCGGCGCGGTCGTCGCCGCAGACGAACGACACCTCCGTCTCGCCGCAGGCGACGAGGCGGTCGACATCCCGTACGAGGCGATCGTCCGGGGCAATCTGATCGACGAGGGACAGGTGCAGCCATGAGCCAGGAGATCATCGAGGGCATCCGCACGATCGAGCGCGAGAAGGGCATCGATCCGGGGACGCTCGTTGCGGCGCTCGAGGACGCGCTGCTCGCGGCGTACAAGAAGACGCCGGGCGCCGCCCGCCACGCCGAGGTGATCCTCGACGACGAGGGTGAGTTCCGCGTGTTCGGGATCCAGATCCCGGCCGACCTGGAAGCGCGCCTGCTGGACGAGGCGCGCGAGGCTGCGATCGACGAGCTCGAGCGCATCGAGGAGGAGACGGGCGAGCGCCAGCACACCCTCGTCAGCGACGACGATCTCGAGCTCGACTGGTCGCAGGTGCCGGAGGACCAGATGGTGCGCACCGACGTCACGCCGCACGACTTCGGCCGTATCGCCGCGATGACGGCCAAGCAGGTGATCCAGCAGCGCATCCGCGAGGCGGAGCGCGCGATGATGTACGACGAGTACGTCGACCGGCAGGGCGAGGTCGTGACCGGGATCGTGCAGCAGGCCGGTGACCGCAACAACGTCCTCGTCGACCTCGGCAAGGTCGAGGCGCTGCTGCCCCGCTCCGAGCAGGTCGACGGCGAGCGCTACGAGCAGGGGTCGCGCATCAAGGCCGTGATCACCGAGGTGCGGTCGGGGACGAAGGGCCCGCAGGTGATCCTCTCCCGCCGCGACCCGGAGCTGATCAAGACGCTGTTCGAGCTGGAGGTGCCGGAGATCGCGGACGGCCTCGTCGAGATTCGCGGCGTCGCCCGCGAGCCCGGCTACCGCTCGAAGATCGCGGTCGAGTCGCACGTGCAGGGCGTCGACCCGGTCGGCGCGTGCGTCGGCCCGCGTGGCTCGCGTGTGCGCATGGTCGTCTCCGAGCTGCGCGGCGAGAAGATCGACATCATCCCGTGGAACACCGAGCCTGCGCGCTTCGTCGCGAAGGCGCTCTCGCCTGCCCGCGTGCGCGAGGTCTACATCGACGACGAAACCCGCGAGGCGACGGTCGTCGTGCCCGACGACCAGCTGGCGCTCGCAATCGGGAAGGAGGGCCTCAACGCCCGCCTGGCGGCGCGGCTGACCGGATGGAAGGTCGACATCCAGTCGGACACGGAGTTCGCGCAGGCCGAAGCCGATGCCGCATTCGCCGGCGAGGACGACACCCAGGAGTTCTCCGGGCGCTGCGCCGCGACGCTGTCGAACGGCAAGCGCTGCCCGAACGCGGCGCTGCCCGGATCGCACTACTGCGGCGTGCCCGCCCACCAGGCGCTCGCCGGCCGGCCGCTGCCGGCCGCGGTCGCGCGCGACGCCGCGGAGCCCGAGAGCGCCGACGCCGGTGCGGACGCGGGTGCCGCCGCCCCGGAGGCGGCGTCCGCGGGAACGGCTGTCGAGGAGGGCGCCGCGGAGGCCGTCCGGGAGGGCGAGCACGCTGACGCGTGAGCGCCTCGCCGGTACGGACGTGCGCGGGCTGCGGGCGCAAGGCGCCACAGCACGAGTTGCTGCGGTTCGCGGCGGTGGACGGCAGCCTCGCTCAGGGGCGGACGCTGCCCGGCCGCGGCGTCTACACGTGCCTTGGCCTCGCATGCTTCGAGCGCGCGCTGGCGTCGCGCGCGTTCGCTCGTGTCCTGCGGACGACCGTGTCCGCCGGGCCGGAGCTCGCGCGCCACTACACTGATAGCTGATGGCCGACGGACCCAACAAGCCCAACCGCCCCATCCGCCCGCGCGGAGGGCCTTCCGGACGCAAGCGCCGCGTCGTCATCGACGGCGGCAGCGCCCGCGGCCGCGACGGCCGCCAGGCGCGCGACCGCGGGCCCGGGACAGGCGCGCCTTCGAGCAGGCAGCCGGTGGCGCAGCCGACCGGGCCGGTGACGGTCCCCTCCGGCGTCAGCGTCAAGGACCTGTCGGCTGCGCTCGGGATTCCCGTGGCCCAGATCATCAAGATCATGATGGGCATGGGGGAGATGGTCACCATCACCCAGTCGCTGTCGGACGAATCCGTCGAGCTGATCGCCGCCGAGGTCGAGCGCGAGGTCGTGATCAAGCACGCCGCCGACGACGACGCCGAGCCGGAGGCCTTCGAGGACAGGGAGGAGGATCTGGCTCCGCGACCGCCGGTCGTCACGATCATGGGCCACGTCGACCACGGCAAGACGACGCTGCTCGACGCGATCCGCAAGACCTCGGTCGTCGACACGGAGGCCGGCGGCATCACGCAGCACATCGGCGCCTACCAGGCGGTCGCGGACGGTCGCAAGATCACGTTCCTCGACACTCCCGGCCACGAGGCCTTCACCGCCATGCGCGCCCGCGGCGCCAAGGTGACGGACATCGCGGTGCTCGTCGTCGCCGCCGACGACGGCGTCATGCCGCAGACGCGCGAGTCGATCTCGCACGCGCGCGCCGCCGGCGTGCCGATCGTCGTCGCCGTCAACAAGATCGACGTGCCGAACGCCAACGTCGACCGCGTTCGCTCGGAGCTTGCCGCCGAAGGGCTGCAGCCCGAGGAGTGGGGCGGCAACACGCAGTTCGCCGAGGTGTCCGCGAAGCAGCAGACGGGCCTCGACGAGCTGCTCGAGATGGTGCTGCTCGTGGCCGACGCGGAGCTCGACCTGCGCGCGAACCCGAACGTCGAGGCCTCCGGGCCGATCGTGGAGTCGCGCCTCGACGTCGGTCGCGGCCCGGTCGCGACGATGCTCGTCCAGCGCGGCACGCTGCACATCGGAGACGCGATCGTCGCCGGCGACGCGTCCGGCAAGGTGCGCGCCCTCTACGACTACCGCGGCGAGAAGGTGAACGAGGCGAAGCCCGGCGAGCCGGTCGAGATCCTCGGCTTCGACCGGCCGCCGCCTGCCGGCGAGCTGTGCCGGGTCGTCGAGCACGAGCGCCAGGCGAAGGACCTCGCCCAGAAACGCGCCGAGCGCCTCCGCCGCGAGCAGCTCGCGCAGCGCCCCAGGCGCGGCGTCTCGCTGGAGGCGTTCTTCTCCCAGCTGCAGGAGGGCGTCGTCCAGGATCTCAACATCGTGCTCAAGGCGGACGTGCAGGGCTCCGTCGAGGCGCTGCTCGGCGAGCTCGGCAAGATCCACCATTCCGAGGTGCGCGTCAACGTCATCCACACGGGCGTCGGCGGCATCACCGAGAACGACGTCAACCTCGCGTCGGCCTCGCATGCGCTCGTGATCGGATTCAACGTGCGGCCGAGCGCCGACGCGCGCGCGCTCGCCGAGCGCGAGGGCGTCGACATCCGCACCTACCGCGTCATCTACCAGCTCACGGACGACATCCAGCAGGCGCTCGTCGGCATGCTGTCGCCGGTCGAGAGCGAGGAGACGCTCGGCGAGGCACAGGTGCGGGCGCTGTTCAAGGTCTCGCGGCTCGGCACGATCGCGGGCTGCATGGTCACGAGCGGTGTCGTACGTCGAAACGCGAAGGTGCGCGTCGTGCGCGACGGCACCGAGATCTACGACACGTCGATCGCGCAGCTGAAGCGCTTCAAGGACGACGCGCGCGAGGTGAGCGAGGGCTTCGAGTGCGGCATCCTGCTCGAGGGCTTCAACGACCTCAAGGAAGGCGACGTCCTCGAGGCGTACGAGACGAAGCAGGTCGAGCGCACCGATCTCGACGAGGCGCCGCCGCCGGCAGCCGCGGCGTCCGCCCCGGCCGACGACGCGTAGGTGCGTTCCGCCGTACTGCGCCGCAGGGCGATCGCTCCCGGCCCGAACGGCATCCGCACGCGCCGGCGCGTTCCCGCTTCAATATGCCGGTGCCCAGCGGCTACGTCGGCATCTGCTCGTTCGAGCTCTTCTTCCCCGAGAGCCACTCGCTCAAGGAGAAGCGGATGCACCTGCGCTCGGTGAAGCAGCAGCTGCAGAACCGCGTCGCGTGCTCGATCGCGGAGGTCGACCACCACGGCGTCTGGCAGCGCACGCGTCTCACGCTCGCCTGCGTCTCCCGTGAGGCGCGGGAGGCCGAGCGGCTGCTCGACGAGGCGGAGCGCTGGCTCGCCGGACAGGGATTCGAGCTGCTCTCGCACGAGCGCGAGCTGGTGTGCCTCGATGATTGAGACGCCGGCGTGAGCGGCCGCATGCGGCGGGTCGACGAGGCCATCAAGGCGGTCGTCTCGGAGGCGATTCCGACGCTGAAGGATCCGCGGATCGGGTTCGTCACCGTGACGGGGGTCGAAGCGACGCACGACCTCTCGCAGGCGACGGTGTGGCTGAGCGTCTTCGGCGCGGAGAAGCAGCGTACGGCGACGATGCGTGCGCTCGAGAGCGCCGCCGGCGTCCTGCAGGCGCGCGTCAACCGCGAGCTTCACCTGCGCCGCACTCCCGTCCTCGTGTTCGCGTACGATCCGTCGGTCGAGCGGGGCGTGCGCATGACGAAGCTGATCGACGAGCTGGATCCCGGCCCCGAGACCACGGACGATGACCCAGGCAGCTGACATGCAGGCGGTCGCCGAGGCGATCCGCACCCACGAGCGGTTCCTCGTCACCTCGCACGAGAACCCCGACGGCGATGCGCTCGGGTCGCTGCTCGCCATGCATCTGGCGCTCCAGCAGCTCGGCAAGGACAGCGTGATGGTGCTCGCCGGCCCCGCGCCGCTGCCGGGTGAGTACCGTTTCCTCGAGCTTCCGGCCCGTGGCCTCGTGCGCGACGTGCCCGGCGACCATGCCGGGCGCGTGCTGGTGGCCGTCGACTGCGCGCAGGCGGCAAGGCTGACCGATCCGGCCCTGCTCGAGGCGACGCTCGTCGTCGACATCGACCATCACCACGACAACACGCGCTTCGGGGACGTCAACCTCGTCGTCGCCGACGTGTCCTCGACGGGGGAGCTGCTGGCGGAGGTCTTCCGCGAGGTCGGCGTCGCGCTCACTCCGCCCATCGCGGAGGCCCTCTACACCGCGCTCGTCACCGACACCGGGCGCTTCCAGTACTCGAACACGTCGCCGAAGGCACTGCGGCTCGCCGCCGATCTCGTGGAGGCGGGAGCCGACGTGCGGCGCGTCTTCCAGGGCGTGTACGAGAGCGTCCAGTTCGCGAAGCTGAAGCTGCTCGCGCGGGCGCTCGAGCGCGCGGAGACGTACGCGGACGGCCGCGTCATCGTCTCGTACCTGCTGCGCGGCGACTTCGCGGAGGTGGGCGCGGTCGAGCCGTACTCGGAAGGGATCATCGACTACCTGCGCTCCGTCGAGGGAGTGGAGCTTGCCGCCCTGATTCGCGAGCCGCCCCGGGACGGAAGCCCGGCACGCAAGGTCTCCGTGCGCTCCTCCGTCGCCTCGATCGACGTCTCGGCGATCGCGCGCAAGTCGGGAGGTGGGGGCCACCCGCAGGCCGCCGGCTTCTCGAGCGACCTCCCGATAGAGGAGATCACCGCGTTCGTCGTGGACGAGTTCCTCGCCGCCGCGGGCGCCGCGCCGGCGGCGGTTCCGGTCGCCTGATGGCGATTCCGCGGGGGCTCGACCCGACGGGCGTGATCCTGGTCGACAAGCCCTGCGGCCCGTCGTCGTTCGCGCTCGTCGCCCGGGTGCGTGCTCGCACGCGGGCGAGGACAGGCCACGCCGGAACGCTCGATCCGTTCGCCTCGGGACTCCTTCTGCTGTTGTCCGGTCGAGCAACGAGAATGGCTTCGTGCTTCGTGGGCCTCGACAAGCGCTATCGCACCGAGATCGACCTCTCGCTGCGCACGACGACGGGAGACCGGGAGGGCGCGCCGCTCGCGGAGGCGCGCGCGCCGCTCGCGGGAGATGCGCTCGACGACGCGCTCGCGCGCCTCCGCGGGGAGATCGAGCTGCCGATCCCCGCCGCCTCGGCGGTGAAGATCGGCGGCGAGCGCGCCTATCGCCTGCACCGGCGCGGGGTCGAGGTCGAGATGCCTCTGCGCCGCTCCCGCGTGGACGCGCTCGACGTCATCGCGTATCGAGACGGCATCGTGACGCTCGATCTCCGCGTCGGCTCCGGCACCTACGTGAGGGCGATCGCCGACGCGCTCGGAGGGCACTGCGTGAGCTTGCGCCGCACGGAGATCGGCCCCTTCCTCGTCGAGGAGGCCGACGAGGAGCGCGTGCTTCCGGTCGACGAGGCGCTCGCCCGGATCGGGCTGACCATCGCGGCGGCGGAGGCCGCCGCAGGCGGCAGGCCGCTGCGCGCGGCGAGCGGGCCGGTGGGCGAACGCAAGAGCGGCGACAGCGGAGGCATGCCGGCGTGAAGATCGCACACTCGCCCGCCCAGCTCGAGCGGCAGCCGCGGGCCGTCGCGATCGGCACCTTCGACGGCGTCCACCGGGGGCATCGGGCGGTCGTCCAGGCGGCGATCGACACGGGTCTCGCGCCGACGGTGATCACGTTCGACCCGCACCCGCGCATCGCGCTCGGGAACCACGTGGAGCTGATCGCGACACTCGAACGGCGGCTCGAGCTGCTCGCGGAGGTCGGGGTGGAGGCGACGCTCGTCGCCGGGTTCACGCCCGAGCTGATGGCGCTCGAGCCGGAGGACTTCGCGGAGCGCTACCTGCGCGCGATCGGTGCGGAGGCTGTGGCCGCCGGGGACGACTTCCGCTTCGGCGCCCGCCGGCGTGGCGACCTCGATCTGCTCGAGCGCATGGGCTTCGACGTGCTGGAGGTGCCGATGGTGCCCGGCGTGTCCTCGTCGGCGATCCGCATCGCGCTCCACGCGGGCGATGTCACCGGCGCCGCGGCGATGCTCGGCCGCCCATACGAGCTCGACGGCACCGTCGTCGCGGGCGACCAGCGCGGCGGCACGCTGGGCTATCCGACGGCGAACCTCGCTCTGGAGCCGCAGCTCGTGTGCCCGCGCCACGGCATCTACGCGGGCGCCGCGCTCGGGCATCGCGCCGCCGTCTCGATCGGCACGAACCCGCACTACGGCGGTACCGAGCGGCGCATCGAGCCGCACCTGCTCGACTTCGAGGGCGATCTCTACGGGCGCCGGCTCCTCGTCGAGCTCTGGGAGCTGCTGCGCGACGAGAAGGCGTTCGAGAACGAGGGCGCGCTGGTCGAGCAGATCGGCCGCGACGTCGCGGCCGTGCGCGTCGCCAAGCGCCCCCCCTGCGACGCCCGCGACCGCCTGATTCAGCCGCCGCCGGCGTGATGGTGGTGCCCTGCACGCTCGTCGAGCCGCGTGTGCATCGTGTCGTGGATCGCATCGATCTGGAAGAGGCTGACATCGTCCGGACCGCTCCCCGCGGGGCGAAACGGCGAGTCCAGCACGTGCAGGAGGCGCACGATGTACAGGAAGATCAGGGCGATGAAACCGAGCATGACGGCGTCCACGAGCGGTGCCCCGATCCGCGTGAAGAGCAGCAGGACGATCAGGAGGCCGAGCATCGTCTCCACGAGCGTATAGGCGGACGGCAGGAACGAGATCCGCTGGATGTACGAAACGCGCATCAGGTTCCGGACGATCTGCGCCTGCTCCTGCTTGAGCCGGGCGATGTAGTTCGGCGGCACGCCGAGCGCGTCCATCTCGAGGAAGCTGTCGGTCAGGCGCTCGACGGTCTCGACCGTGTGCGTCGTGCCGTGGACGAGGTCGTCCCGGAGCGTGTGGGGTACGTGGGCGAGCGTCTCCGCGAGGCGTGCGAGATCGAAGGAGGGATGCTGCTCCTTCACGTAGGCGCCCTCGCGGAAGACGCTCTCGAGCGAGGCCGCAATCTCGGTCGGCAGCCGCTCGCTCTCCTTGTAGTCGCTCATCGTCCCGGTCAGCATCATCCCGACGATGAAGATCGCGCCGCCGACGATGCTGGCGTGGAGGGGGCTCACGTCGATGAACTCCCAGCCAAGCCGCTCCAGGGCGATCTTCGCCGCGATCACGAGCAGGACGACCGGCAGCGTCCTCGCGAGCAGCACGTAGCGCCGGGCGACCATCGATCTCGCCGCTCGCGATACGGCGGACTGCCTCCGCTCCGAGCGGCGCTGCCCGTCGACGGTTCGCTCCACTAGTGCGGCGTCTCCAAATGTTCGACCCGAAACGGGCGCGCGAGGCGCGCCCCTTCAGGAGCATGTCGCCCGGCTGCGCAGCAGCCGGGCGACATGCAGCAAGCATCGAGCGCGGCGTCTCGCGACAAGACTTTCCGGTGGAATGGTGCGAGACGCCGCACTAGCTGCGCGGGGGCAGAAGCGTGCGGCCCGACTGGGACCAGGCGTCCATGCCGCCGCGAAGCTCGACGATGCGCTCGTACCCGAGCCGGTGCAGCGCCGTGACGGCGACCGCGCTCATGCGGCCGCTGCGGCAGTAGACGGCGAGCCGCGCCGTCTTCGCGGGCAGGCGCCCTCGCAGCCGGGCGATCCGGTCGAACGGGATGCGCAGGTCGGTGCCGCGGATCGCTCCGGCGTCGGGCACGTGGACGTTGATCGTGACCGTGCCCGGCGTCGCGACCGCCCTCGCGAACGCGGCGGGCGAGACGAGCGTGGACGGAGGCGACGCGACGGCGCCGCCGGCCGCGACGCCCGCGAGAAGCGAGGCGGCGGCGAGGATCGGGAGCACGTGACGGAGTCTCATGCGCCGCATCGTAGGAGCCGGATGTGGCGTTCCTGTGAAGGTCGCAGGTGCGCCTGCGCCGTCGCGCCGAGCCCGGGGCCGCATCACTGCTAGCCTTCCGGACGACCGCAGTCTCGGCCGGCCGTGTCTTCCTTCACGCCGCGCGGGGACGGCGGAGACGTCGACAGAGGAGGACGCATGGCCCTCACCAAGGAAGTCAAGCAGGAGTTGATCGACAAGCACGGGCGCAGCTCGACCGACACGGGCTCGACCGAGGTGCAAGTCGCGATGCTGACCAAGCGCATCAACGACCTCACCGAGCACCTGCGCACCCACCCGAAGGACCACTACTCGAGGCGCGGGCTGCTGAAGCTCGTCGGTCGCAGGCGCCGCTTCCTCGCGTACATGCAGAAGCACGACCTCGAGGGCTATCGCGCCCTCATCAAGGAGCTGGGCCTGCGCCGCTAGGCCTGTCTCCCCCATAGGGGAAGGTGGACGTTTGATCGAGTCGCGGCCGAGACGCGCGGCTGGCTCAAACCTCCACCTTCCGCAAAGCACGGAAGAGTGAAGGGAACGAACATATGAGCATCGCTACCGGGCGCCGAGCCACGGTATCGGTCGAGATCGGTGGTCGGGAGATCACGTTCGAGACCGGCAAGCTCGCCAAGCAGGCCGACGGCGCAGTCGTCGTCCGCTCGGGCGACACCATGATCCTCGCGACGGCCGTCGGCCGGCAGGAGGTCCGCCCCGACGCGGACTTCTTCCCGCTGACCGTCGATGTCGAGGAGCGGATGTACGCCGCCGGGAAGATCCCGGGCGGCTTCTTCAAGCGCGAAGGGCGCGCAACCGAGCGCGCCACACTCACTGCGCGCATGATCGACCGGCCGATCCGGCCGCTGTGGCCGAAGGGGTTCAAGAACGAGGTGCACGTGGTCTGCACCGTGCTGTCGGCGGACATGCTGAACCCGCACGACGTCCTCTGCATCAACGGCGCCTCCGCGGCGCTCGCCATCTCGCCGCTGCCGTTCCTCGGCCCGGTGGGGGCGGTGCGGATCGGCCGCATCGACGGTGCGCTCGTCGTCAACCCGGACCTCGTGCAGCAGGACGAGGAGTCCGACCTCGACCTCATCGTCGTCGGCACCCACGACGGGCTGACGATGATCGAGGCCGGCGCCGACCAGGTTCCGGAGGACACGCTGCTCGAGGCGTTCGAGCTGGCGCACGGCGAGATCAGGCGCATCTGCGATGCGATCGAGGACCTGCGCACGCAGGTCGGCAAGCCGAAGTGGGTCGACGCCGAGCTCAACGCCGAGCTCGAGGCCGCCCACGGCGACGCGATCTGGCGGCGTATCCAGGAGCAGGGGCTGCGCGAAGCCGGAGCCATCGTCGACGAGCTCGTCGCCGAGCTGTGCCCCGGCATCGGCATGGACTCCACCGAGGAGGACATGGTCAGGGAGGTGCAGGTCAAGGCCGGGCTCGCGAGCCTGCTCGAGCGCCAGCGGCTGACCGCCGTCGAGGGCCCGGTGCGCGAGCAGTTCGAGGCCGACCTCCGCGTCCTCACCGACGCGGAGCAGGACTCGAAGGAGCTCAAGGCACGCAAGCGCGCCATTCTCTTCGACCGCATCCTCGAGGAGGTGCAGCTGCCCTTCCCGGCCGGCGCGCCGGCCGCCGAGGGCGAGGAGCCCGTCGAGGACGCGCTCACCAGGCAGGTCGTGAAGAAGGCCGCCGAGGCGATCTACAAGGACCTCGTGCGCAAGAAGATCGCGATCGAGAAGCGGCGGCCGGACGGCCGCGGCACCGAGGAGATCCGGCCGATCGAGTGCGAGGTCACCGTCTCGCCACGCACGCACGGGTCGGCGCTGTTCACACGCGGGCAGACGCAGGTGATGACGCTCTGCACGCTCGGCACGGCGAAGGAGGGGCAGCGGATCGACGACCTCTCGCTCGAGCAGGATCGCCGCTTCATGCACCACTACAACTTCCCGCCCTTCTCGGTCGGCGAGACCGGGTTCATGCGGGGGCCGAAGCGGCGTGACATCGGCCACGGCGCGCTCGCACAGAGGGCGCTCGAGGCCGTGATCCCGCCGGCGGACGAGTTCCCGTACACGATCCGGCTCGTGTCGGAGACGCTCGAGTCGAACGGCTCGTCGTCGATGGCGTCGGTGTGCGGTTCCACGATGTCGCTGATGGACGCCGGCGTGCCGATCTCGGCTCCCGTGTCGGGCATCGCGATGGGCCTCGTCAAGGAGGGCGACGACTACGTCATCCTCACCGACATCCAGGGCGCCGAGGACCACCTCGGCGACATGGACTTCAAGGTGGCCGGCACGGCGGAGGGCATCACCGCCCTGCAGATGGACATCAAGATCACCGGGGTGACGCAGGAGATCATGCGCAACGCGCTCGCGCAGGCCAAGCGTGCGCGCGTGTTCATCCTCGGCAAGATGGCGGAGGCGATCGCCGAGCCGCGCGAGCAGCTCGCAGAGCACGCGCCACGCATCTCGAGCGTGCAGATCAACCCCGAGTTCATCGGCATGGTGATCGGCAAGGGCGGCGAGACGATCCGCGGGCTCGAGGCCGACTACGACGTCCAGATCGACATCGGGGAGGACGGCACGATCCTCGTCTACGCGACGCAGGGCACGAACGCCGACGCGGCCATCTCGGCGATCACGGCGCTGACGAAGTCGCCCGAAGTGGGCGACACGTACACGGGCAAGGTCGTGAAGACGACCGAGTTCGGCGCGTTCGTCGAGCTGAAGAAGGGCACCGACGGGCTCCTCCACGTCTCCAACGTGGGCCCGGGCCGGGTCGCGCACATCGAGGACGTGATGGCCCGCGGCGACATCGTCGACGTGATCGTGCAGGAGGTCGACAAGGACAGGGGCCGTATCGGCCTCAAGCTCGTCGCCAAGCACGAGGACGGCAGGCTCGTCCAGCCCGAGGAGCTGATCGAGCGGGCAAGGAATGCGCCTCCGCGCGAGCCGCGCGAGGAGCGGCCCCGCGGCGGGCGACCCGGCGGCGACCGCGGTCGCGACCGCGGCCCGCGCCGCGACTAGTGCGGCGTCTCGCACCATTGCAGCGGAAAGCCTTGTTGCGAGACGCCGCACTCGATGCTCGCTGCGTGTCGCCCGGCTGCTGCGCAGCCGGGCGACACGATCCTGAAGGGGCGCGCTTCGCGCGCCCGTTTCGGGTCGAACGTCTGGAGACGGCGCACGAGGCGCGCGGCCCGCTCGCAGCCGGCGGCAGCGGGGAGGGGCGGCGCACGCCGCCCCTCCCCCCGTCGTACGCCCGCCGAGGCGTCGCCGCACGCCCGCAGCGGCATGGGCTGATGCGCGGCGCCGCTACGATCGCGCGAATGGACGATCACCGTCTCACGACGCTGCCGGGAGGCGAGCGTGTCGTCAGCGAGCGTATCGACGGCGTCCGCTCCGCGGCCCTCGGCCTCTTCATCGGCGCCGGCTCGCGCGACGAGCCCCCGGCGAAGGCCGGCGTCTCCCACTTCATCGAGCATCTCCTGTTCAAGGGCACGGCGCGCTACGACGCCGTCCAGATCGCGGAGCTGTTCGACGCGATGGGCGGAGAGCTCAACGCGGCCACCTCGCGCGAGACGACGGTCGTCTACACACGGGTGCCGGACGACCATGTCGACGTCGCGCTCGACGTGATGACGGACATGGTGTTCGCGCCGACGTTCGCCGATCTCGACTGCGAGCGCGAGGTCGTGCTCGAGGAGATCGCCATGGTCGAGGACAACCCGCAGGAGCTCGTCCACGACCTCGCCGCCGAGGCCGTGTTCGGCGGGCACCCGCTCGGACGGCCGGTGATCGGTCGCGCGGACGTGATCTCGACGGTCTCGAAGCGCTCGCTGCGCGCGTACCATCGTGCCGCGTACGTGGGTGCCAACGTCGTCCTCGCCGCGGCGGGCAACGTCGACCACGACCGTATCGGGGCGGCGCTGGCGGAGCGCGGCGGCGTGCCCGGCGCGACGCTCGGGCGCGTGCGCAAGCCCGCGCGCGCGGCGCCGCCCCCGACGCTGCGCTTCCGCCGCAAGAACACGGAGCAGTACCACGTCTGCCTCGCCGCCCCGGGGCTGCGGCGCGACGATCCCCGCCGCTACGCGGCGGGACTGCTCGACGCGATCCTCGGAGGATCGGCCTCCTCGCGGCTGTTCCAGGAGATCCGGGAGAAGCGCGGCATGGCGTACTCGATCTACTCGTACGCGTCCCGGTACGTCGACACGGGCCAGGTGGGGATCTACGTCGGCACGCGCGAGGAGAACCTGAGAGCATGCCTCGAGGTGATCGCAGACGAGCTGCGGGACATCGGGGCGGGGAACATCCGGCCCGGCGAGCTCGAGCGCGCAAAGGAGAACATGAAGGGACGCATGCTGCTCTCGCTCGAGTCGACGTCGGCGCGCATGTCGCGCCTCGGCAAGGCCGTCGTGACCGGCACCGAGATCGTCTCGGTGGAGGAGAGCGAGCGACGCATCGACGCGGTCACCCCCGAGGACGTGGCGGCGCTCGCGCGCGACGTCTATGCGCCCGAACGCCTCTCGGCCGCGGGCATCGGCCCGAGCGCGAGGCGCTTCGAGGCCGCCGTCAAGCTGCTCAACCCGGCGGCTGCCGCCCGCGCCGCATGAACGTGCTGCTGTTCGGGCGCGACGGCAAGGTGGGCTCCGTGCTGATGGAGGCGCTGCGCCGCGCCGGCCACGCCGTGACGGGCGTCGAGGCCGGCGACGCCGTCGACCCGGGCGGGCACGACGCCGCCGTCGACTTCACCGCGCCCGCGGCGGTGCTCGCGAACGCGACGCTGGCGCTCACGGCCGGCGTGCCCTGCGTGATCGGCACCACGGGCCTCGGCGACGACGGCCTCGCCGAGCTCGACGCGCTCGCGCGCTCGCGGGCCACGGCGTGCTTCATCGCACCGAACTTCGCGCTCGGGGCGGTGCTGATGATGCGCTTCGCCGCCGAGGCGGCCCGCTCGTTCCCGCGTGCCGAGATCGTCGAGCTGCACGCGGATACCAAGCTCGACGCGCCCTCGGGAACGGCGAAGGCCACCGCCGCGAAGATGGGCGGCAGCGTCCCGATCCACTCGGTGCGGCTGCCGGGCCTCGTCGCCCACCAGGAGGTGATCCTCGGCGGGCCGGGGGAGATCCTCACGATCCGGCACGACACGACCTCTCGCGAGGCATTCGCGCCGGGCGTGCTGCTCGCGCTCGAGCGCGTGCGCGGCCTGCCCCCCGGCGTGACCGTCGGCCTCGAGTCCCTTCTCTGAGCCTGGATCCGCCGAGGGGCGTGAGCGCCGGGGCGCGTCGGGACGTCTCGGGGGCGTCCACGCGCCGGAGCGCAGGCCGCCCCGGGCAGCCGGCGCAGGGATACAATCAGCGCGTGCTGGGCGAAGTCCTGACCGCCGTCGTCACGCCCTTCGCGGCAGACGGCTCCGTCGACCTCGGCCGCTTCCGCGCGCTGCTACGCCATCTCGTCGCGAACGGCTCCGACGGCGTCGTCGTCACCGGCACCACGGGCGAGAGCCCGACGCTCGCCGACGGCGAGCGCTTCGCGCTGTACGAGGCCGCCGTCGACGAGCTCGGCGGCGCCCACACCGTGATCGCGGGCACGGGCACCTATGCGACGGCCCACTCGGTGCACCTCACCGAGCGGGCGCACGCGATCGGCGTCGACGGCTTCCTCGTCGTCACGCCCTACTACAACAAGCCGCCCCAGCGGGGCATCGTCGCGCACGTCGAGGCGATCGCTGCCGTCAGCGACCGGCCGGTCGTCTTCTACGACATCCCGAGTCGCGTCGTCGTCGACGCCGAGCCGGCCACGATCGAGGCGCTCGCGGGCATCGAGAACGTGCGCGCGGTGAAGCAGGCGAAGCCGTCGCTCGCGGCCGCGCGCGCCGTCGTCGCGTGCGGCCTCGATCTGTACGCCGGCGACGACGATCTCCTCCTCCCGTTCCTCGAGGTCGGGGGCGTCGGCGGCATCTGCGTGCACACCCACGTCGTCGGACCGCGGGTGCAGGAGATGGTGCGCCGCTTCCGCGACGGCGACCGCGACGGCGCCCGCGCGCTCGACGAGGAGCTGCGTCCCGCGATCGAGCTGCTGCGCGTGCAGACGAACCCGATCGCGATCAAGTGCGCCCTCAACCTGCTCGGCCACGAGGTCGGCGGCCTGCGCCTACCGCTCGTGGAGGCGACGCCGGAGGAGGAGGACGCCGTGCGCGGCTGCCTCGAGCGCCTCGGGCTGCTGCAGCGCGCCGCCGCCTGAGCGCGGCCGTGCGCGCGGGAGGAGCGGCCGCGCGGCCGCTCGTGTGATCGGCACGCGCCCGTACACTGCGCCTCGATGAGCGACGCACTCCGCATCATCCCGCTCGGCGGGCTCGGCGAGGTCGGCAAGAACATGACCGTCTACGAGATCGGCGACGACCGCATCCTCGTCGACGCCGGCCTGGCGTTCCCGCGCGACGAGCACCTCGGCGTCGACCTCGTGCTCCCCGACTTCTCCTACCTCGCGGACCGCCCGCTGCTCGCGATCGTGCTGACGCACGGGCACGAGGACCACGTGGGCGCGCTGCCCTACGTGCTGCGCGAGATCGAGGTCGGCGAGGTGATCGCGACGCGCCTCACGCTCGCGATGATCACGTCGAAGCTCGACGAGCACAAGCTCGCAGCGGCGACGACCCTGCGCGAGGTGCGGCCCGAGGACGGCGCCGTCGAGGTCGGGCCGTTCCGGATGGAGTTCGTGCGCATGGCGCATTCGATCCCGGACGCGATGGCGATCCTGTTCGAGACATCCGCGGGCCGCGTGCTCCACACGGGTGACTGGAAGCTCGACCACACACCCGTGGACGGGCTCAAGACCGACGTCGGCAAGCTCGCGGAGATCGGCAACCGCGGGGTCGACCTGATGCTGGCGGACTCGACGAACGCCGAGCGCCCCGGCATGACCGGTTCCGAGCGACTCGTCGGCGAGGCGTTCCGGCACATCATCCCGGCGCGGAGGGGGCGCATCCTCGTCGCCTCGTTCGCCTCCAACATCCACCGCATGCAGCAGGCCGCCGAGGTCGCGATCGCCAACGGCCGCAAGGTCGCGCTCGTGGGCCGCTCGATGCGCAAGAACATGAGCATCGCGCGTAGCCTCGGCTACGTCGGCCTCCCCGACGATGCGCTCGTCTCGCCGAAGGAGGCGATGTCGCTCCCGCCGGATCGCGTGCTCGTGCTCTGCACCGGCAGCCAGGGGGAGCCGATGTCCGCGCTCACGCGGATCGCCTACGGCGACCACCCCAACGTGACGGTCGCGCGCGGCGACACCGTGATCATCTCGGCCAAGCCGGTGCCGGGCAACGAGCTCCGTGTGCACGACTCGATCAACCGGCTGACGCGGGCCGGCGCAGAGGTGCTGCACGAGGAGGTCGCGCTCGTCCACGTCTCCGGGCACGCCTGCTCGGAGGAGATGCGGGCGCTGCTCTCGCTCGTGCGCCCGAAGGCGTTGATGCCGATCCACGGCGAGTACCGCATGCTCGCCGCGCACGCGCGGCTGGGCCGTGAGGCCGGCATTCCCGCGGCGGGGATCGTGATCGCCGAGAACGGCTCGGTCGTGGAGCTGACGCCGCGCGGGGTCGAGATCGTCGACCGCATCGAGGCCGGCGTCACCTTCGTGGACGGGCTCGGCGTCGGGGACGTGCAGGACGTCGCGCTGCGCGACCGGCGCCGGCTCTCGGAGGACGGCGTGCTCATCGTCGTCACCACGGTCGCCCTCTCCGACGGGGGCGAGATCGCCCCGCCGGAGCTGATCGCCCGCGGCTTCGCCGAGGACGACGCGCTGCTCGACGACCTGCGCGACGAGGCCGACCGCGTCGCGCTCGAGCTGTCGGCAGACGGCATCACGGAGGTCAAGCTGCTGCAGGAGCACATGCACGACGCAATCGGACGGCTCGTGTACGACCGTACGCGGCGGCGCCCGATGATCCTGCCAGTCGTGATCGAGGTTTGACGGAGACCCGATGGCGCCGCAGTCGCTACCGGGGTGGTCGGACGTGCTGCGCGCGCACGCGGCGACCGACCTCAGCGCGCGGAGGGTGACGGCCCAGCTGCGCGCCTGCGAAGCATCGGCGCTCGCCTTCTGCCGGCTGCTCGAGCGCTGGCACCGCGGCGACGCGCACCCGGCGACGGCGGGCCAGCGCGAGGCGGCGCTGCGACACGCCGCAGACAGGGTGGAGACGGCGATCGCCGGCCTCGAAGGACCGCTGTCGCAGTACCTGCTCGAGCTCGAGCCGGAGCGCGCCGAGGGGCGCTCCTGGTACCTCGGGCCAGGCGCCGGTGAGCTCGTCGAATGGCAGCCGGTGCTCGACCGCGCCGGGGTGCGCGCAAGCGCGAATCGCGTCGCCGCCGTCTACCTCGAGCTCGCGATGCTCGTGCGCGCCCTCGAGGGCCTCGCCGACGCGGCCCGCATCGACAGCGCGCCCGACCGCTCGTCGCTGTGGGCGGGCCTGTTCGACCTGCGCGACACGCTGCTCGGCTCGACCGTCGACGATCTGCGCGCGCTCGCCGCCTGATGCCGGCGGCGCGTCCGTAGGCTGTCGCCGTGCCCGCGCCCCGGATCACCGTCGTCGGCTCTGTCAACCTCGATCTCGTCGCCCGCTGCGAGGTGCTGCCGCGCCCCGGGGAGACGGTCGCGGGCGCGACATTCGAGCGCATTCCCGGCGGCAAGGGAGCAAACCAGGCCGTCGCCTGCGCCCGCCTCGGCGCCGAGGTGCGCCTGGTCGCCGCCGTCGGCCGCGACCCGTTCGCGGACGAGGCGCTCGCGGGCCTGCGCGGGGCCGGCGTCGAGCTCGACCTGCAGCTCGTCGACCTGCCGACCGGGGTGGCGCTGGTCACCGTCGACGCGGCGGGCGAGACGACGATCACCGTCGCGCCCGGCGCGAACGCGGCTCTCGCCGGCTTCGAGCTGCCCCCGTCCGACGCGGTGCTCTGCCAGCAGGAGATCCCCGACGCGGCGGTGATCTCGGCGTGGGAGCAGGCGGGAGGGTTGTTCTGCCTCAACGCGGCGCCGGCACGGCGTATCGGCGTCGACCCGGATCTCGCAGTCGTCAACCGCTTCGAGCTGGAGTCGCTCGCGCGTGCCGACGGCCTCGTCGCGCTCACGCTCGGCGCCGAGGGCGCCGTGCTGCTCGAGGACGGGGAGGAGGTCGCCCGCGCCGTGCCGCCCGCGGTCGAGGCCGTGGACGGGACAGCGGCGGGCGACGCCTTCACCGCCTGCCTGCTCGTCTCGCTGCTCGAGGGCCGCTCGCGCGAGGAGGCGCTGCGGCGCGCATGCGCGGCAGGAGCGTTTGCGGCCTCGCGCTTCGGCGCGCAGCCGTCGCTGCCGACGGCCGCGGAGGTCGACGCGCTCCTCGGCTCGTGACAGGCTGTCACGAGCCCGCCGACGCGACCGGGATAATGGCGACGTGAACCGACGCACGCCGATCATCCTCGACTGCGATCCCGGCCACGACGACGCGATCGCGCTGCTGCTCGCGCTCGCGAGCCCCGAGCTCGACCTGCTCGGCGTCACCACCGTGCACGGAAACCAGACGCTCGAGAAGACGACGGCGAACGCGCTGCGCGTGCTCGACCTCGCCGGGCGCGAGGACGTCCCGGTCGCGGCCGGCGCCGACCGCCCACTCGTGCGCGAGCTGACGGTCGCCGCGCACGTCCACGGCGACAGCGGCCTCGACGGGCCCTCGCTGCCGCCGCCGGGCCGCGGGCCGGCCGCCGGGCATGCCGTCGACTTCATGGCGCGCCGGATCGCCGAGAGCCCCGCTCCGGTGACGCTCGTTCCCACCGGCCCGCTCACGAACGTCGCGCTGCTGCTCGAGCGCACGGGCGGCGCCAACATCGAGCGCATCGTGCTCATGGGCGGCGCCGTCGCCGAGGGAAACATGACGCCGGCGGCCGAGTTCAACATCTGGGCCGATCCCGAGGCGGCGGACAGGGTGTTCCACGCGGGGCTCGACGTGACGATGGTCGGCCTCGACGTCACCCACCGTGCCGTCACGACGCCCGCGTTGCAGGAGCGCCTGCGCGCCACCGGGACGATCGGGGCGTTCGTCGCCGATCTCGTCGACTTCTTCGCCGTCTACCACCGCGAGACGTACGGGTGGGACGGAGCCCCCATCCACGACGCCGTCGCCGTCGCGTGCGTCCTGCAGCCGAGCCTCGTCACGACCGTCGAGCGCAACGTCGAGATCGAGCTCGACTCCGACCTCTGCCGCGGCCGCACGGTCGTCGACCTCTGGAATCGCAGCGGGCGCGCGCCGAACGCCCATGTCGGCGTCGATCTCGACAGCGACGGCTTCTTCGACCTCCTCGTCGAGCGCATCGCGCGGCTCGGGTAGGGTCGTCGGATGGCCGACGTGATGGTGTTCGTCGAGGTGCCGTCCGGGTCGCGGAACAAGTACGAGCTCGATGCCGAGCTCGGCCAGATCGTGCTCGACCGGCGGCTGTTCACGTCGATGAGCTATCCCGCCGACTACGGCTTCATCGAGGGCACGCTCGGCGCCGACGGCGATCCGCTCGACGCCCTCGTGCTCGTCGGCGAGCCGACGTTCCCCGGCTGCCGCATCCGCGCCCGCGTCGTCGGCGTCTTCTACATGGAGGACGAGAAGGGGCAGGACGAGAAGATCATCTGCGTCCCCCTCAAGGACACGGCGTTCATGCGCGTGCACGACGTCCACGACATCGCGCCGGAGTTCCGGGACGAGATCGAGCATTTCTTCCAGGTCTACAAGGATCTCGAGGAGGGAAAAACCGAGACGCGCGGGTTCGGCAACCGGGCCGACGCCGAGCTGATCATCGACGAGTCCCGCGCCCGGGCCGCCGCGCACGGCTAGCGCGGCTGCCCGTCCCCGAGACAGGAACGATGGACACGCCGGACGCATCGCCGACGCACATGGTCCTGCGGCCGCGGTCGCGCCTGCGGGAGCGCCTGCTGCTCGCGATCTTCGCGGGCGGTGCGCTCGGGGCGCTCGCCCGCGCCGCGGTGGAGACGGCGTTTCCCGCGACCGGTCACGGCTGGCCGTGGGCGACGTTCGCCGTCAACATCGCAGGCGCCGGTCTGCTCGCCTACGTCGTCACGCGGCTGCAGGAGCGGCTGCCGCCCTCGACATACCCGCGCCCGCTGCTCGGCACCGGCCTGTGCGGCGCGCTGACGACGTTCTCGACGATGCAGATCGAGGTGATCCGGCTCGTACGCGAAGGCCATGCCGCGCTCGCGGTCGCGTACCTGGCGGCCAGCGTCGCAACGGGAGCGGTCGTCGTCTTCCTCGTGAGCGCCCTCGTGCGCCGGGTGCCGGCCCGATGACGACCCTGCTCGTCTGGCTCGGCGTTGCGACCCTCGGCGGCCTCGGCGCGATCCTGCGCTTCGAGCTGGACGGCTTCGTGCAGCGCCGGCTCGACAGCGAGTTCCCGTTCGGGACCCTCGCCGTCAACGGCCTCGGGTCGCTCCTGCTCGGCACGCTCGTCGGGCTGGACGTCGCCGGCAACGACCTGCTCATCGCCGGCACGGCGACGCTCGGGTCGTTCACGACCTTCTCGACGTGGATGCTGGAGGCGGAGCGCCTCGCCGAGGACGGGGAGGGCGGTCTCGCGCTCGCCGATATCGTGGGCAGCATCGCGGTGGGCATCGCAGCCGCCGCGCTGGGCTGGGCGCTGGGAGCCGCGCTGTGACCGCCGACTGCCTGAAATTGACGGTGTACTTCGGCGAGCGCGACCGCCTCGACGGCCATCTCGTCTCCGACGTGCTGCTCGACCTGTACCAGCGCCACGGGCTGCGGGCGGCGATCCTCGTGCGGGGCGTGGAGGGTTTCGGCATCAAGCACCGGCTGCACACGCAGCGTCTGCTGACGCTCTCGGAGGACATGCCGCTCGTCACCGTCGCCGTCGATACCCGCGAGCGGATCGAGGCCGTCCTGCCCGACGTGCAGGCCGTCCTCTGCGGCGGGCTCGTGACGCTCGAGCGCGCGCGGCTCGTGACGGACATCGACGGTGCGGCGCCGCTTCCCGTCGAGCGGCACGACGCGACGAAGCTCACCCTCACCCTCGGGAGGCAGGAGCGCGTGCGCGGGCGCCCCGCCCATCTGTGGGCGGTGGACGTGCTGCGACGGCACGGGGTCGCCGGCGCGACCGTGGTCGTCGGTGTCGACGGCATCGTGCACGGCGCACGGCGGCGCGCCCGCTTCTTCTCCGCGAACGCGGACGTGCCGCTGATGGTGATCTCCGTCGGGGCCGGCAGCGCGATCGCCGCTGCGCTCGCCGAGCTCGGGGCAAGCCTCGAGCGGCCGCTCCTCGCGCTCGAGCGCGTCCGCGTCTGCAAGCGCGACGGGATCGTCGTGGGCGCACCCTCGCACCTGCCGGAGACGGACCGGAGCGGCCTCGGCGTGTGGCAGAAGCTGATGGTCTACGCCGGCGAGCAGGCGCGCGCCGGACGGCATCCGCTCTACATCGAGCTCATCCACCGGCTGCGGCTCGAGGGCGCCGCCGGCGCCACGGCGGTGCGGGGCACGTGGGGATACTCGGGCGACCACGCGCCGCACGGCGACAGGCTGTTCGCCGTGCGCAGGCGCGTACCGGTGATCGTCAGCGTCGTCGACAGGCCGGAGGCGGCCCGGCGCTGGTGGGGGGTGATCGACGCGTTGACCACGGAGGCGGGGCTCGTCACGAGCGAGATGGTTCCCGCCTTCCGCGCCGTCGGCCCCGGCCTCGCGAGCGGCGGCCTGCGCCTCGCGCGGCTCGATCTCTGAGCGGACGCCGGCGAGCGCTACGGTGGTGGTGTGCCAGCCTGGCTGCCGATCGTCGCCGCCGTGGCGGCGGTCGGGCTCACGCTCTACGCCGCCTTCGTGCTCGCGCTCGTCGCCGCGGGACGCCGCGAGGGCGCCCGCGCGCTCGCGGGCTTCGTACCCGACTGCGCCGTCCTGTGCGCGCGCCTGCTGCGCGATCCGGGCGTGAAGCACCGCCACCGGCTCCTGCTCGCGCTCCTCGTCGCCTACCTCGCTCTTCCCTTCGATCTCGTGCCGGACGTCATCCCGGTCGCCGGTCAGCTCGACGATGCGATCGTCGTCGCCGTCGTGCTGCGCATCGTGCTGCGCGGAAGCGGAGTCGAGCGCGTGCGCCGGCACTGGCCGGGCCCCGAGGCATCGCTTCGGCTCGTGCTTCGCCTCGCCGGCGCGCAGCCGGCACCGTAGCGCAGCCGGGCTCCTCGGCCGCGGCCGCGGAGCTATCATGGAAGGTGACGCACGCGCGATGAGGCTCGCGCCCAACCGCCCTCCGGGGCTGATGGCCTCTACCAACCCAGGCACGACCCTCGGGAGGTGGAGATGAGCGAGCTCGCGGTGGCAGCACTCCTGGCAGGCGTGATCCTCCTCGCCGGCACGATCTCGGTCGAGGCGGGCATCTCGGTGGCGCTGATCGAGCTTGCCGCCGGCGTGGCCGTCGGCAACGCGTTCGACGTGGGCGTGCCGGAGTGGCTCTCGTTCGTCGGCGGCTTCGCCGGTATCGTGCTCACCTTCCTCGCCGGCGCCGAGGTCGACGTGCCCCAGTTCAGGCGCGAGTGGAGGGCCTCGCTTCTGCTCGGCGGCGCGAGCTTCGCCGCGCCGTTCGCTCTCGTGGGCCTGTTCGCCTACTACGGGCTCGGCTGGAACCGCGAGCAGGCGGAGATCGCGGGGATCGCGCTCTCGACGACGAGCCTCGCCGTCGTCTACGCGGTCCTCGTCGAGACGGGACTGAACCAGACCCTGATCGGCAAGCGTGTGATGTCGGCGACGTTCGTGACCGACCTCGGCACCGCGGTCGCCCTCTCGATCCTGTTCGTCACGCCGAGCATCTGGGTCGTGCCGTTCGCCGGCGTCACCGTCCTGTTCGTGCTGGGGCTGCCGCGTGCGGCGCCGTGGTTCTTCCGCCGCTACGGCAACCGCGTCATCGAGCCGGAGATAAAGCTCGTCTTCGCCGCCCTCTTCCTCCTCATGTGGCTCGGCGACCGGGCACACTCCCATGCCGTGCTGCCGGCGTTCATCCTCGGGCTCGTGCTCTCGTCCCACTACGCCGCGCATCGCAAGGAGCAGGAGCGGCTGCGCGTGGTCGCGTTCGCCTTCCTGACCCCGTTCTTCTTCCTGAAGGGCGGGATGAACGTGTCGGCGCCGGCGCTGTGGTCGAACCTCGGCCTCCTCGGGCTGCTCTTCCTCGCCAAGATGACCCCGAAGCTCGCGGCCGTCTACCCGCTTGCGCGGCGCTCCTGCGCGCCCCATGCGGGCTTCACGACGCTGCTGATGTCGACGGGCCTCACGTTCGGCACGATCAGCTCCCTCTACGGCCTGCAGGCCGGCATCATCGACGAGACCCAGTTCTCCCTGCTCGTCGCCGTCGTCGTGCTGTCCGCCATCGTGCCGACGGTGATCGCCCAGCGCTTCCTGCAGCCGGATGCCGCAGCGGAGCGGACGCATGACGAGGCCGTCCCTGCTGCGCCGGCTCCCGCGCGCCCGGCGCACACGACCGAGGAGGCGACGGCGTAGATGCCGTTCGAACGGATACTCGTGGCCGTCGACGGCTCGGAGAGCTCGAACCGGGCGCTCGCGAAGGCGCTCGAGCTGGCGTCGCTGACCGGCGCCGAGCTGCACGCCCTCGCGGTCGAGGGGCCGCTGCCCGCCTACGCGGCAACGGTGGGCGAGGTCGACGAGGTGAAGCGCGAGAAGGACGCGTTCTTCCGCCGCCTCGCGAGCGGCGTGCGCGCCCGTGCCGACGCCGCCGGCGTGCCGATCGCCGTCGACATCCGGCCCGGCCATGCCGCCGAGCTGATCGTGAGGGTCGCGGCGGAGCGCGGTGCCGACCTGATCGTGCTCGGACGTCGAGGCCACTTCCTGCGCGACCATCTGCTCGGCTCCACGGCCGACCGCGTCACGGAGAGCGCCGACTGCCCGGTGATGATCGTCAAGTAGCCCGACGGGGGACTGCGAGGAGTCCCGGCCGGCGGCGGCCCTCGCAGGAAGACGCCCGCCGCCGCAGAAGCAGCAGTCCCGATGGCTACGAGAAGGAAGAAGCCCGTCAAGCGGGCGCCGAGGCCGTCCACGCCGTCGCGCGTCAAGAAGCGGCCGGCCAGGACGCGATCGCACCACCATCCCGAGCTCTGGGGGCTCGGGATGGTCGCGGTCGGCCTCTTCCTCGCGACCGTGATCTGGCTCGGATGGGACGGAGGCATGGTGGGCGCGAGGATCGCCGACGGCCTCGAGAGCGCGCTCGGCGCCGCCTCCTACGCGCTGCCGCTCGTCCTCGTCGGCCTCGGCTCGCTCATGCTCGTGCGCAGCGCGCTCGTCGACTTCACGCCGTTCCGCACCGGGCTCGTCGTCGGCTCGGTCGGCCTCATGGTCGCCCTCGGCCGCGACCACGGAGGCGCCGCGGGCTCCGTGCTCGGCGGCGGGCTCGCTCGTGCCGTCGGCGACACGGGTGCCGCCATCGTCGGCGTCACCCTCTTCCTGGCCGGGGCGCTGCTCCTGTCGGGCGCCTCTGCCGGCGCGCTCCTGCGCCGCTCGGGCCATGCCGTGCGGCGCGCAGGGTCTGCGGCGCGGCGGTCGTTCGATGGGCTCGACCTGCCGGAGATTCCGAGCTGGAGCGAGGAGGAGCAGCCGGCGCCGCGTTCCTCGCAGCGGGCGCGCGCCCCGGTCGACGGCGCCGAGCAGTACCCGGACATCGTCACGGCGGGGGCCCCGCCGCTCGTACTGCCCGAGCAGCTCGAGACGGCGGCGCCGACGTCGGAGCCCGGCGACGGGGACATCGACTTCGACGCGCCGCACGCGGGCGAGTATCGGCTGCCGGAGCGCACGCTGCTGAAGGCGTCTCCTGCCGTCAAGGGCGACAACGCCGAGGCGAGCGCCCGCACAGCGCAGCTGCTCGTGCAGACGCTGGCGCACTTCGGGGTCGACGCGACGATCGTCGGCCAGATAGCCGGGCCGCGTGTCGTCCGCTACGAGCTGCAGCTCGCGCCGGGCACGAAGGTGTCGAAGGTGGCGGGTCTCAAGGACGACCTCTCGTACGCGCTCGCAACCACGGAGATCCGCATCCTCGCCCCGATCCCGGGCAAGCAGGCGGTTGGCGTCGAGGTGCCGAACCTGTCTCCGAGGCTCGTCACGCTCGGCGACATCTTCGGCGACCTGCCGGGCCAGGCGAGCCCGCTGTCGGTGTGGCTCGGCAAGGACATCTCCGGCAACGCCGTCTGGACCGACCTCGCGCGCATGCCGCACCTGCTCATCGCCGGCACGACCGGTGCGGGCAAGTCCGGCTGCATCAACGCGCTGCTCACCTCCATCCTGCTGCGCTCGACCCCGGACGAGGTGCGCATGATCCTCATCGACCCGAAGCGCATCGAGCTCAACTACTACGAGTCGATCCCGCACCTGCTGACGCCGGTCGTCTCCAACCCGAAGGAGGCCTCGGCCGTCCTCCAGAACGTCGTCGCCGAGATGGAGCGCCGCTACGAGCGCCTCTCCATCATCCGCGCCCGCAACCTGCCCGAGGCGAACCGCACGTTCAAGGCGCGTGGGGATGACCCGCTGCCCTACCTCCTCGTCGTGATCGACGAGCTCGCCGATCTCATGATGGTCTCTCCGCAGGCGGTGGAGGACGCGATCATCCGGCTCGCGCAGAAGTCGCGTGCCGTCGGCATCCACCTCGTGCTCGCCACCCAGCGTCCCTCGGTGGACGTGATCACGGGCATGATCAAGGCGAACGTGCCGTCGCGCATCGCGTTCGCGGTGTCGAGCCAGACGGACTCGCGCGTCATCCTCGACACGTCGGGAGCCGAGAGCCTGCTCGGCCAGGGGGACATGCTGTTCAAGCCGCTCGGCACGTCGCGCATGCAGCGCGTCCAGGGCGCCTACGTGTCCGAGGAGGAGGTCGCGATGATCGTCGAGCAGTGCCGCCGCCAGCGCGGACAGCAGCTCGACGAGACGCTGCTCGAGGCTCCCGAGGCGGCCGAGCTCGCGGACGGCGACGACGGCGAGTTCGATCCGGACGAGGATCCGCTGCTCGACCGGGCGATCGAGATCGTCGTGCAGACGCAGACCGCCTCCGTCTCGCTCCTGCAGCGACGCCTCCGCGTCGGCTACACGCGCGCAGGACGCCTCGTCGACATGCTCGAGCGGCGCGGCATCATCTCCGGCTACGAGGGCTCGAAGCCCCGCCGCGTGCTGATCGAGGAGGCGCAGCTCGCATCGGTCGTCGCGCGCGACTGAGCGCCGCGTTCGCGCTCGGTGGGCCGGCGTGCGCAGGCGGCGGAGAGCGGTTAGGCTTCGCGGCGGTCGTGGCGCGGCTGTGCGCGTGGACGCCGTGCCAACTTCCGCTCGAATCCCCCGTCACAGAACCGGGTACCGAATCATCAGGTCACAAGGAGGGCACGTGGCAATTCGCAAGAGAACAGTCGGTGTCGCACTGGCGCTCGTCGCCGTGCTCGCACTGTCGCTCGCATCCATCGGGTCGGCGTCGTCTGCCAAATCCGAGGCGACCATCAAGGTCGCGCTCATCACCGACATCGGTGGACTCAACGACAAGGGCTTCAACGCCCTCGCCAACGTCGGCCTGCAGACGGCGAAGAAGAAGCTCAAGGTGCAGGGCCGGGTCTTCATCTCGAAGTCGGCCGCCGACTACGTGCCGAACCTGTCGGCAGCGGCGCGCGGGAACTACGACCTCGTGATCGCGGTCGGCTTCCTCATGTCGGACTCCCTGTCCGCGGTGGCCAAGAAGTTCCCGAAGACGAAGTTCGCGATCGTGGACGTGAGCGCACCCTTCATGAAGGGCAAGCCGAAGAACGTTCGCGGCATCGTCTTCGCCGAGCAGGAGGCCGGCTACCTCGCGGGCGTCGCAGCGGCGACCGTGAGCAAGACGGGCACCGTGAGCACGATCGGCGGCATCAAGATCCCGCCGGTCGACGCCTTCATCGCCGGCTTCCAGGCCGGTGCCAAGGCGACGAAGCCCGGCATCACGCTGCTGAACGACTACTCGCAGGACTTCGTCGACCAGGCGAAGTGCAAGGAGCTCGCCCTCAACCAGATCGCCCAGGGCTCGGACGTCGTCTTCCAGGTCGCGGGCGGCTGCGGCCTCGGCGCTCTCAGCGCCGCACAGGAGAAGGGCGTCTGGGGCATCGGCGTCGACAACGACCAGAGCTTCCTCGGCAAGCACGTGCTGACGAGCGCCCAGAAGAAGGTCGACCAGGGCGTCTTCCAGACGATCCAGCTCGTGACGACCGGTAAGTTCAAGGGCGGCGTCGACGGCCTCTTCAGCGTGAAGAACGACGGCGTCGGCTTCGGCAAGGTCAGCCCGGCTGCTCCTCCGACGCTCGCTGCCAAGCTCGCGTCGGTGTCGGCGGCGATCAAGGCCGGCAAGATCAGCAAGATCCCGCGTCTCGTCAAGTAGGGCGACGGCGCAACGCGATCGCGCGAGAGGCGGGCCGACGGCCCGCCTCTCGCGCTCTCTGGGCAGCGCCGACGCTTGCAGCGCCGTCCTCCAGCACGAACCGTAGAATCCGCCGACATGTCCGAGCGCCCTGTCGTCCTCGAGATGTCCCACATCCGCAAGGAGTTCCCGGGGGTGCTCGCCAACGACGACGTCAGCCTCGATCTGCTCGAGGGCGAGGTGCATGCGCTGCTCGGCGAGAACGGCGCCGGCAAGTCGACGCTGATGAACATCCTCTACGGCCTCTACCACCCGGACGAGGGCGAGATCCGCATCAACGGGAAGCAGGTGCGCCTCGGCTCGCCGCGCGCCGCCATCGACGCGGGCGTCGGCATGGTGCACCAGCACTTCATGCTCATCCCGGTGATGACCGTGACCGAGAACATCGTGCTCGCATCCGAGCCCGTGCGCGACGGCGTCTTCCTCGACTACGCGACGGCCGAGGAGCAGGTGCGCGAGATCTCCGAGCGCTTCGGGCTCGCCGTCGACCCGCGCGCGAAGATCGCGAACATCACCGTCGGCCAGCAGCAGCGCGTCGAGATCCTGAAGGCCCTGTATCGCAACGCGGACATCCTCGTGCTCGACGAGCCCACCGCCGTGTTGACGCCGCAAGAGGCGCGGGAGTTGTTCGACATCGTGCGCAGCCTCACCGCGCAGGGGAAGTCGATCATCTTCATCAGCCACAAGCTCAACGAGGTGCTCGAGATCGCCGAGCGCATCTCCGTGCTGCGGCGCGGACGGCTCGTGCAGACCCTGCCCGCCGCCGGGGCGACGGAGAGCAGCCTGGCGCGGCTGATGGTCGGCCGCGACGTGCTGCTGCGTGTCGAGAAGGGCCATTCGACCCCGGCCGCGCCGCTACTCGAGGTGAACGGCCTCACCGTGATCGACGACCGTGGCATCGACAAGGTGCGCGACGTCTCCTTCCAGGTGCGGGCGGGGGAGATCGTGGGCATCGCCGGCGTCGACGGAAACGGGCAGACCGAGCTCATCGACGCGCTCACCGGGCTGCGCAAGGCGGCCGCCGGCAGCGTCACGGTCGCGGGCACGGATGTGAGCGGGGCCTCGCCCCGCGCGGTGCTCGACACGGGGCTCGGCCACGTGCCCGAGGACAGGCAGCGGCGCGGCCTCGTGCTCGAGTTCTCGATCGCCGAGAACATCGCCCTGCACGACTACCGCAGGCCGCCCGCCTCGAAGCACGGGTGGCTGTTCCCGGCGCGGCTCGTCGAACGCGCGCAGAGGCTGATCGACGCGTTCGACGTGCGCGGCGGCGGCCCGCGTACGCGCGCCGGCGCGCTCTCCGGCGGCAACCAGCAGAAGGTGATCCTCGCACGTGAGATCGAGCGCAACCCGAAGGCGTTGGTCGCCGCGCAGCCCACGCGCGGGCTCGACGTCGGCGCGATCGAGTTCGTGCACCGCCGGCTCGTGGAGGAGCGCGACGAGGGGCGCGCGATCCTGCTCGTGTCGCTCGAGCTCGAGGAGGTGCTGTCGCTGTCCGACCGCATCCTCGTGATGTACGAGGGCCGGATCGTGGGCGAGTTCCCGCCCACCGCCGGCGAGGAGGAGCTCGGCATCGCCATGACCGGCGGGCGCCGCGAGGCGGCAGCGTGAGCGAGCCGCTGACGCCTCCCGGCGGGGAGGAGCAGGACACGGTCGCGCCCGACCCCGAGGCGCGCGCGACCGGGTTGCTCGGGCGGCTCGACGCCGCACACCGCGTGAACGGGATGCTGGCGCCCGTGCTGACCGCCGTGCTCGCGTTCTTCATCGGCGGGCTCGTCGTGCTCGTGACGACGGGGAAGAACCCGATCACGACCTACCGTGCGATCTTCGACGGCTCCGGTCTCAACTGGCTGTTCCCGTGGGTGGGGGGCGACGACCGCGTGCTCGCGGCGGTGAATCTCCAGCAGACGCTGCTCTTGACGACGTCGCTGATCCTCGTCGGGCTGGCCGTCGCGTTCGCCTTCCGTTGTGGCCTGTTCAACATCGGCGGCCAGGGGCAGTACCTCGTCGGCTCGATCTTCTCCGTCTGGATCGGATCGTCGTTCGCGTCGATGAACGGCCCGCTCCATATCGCGCTCGCGATCGCGGTCGCCACGCTCGCGGGCGCGGCTTGGGCCGGGATCGCCGGCCTGCTGAAGGCGCTCGTGGGCGTGAACGAGGTCATCTCGACGATCATGCTCAACTGGGTCGCTGTCTGGACAGGTGTGTTCCTGTTCGGCCAGGGCGGACCGCTGCAGAACGACACGCAGGTCTCGGTGCCCGTCTCCAACGACATCGTGGAGACCGCGAAGCTGAAGGTGTTCTGGGGCGACCCGCTGCTGCAGGGCCTCCACATCGGCTTCTTCATCGCGCTCGCCGCACTCGTCGTCTACTTCGTCGTCCTCAACCGCACCACGCTCGGCTACGGGGTGCGCGCCGTCGGCTTCAACCCGGAAGCGGCCCGCTACGGCGGCATCAGCGTCGCCCGCAACTACTTCCTGGCGATGGCGATCTCCGGCGCGTTCGCGGGGCTCGCGGGCGCGATGGACATCCTCGGCTGGCAGTTCCGCCTCGCCACCGGCGACGTGCTCACGAGCACGATCGGCTTCACCGGCATCGCGGTGGCGCTCCTCGGGCGCAACAGCGCCGTCGGCGTCGGCCTCGGCGCGCTGCTCTTCGGCGCGCTTCTCAACGGGACGTCGACGCGCAACCTCGATCCCGAGGTGTTCAAGCCGGAGCTCGCGTCCAACCTGACGCAGATCATCGTCGGGCTGATCGTGCTCTTCGTGGGTGCGGATCTGATCGTGCTGTGGGTGCTGGGCCGCATCCGCCGCGGACGCCGCACCGTGGGGGCGCCGGCGTGAGGCGGCTCCCGACCGGCGCGCGGGCGCTGGGTTGGGGCGCGGTCGCCTTTTCCGCGCTGGCGGCGTGGATCGCGCTGCCGCCCGTCGCGGTGCGCTCGTTCGCCGTCCCGCTCGCGCTCGGCGTCGTCGCGGCGGCGCTCGGCATCGTGGCCGTGCGCGGGGGCGAGAAGCGGCTCGGCTTCGGCGCCGTCGCCGCCGCCGTGCTCGGCGCCGGGCTCGGCATCCTCGCCACCCGGTCGGGCGCCGCCAACCTCGAGCAAGCCGTCGTCTGGTCTGCGCTGCTCGCGTCGATGCTCCGCTACGCGACCCCGCTGACGTTCGCCGCCATCGGCGGTCTCTTCTCGGAGCGCTCGGGCGTCGTCAACATCGGCCTCGAGGGCATGATGCTGACCGGAGCGTTCTTCGGCATCTGGGGCGCCGACCGTACGAGCTCGTGGGTCCTCGGCCTGCTCATCGCCCTCGCGGCGGGCGCGCTGATGGCGCTCGTGCACGCGTTCTTCGCGATCCACCTGCGCGCCGATCAGATCATCGGCGGCACCGCGATCAACTTCCTCGCGCTCGGGGTCACCGGCTACCTGTTCATCGACATCTACGGGCAGGAGGGAACACCGACCGACATTCCGGCCATTCCCGAGGTGTCGATCCCGCTGCTGCGCGACGTCCCGTTCGTGGGCGACGTCGTCGGCCAGATGAATCTCATGATCTGGCTCGCTCTCCTCACCGTGCTGCTCGCCTGGGTCGTGATCTTCAAGACGCCGGTCGGCCTGCGCATCCGCGCCGTCGGCGAGCAGCCGCGCGCCGCGGATACCGTCGGCATCTCGGTGTTCAAGGTGCGCTACGCCGCGGTGATCGTGTCCGGCATGCTGGCGGCGCTCGGCGGCGCCTACCTCTCGATCGGCTTCGTCAACTCGTTCGGCGAGAACATGACCGCAGGGCGCGGCTTCATCGCGCTCGCCGCGCTCATCTTCGGCAACTGGCGACCGTTCCCGACGCTCGCCGCCTGCCTCCTGTTCGGGTTCTCGAGCGCGCTCGCCCAGCGCCTGCCCGTGTACTCCGACTCGGCGGCGGTGCTGTTCCAGGCGCTGCCGTACGTGCTCACGCTCATCGCCGTCGCCGGCCTCATCGGCCGCTCGATTCCCCCTGCAGCCGTTGGCCGCCCCTACAAGAAGCAGTAACGGCCGCGACGGCGCCGGCAACGCGTCCGCCGTGTGGTCGCTCGCCGCCGGCGTCCTCGCCGTCGCGACCCTGCCGCTCGCGATCTTCGCGACGCGCTACTCCCGCTCGTACGACCTGCTCCAGGCGGGCTTCGCGATCCCGATCGCCGCCGCGCTCGGTGTCGCCGCCGTCGCGCTCGCCGGGCGTGCGCGGACCCGCGACGCGCTCTCGCTCGGGCGGGCAGGAGGACTCGGCGCTGCGCGCGCCGGGCGCATCCTCGGCATCCTCGCTCTCTGCCTCGGCTGCAGCGCCGCGATCTCGCTCGCCGTGTACGGGCTCCTGCTCTCGATCGCCTAGCTCGGCGCGGCCAGGCGTCTCGCGGGCCTCGTCTACACTGGCTGCGTGTTCGACATCGGCTCGAGCCTGCGAGAGGCGCGCACGCGCCAGGGCCTGGACTTCAACGAGATGGAGTTTCGCACCAAGGTGCGGGCGAAGTACCTGCGTGCCCTCGAGGAGGAGCGCTTCGAACAGCTGCCCGCGCACACGTACGTCAAGGGCTTCCTGCGCGCGTACGCCGAGGCCCTCGGCATGGACGGTCAGCTCTACGTCGACGAGTACAACTCGCGCTACGTCGCCGGTGACGACGACCATCTCGTCCGTACGCGCCGGGTGCCGCCGTCGCGGCAGACACGACGCCGCGGCCGGCGGCGCGAGTCGCGCCTCGTCGCGGTCGCGGTGACCGCGATCGTGCTCGTGACGGCTCTCGTCATCGCGGCCTGGAAGTTCGGTGGGCCGGATGCACCGCGCGTGCAGGGGGTGAACACCGACGCCACCGTGTCGACGCCGGCCGCGCAGGCCGCCGGCGTCGTCGTCGAGGCGACTCGCGGTGCGTCGTTCATGGAGGTGCGACTGGGCTCGCGCACGGGCAGGCCGCTCTACCAGGGCACGCTCGAGCGCGGCCAGTCCAAGTCCTTTGCGGAGGCGAGGGTCTACCTCTCGCTCGCCTCGCCGCGGAACGTCGTGGTGCGCGCCGGCGGCAAGGTCGTGAAGATCCCGGCCGGCGGCAAGCTCACGATCCGCGTTCGATCTGCCCGGTGACCCGCCCTCGCGCGGCCATCGTCGTCACCGGCAGCGAGCTCGTGCGCGGCGAGCGCAGCGACCTCAACGGGCCGTTCTACGCGCGGGAGGCGCTCGCACTGGGTCTGCAGCCTGCACGTCTGATCATCGTCGGCGACGACGCCATGGAGCTGGAGGACGCGCTGCGGGAAGGCATGGGCGCCGACGTCTGCCTCGTCTCGGGCGGTCTCGGTCCGACCCACGACGACCGCACGGTCGAGCTCGTCGCGCGCGTGGCCGGCCGCCCGCTCGTCGTCGACGAGGCTCTCGAGGAGCGGATCGAGCACGTCTCGCGTACCGTCGCGGAGCGGCTCGGGCGACCGTACGCCGACTTCGCAGCGGGTGTGCGCAAGCAGGCGACGATCCCCGAAGGGGCTCTCGTGATCGGCCTTGCCGGCACCGCGCCCGGGCTCGTCGTCGACACCGGGTCGTGCGTGACCGTGGTGCTGCCGGGACCGCCCGGCGAGCTCCAGCGGCTCTGGCCCGGCGCGGTCGCGTCCGCGCCGCTGCAACGGGTGCTGTCGAGCACGGAGCGGCCGGGTCGGCGCGTGCTGCGCTTCTACGGCACGAGCGAGTCGGCGGTGGCGCGTGCACTCGCGGAGGCCGGCGGAGACGGCGGCGGGGTGGAGGCGACGATCTGCGCTCGCGACTTCGAGATCCACGTCGACCTGATCGTCGAGCCCGGCGCGGAGACACGGGCCGACGTCCTCGCCGATGCGATCGCCGCTCCGATCGCGTCGTACCTGTTCGCCCGCGACGAGCGCACGGTGGAGGAGATCGTGCTCGAGCGCTGCCGGGCGCGAGGCCTCACGCTCGCCGTGGCCGAGTCGTGCACGGGCGGCCTCGTCGCCGCGCGGCTGACCTCGGTCCCCGGGTCGAGCGACGTCTTCCGCGGCGGCATCGTGGCGTACGGCGACGACGTGAAGGCACGGCAGCTCGGCGTAGCGGAGGATGTGCTGCGAGCGTGCGGCGCGGTCTCGGCCGAGGTCGCCGCGGCGATGGCGCACGGGGCGCGGGAGCGGCTGCACGCGGATCTCGCCGTCGCCGTGACCGGCATCGCCGGGCCCGGCGGCGGATCGGACGAGAAGCCCGTCGGGCTCGTGCACTTCCACGCGGCGGGTCCCGGGGGAGACGAGGCGCTGCGGTTCGAGCTGCCGGGCGACCGGGCGTGGATCCGCGCGCGCTCCGCCGTCGCGGCGCTGCATCTCGTGCGGCGCCTGCTCGAGCGCGGCTGACACGCTTCCGGCACGGAGGCGTCACCAACACGTCACGCGTGCGCCGCTAGCGTCGTCTTCGGCGGGAGCGCGGCACCGGGGGCGAACAGACGTTTGCATTCCGTCCGACGGGCGTGCTTACCTGTCATCTCCGACGAACATGGCACCGGCGAGGAGGAAGAACGGATGAATCGCGAGGAAGCGCTCGGCGTTGCGCTCGGTCAGATCGAGCGGCAGTTCGGCAAGGGCTCGGTCATGCGGATGAGCGATCGGGCACAGGTCTCGGTCGGTGCCGTCTCGACGGGGTCGCTCTCGCTCGACATGGCGCTCGGCATCGGCGGCCTGCCGCGCGGCCGCGTCGTCGAGATCTTCGGCCCGGAGTCGTCCGGCAAGACCACGCTCGTCTACCACGTGATCGCGGAGGCGCAGCGCCGCGGCGGTATCTGCGCGTTCATCGACGCCGAGCACGCGATGGATCCCCAGTACGCCCGGCGCATCGGCGTCAACATCGACGACCTGCTCGTGTCGCAGCCCGACACGGGGGAGCAGGCGCTCGAGATCTGCGAGTTGCTGATCCGCTCCGGCGCCGTCGACGTGGTCGCGGTCGACTCGGTCGCCGCGCTGACGCCGAAGGCCGAGATCGAGGGCGAGATGGGCGACAGCCACGTCGGCCTGCAGGCGCGGCTGATGAGCCAGGCGCTGCGCAAGCTCGCCGGCACGCTCAACCGCACCGACACGATCTGCCTGTTCACGAACCAGCTGCGCGAGAAGATCGGGGTCATGTTCGGCTCGCCCGAGACGACCCCCGGCGGCCGCGCGCTGAAGTTCTACGCCTCGGTACGGCTCGACATCCGGCGCATCGAGACGCTCAAGGACGGAGCCGAGGCATACGGCAACCGCGTGCGCGTCAAGGTCGTGAAGAACAAGGTCGCGCCGCCGTTCAAGCAGGCCGAGTTCGACATCATCTACGGCTCGGGCATCTCGTGGGAAGGCACCGTGCTCGACGTCGGCATCGAGAGGAAGGTCGTGCAGAAGTCCGGCTCGTACTTCAGCTTCGGCGACGAGCGGCTCGGCCAGGGCCGGCAGAACGCCACTGCCTTCCTCGGCGAGCATCCCGACCTCGTGCAGCAGATCCTGGGGCGCATCCAGGTGGAGGCGGCCGACGACCAGGTCGTGTCGGCCCGGCTGCTGCCGACCGCCGAGGGCGCGGCAGCGTCCGTCGAGGTGACCCCGGTCGAGGACGACGAGGTCGCAGTCGAGGCGTAGTGGCCGCTGCTCCTCGCGTCACCGGGTTGCGCCGGCGCGGCACCACGCGGGTCGAGATCGAGCTGGACGGCGAGCCGTGGCGCGCCGTCCCGCTCGAGGCACTCCAGCAGACGGCGCTCGCGGTCGGGTCGACCCTCGACCGCGGCGCCGCCCGCGAGCTCGGGCGCGCGCTGCGACGGCATCGTGCGCTTTCCGTCGCCGTCGGCGCGCTCCGCGGCCGCGACCACACGACGGCATCGCTCGTGCGCAGGCTCGCCGCACGCGGCGTCCGCCCCGCCGAGCGCTCCGAGACACTCGCCGTCCTCGGTCGCGCCGGGCTCGTGGACGACACACGCTTCGCCCACGACCGCGCCGCGTTGCTCGCGCGGCGCGGCGGTGGCGATCGCCGCATCGCCTTCGACCTCGAGCGCCAGGGCGTCGCAGCCGAGCTCGCGGCCGCGGCGATCGCCGCGCTCGAGCCGGAGCGCGAGCGGGCGCAGCGCATCGTCGGCGAGCGCGGACGAACGGCGAAGACGCTTCGCGCGCTCGCCGCGCAGGGGTTCTCGGAGGAGGCTCTCGAGGGGCTCGTTGCGGAGGCCGATGCCGGGGCGCTAGGATGATGGTGCTTCATCTGGTGTTTTTCCTGCACAGAGCGCATTTCCGAAATCGGCTGATCACATGATCCCTCTGTCGTCCGTCGTCCTTCTCCGTGGATGGGCCTACTGCGCCGTCCGGGAGGGCCCCCAGGCCTAGAGCCCACGTCGCATCGCCGGTACCGGAGCTGCCGCCCTGCGGGTGGAGAGCACGGATGTGAGCACCCGCGGCGCCGCCGCGGACAATCGATCCTTTCGAAGGAGCGGTCATGCTCACGGTCATCGCAGCGCTGGTGGGAATCGTCGTCGGGTCGCTCGCGACGTGGGGGTGGCTGCGGACGGCGAGCGCGTCGCGCCTGCGGCTCGCGGAGGACAAGCGCCGTGCCATCATCGGTGACGCCGAGCGGGAGGTGGAGGCCACTCGTCGCGAAGCGCAGATCGAGTCGCGCGAGCAGGCGGTGAGGCTGCGCGCCGAGATCGAAGCGGAGGTGCAGCATCGCCGTCTACAGATCGCCAAGGTCGAGGAGCGCGCGGCCCAGCGCGAGGTGGAGCTCGACGCGAAGCTGACCGAGCTGGCGCGGCGCGAGCAGGGCATCGCCGATCGCGAGGCGCACCTGAAGAGCCTGCAGGAGGAAGTCAAGTCCGCGAAGGACGAAATCCTGAAGGAGCTGCAGCGGATCGGCAACCTCACACTCGGCGAGGCGAGGCAGCAGCTTCTGGAGCGGTCGGAGGACCTCGTGCGGCACGAGCTCGCGCGCAGCGTGCGCCAGATGGAGGAGGAGGCGCGCGCCGACGCGAAGCGGAGGGCGCGCGCACTCGTCGCGGACGCCCTGCAGCGTGTCGCCGCGAGCCATACCGCCGAGACGACCGTCAGCGTCGTCGAGCTCGCCTCCGACGACATGAAGGGACGCATCATCGGACGCGAGGGGCGCAACATCCGGGCGCTCGAGCACCTCACCGGCGTCGACTTCATCATCGACGACACGCCGCACGCGGTCGTGCTGTCGTCGTTCGACGGCCTCCGCCGCGAGGTGGCCCGGATGACGCTCGAGAAGCTGATCGAGGACGGCCGCATCCACCCGGCCCGCATCGAGGAGATGTACTACCAGTCGAAGGCGGAGCTCGAGGAGCACGTGCTGCAGGCCGGACAGCAGGCCGTGTTCGAGGCCAACTGCGGCACGTTCCACGAGGAGCTCGTCAAGGTGCTGGGCCGGCTGCGCTACCGCACGAGCTACGGGCAAAACGTCCTCAAGCACACGCTCGAGGTGGTGCACCTGGCCGGTGTGATGGCGTCAGAGCTCGGCGCCTCCGTGAAGACGGCCAAGCGCGCGGCGGTGCTGCACGACGTCGGCAAGGCCATGACGCACGAGGTGGAGGGCTCGCACGCCGCGGTGTCGGCGCAGCTGGCGCGGCGCTTCGGCGAGAGTGACGGCGTCATCCACGCGATCGAGGCGCACCACTACGAGGTGCAGCCGCAGACGGTCGAGGCGGTGCTGCTGATCTCGGCCGACGCCATCTCGGCCTCGCGACCGGGCGCGCGCGGCGAGAGCCTCGAGCACTACATCAAGCGCCTGTCGGCGCTCGAGGAGATCGCGTCGGCCAAGCCCGGCGTCGCCAAGGCCTATGCGCTGCAGGCCGGGCGTGAGATCCGGGTCATCGTCGAGCCGGCGGAGGTCGACGACGAAGGAGCGGTGCTGCTGTCGCACGAGATCGCCCGCGAGATCGAGGATCAGCTCGAGTACCCCGGCCAGGTCAAGGTGATCGTCATCCGCGAGTCACGCGCCGTCGAGGTGGCGAAGTAGGACCGGGCCTCAGCGGCCGCAACCGCGAACACGAGCAGACAGGGTGCAGCCGGGCCGCGCCGGGCGGTACGCCCGGCGCCCGTACAATTGGCCGCGCGATGCGCCGCTACCACGTCACCACCTTCGGCTGCCAGATGAACAGCCACGACTCCGAGCGCATCAAGGGCATGCTGGAATCGCTCGGCCTGGGTGAGGCTGCCGCGCCGGACGAGGCCGACATCGTCGTCTTCAACACGTGCACGATCAGGGAGAAGCCGGACACGAAGCTGGCCGCCTACCTCGGGGACGCCGGCGCGCGCAAGCGCGAGAACCCGGAGCTCGTGATCGCGGTGGGCGGGTGCTACGCCGAGGCCCAGCGGGAGCGCATCTTCGACCTGTACCCGCAGGTCGACGTCGCCTTCGGCCCCGGCTCGATCCCGCACCTGGCCGAGTGGGTGGGCGCCGGCGGCGTGGGCGTGGAGCGCGGCCGCTTCGGGACGCACGAGCATTTCGCCGGCGACCTCCCGCAGCGGCGGGAGCGCCGCGTCCACGCCTGGGTGCAGGTATCGATGGGATGCAACTCGACGTGCTCGTACTGCATCGTTCCCGCGGTGCGCGGGCGCGAGCAGAGCCGGCGGGCCGGCGACATCGTCGCCGAGGTTGCGCGGCTGGCTGCCGACGGGGTGCGCGAGATCACGCTCCTCGGCCAGAACGTCAACTCGTGGGGACGCGATCTGCCGCCCGGGCTGCGCACGGAGTTCGGCGAGCTGCTGCGCGCCTGCGACGCGGTCGACGGCATCGCGCGGATCCGCTTCACGAGTCCCCACCCGAAGGACTTCCGCGCGCCGGTGATCGCGGCGATCGCCGAGTGCGACGCCGTCTGCGAGCACATCCACCTGCCGCTGCAGTCGGGCTCCAGCCGCATCCTCAAGGCGATGCGCCGAACCTACTCGCGCGAGCGCTACCTCCAGCTCGTCGAGCGGCTGCGTGCCGCGATCCCCGATCTCGCGCTCGGCACGGACATCATCGTCGGCTTCCCCGGCGAGAGCGAGGACGACTTCCGGCAGACGCTCGAGGTCGTCGAGGCCGTCCGCTACGACAGCGCGTTCACGTTCATCTACTCGCCGCGGCAGGGCACGGACGCGGCGGCGATGGCCGACCAGGTCCCCGATCCCGTCAAGCACGAGCGCCTCGAGCGCCTCGTCGAGGTGGTGCAGCGCATCGCCCGTGAGCGCAACGCCGAGCGTGTCGGCCGCGTCGAGCAGGTGCTCGTCGAGGGTCCGAGCCGGACCGACGCGTCGCTGCTGCGGGGACGCACGCGACGCAACACGACCGTGAACTTCAGCGGCGGCGCGCAGATCGGCGAGCTGGTGGACGTCCTCGTCGACGGCGCGACGTCGACGACGCTACGCGGGCGCATCGCCACCGCAGTCCCCGCCTGACCGGGCCCCGGATGGTCGCCGTCGTCGCCGTGTTCGGCCCGACCGCCTCGGGCAAGTCGGCCGTCGCCGAGGCGCTCGCCGCCCGTCTTCGCACCGGCGTCGTGTCGTGCGACGCGCTGCAGGTCTACCGCGGGCTTCCGCTCCTGACCAACCAGCCCTCGAGCCCCACGGCGCTCGTCGGCATCAGGGAGACGAACGAGGAGATGTCCGTGGCTGCGTTCGCCGCCCTTGCACACGCCGCCGTCGACGACCTCGTCGCGCGGACGGGCCATGCCGTCGTCGCGGGCGGGACGGGCCTCTACCTGCGCGCGGCGCTCGCGGACCTCGCCGTGCCGCCGCGGCCCGCCGACGCGACCCGCGAGCGCATCCGCCGTGAGGTCGAGAGCGATCCCGGGGCGGCGCACGCACGACTCCGGGTCGCCGACCCGGCCGCCGCGGCGACCGTGCACCCGAACGACCTCCGGCGCGTCGCGCGCGCGCTCGAGCTCGCCGAGAGCGGCGCTTCGCTCGTGCCGGCCGACGACCGCCTGTGGAGCGCGGCCACGCGCCATGAGACGTTGATCGTCGGCCTCGAGGTGCCCCGCGACGAGCTCGAGCACCGCATCGTCGAGCGCACCGACGCGATGTTCCGCGCCGGCGTCGTCGACGAGGTGAGGCGCGCTCTCGCCGCCGGCGTCTCGCGCACCGCGGAGAAGGCGCTCGGCCTGCGCGAGATCGCGACGCTTCCCGAGGTGCAGGCCCGCGAGCGCATCGTCGTGCGCACACGCAGGTACGCCGCCTACCAGCGCAAGTGGATGCGGAGGATCCCCGGCCTCGTTAGCGTTGACGCGACCCGCTCGCCGGAGGAGGTGGTGGATGCGATTCTCGAAATGGCACGCGCTCGGCAATAGCTACATCGTCGTCGAGCAGCCGGACGCAGGCACGATGACGCCCGAGCGCGTCCGCCGGCTGTGCGCCCCGACCACGGGGATCGGCTCCGACGGCGTGCTCGAGGTGCTCGCGCGCGAGGGCGGTCGCGCCGAGATCGTGATCTGGAATCCGGACGGCTCGATCGCGGAGATGTCCGGCAACGGCGTTCGCATCGCCGCCTGCTGGCTTGCCGCGGAGGCACGGCGGCGCGAGGTCGTGATCGTCACGGCGGGCCGCGAGCTGGCGGCGCGCATGCTCGACGGCCTCGAGGCGGAGACCGACGTCGGCCCCGTCACGGTCGGCGTTCCCGAGATGCTCGACGTGGGGGAGGCGCTGGAGTTCACGGCAGCTTCCGTCGGCAACCCGCACGCGGTCATCCGCCTCGAGGCGCCGACCCGTGGCGACCTGCTGCGCCTGGGACCGCTCGTCGAGTCGCATCCGCGCTTTCCCGAGCGCACGAACGTGCAGCTCGTCCGCGTCGACGGCCGCCACGACGTGACCGTGCTCGTGTGGGAGCGCGGCGCGGGAGAGACGAGCGCCTCGGGATCGTCGTCGGTCGCGGCCGCGGCCGTCGCCGTCGCGCGGGGCTGGTGCGAGAGCCCGGTGACGGTGCACCTACCCGGCGGCGACCTGCACGTGCGGCTCGCCGGCGGCAGCGCCTCGCTCGTCGGTCCCGCCGAGGAGGTCGCGCGCGGCTCGACGTCGCTGTAGGGCGGGACGCGCCGGCGCGCAGAACGCCTTGACGCTGGACCGGAAAGCTAGACGGCGATCGCGAACTCGCGCAGGACGTCGTTCAACGACGTCTTCAGATCCGTGGAGGCGCTGCGCTCGCCGACGATGAGCGCGCACTGCAGCCCGTAGGTGCCGGCGGGGAATCGCTTCTCGCGCACGCCGGGGAGCACGACCTTGCGCGGCGGCACCTCGCCGCGGAGCTCGACCGGGTCGGCGCCGGTGACGTCGATGATCGGGATCGACGCCGAGAGCACGACGTTGGGGGCGATGACGGCGCCCGCGCCGATGCGGACGCCCTCGACGATCACCGCGCGCGAGCCGATGAAGGCGCCGTCCTCGATGATGACCGGGGCCGCCTGCGGGGGCTCGAGCACGCCGCCGATGCCGACTCCGCCCGCGAGGTGGACGTCGGCGCCGATCTGCGCGCACGAGCCAACGGTCGCCCATGTGTCGACCATCGTGCGCGGGCCGACCCAGGCGCCGATGTTGACGTAGCCCGGCATGAGGACGCAGCCCTCCGAGAGGAAGGAGCCGTAGCGTGCCACGCCCGGGGGCACGACGCGCACGCCGCGGTCGGCGTAGTCGGACTTGACGGGGATCTTGTCGAGGAAGTGGAGGCCGCCGACGTCCATCGGCGCCACCTTGCGCAGCCGGAAGTAGAGCAGGATCGCCTTCTTCACCCACTCGTTCACCCGCCAGCCGCCGTCGACCGGCTCGGCGACACGGATCTCGCCGGCATCGAGCAGGCGGATCGCCTCCTCGATCGTGCCGGCCTCGACCGTGCCGGCGTCGAACAGCTCCTCGATCCGTGCAGCCAGTGTCATGCGAACACATCATCCAGGATCTCGACGGCGCGCGCGCACTCGTCCTCGGTGGGCACGAGCGCGAAGCGGACGTATCCCTCACCCGACGGGCCGAGGAACGACCCGGGGGCGACGAGGACGCCGTGCGCGAGCAGGGTCGTCGCGAACTCCTGCGACGTCTCCCCATGCGGCACGGCGACCCACAGGTACATCGTCGAAGGGCCACCGGCGTCGCGGAGCCCGACGCGGCGAAACAGCTCGAGGAACAGCGCGCGCTTACGGGCGTACGCCGCGCGCGCCTGCTCCACGTGCTCCTCGTCGCCCCACGCGACCACCGACGCGCGCTGCACGAACTCCTGCGGCGCGGTGCCGACGTTGGGCCGGAACTGCCTCAGAGCGGCGACGAGCTCGGGATCGCCGGCGACGAAGCCGGATCGATAGCCGGTCATGGACGAGCGCTTCGACAGCGTGTTGAAGGAGACGACGTTGCTCCAGTCGGCCAGCTGCAGCGCGGACACCGGCGGCTCCTCGAACCACAGCTCGCTGTACGCCTCGTCGCAGGCGAGCACGAACCCGTAGGCGCGGGCAAGATCGGCGAGCCGTGCGTAGAAGGCGAGTGGAGCCGTGGCGCCCGTCGGGTTGTTCGGGTAGTTGACCCACACGAGCGCCGTGCGCCGCCACGTCTCGGCGGGAACGGCGTCCACGTCCGGGAGGAAGCCGCCCGCCTCGAGGAGCGGGAGCTCGACGACACGGGCGCCCGCGAACTCGGCGCCGCGCCCCGGCACCGGGTAGCCGGGCTCCGTGACGACCACGGTGTCGCGTCCGCCCGCGACGTCGAGGACGACCTGGGCGAACGAGAAGATCGCCTCCTTCGAGCCGAGGGTCGGGATCACCTGGCGGTCCGGATCGAGGGCGACGCCGAAGCGGCGTCCCGCCCACGAGGCGATCGCCTCGCGCAGCTCGGGCAGCCCGGCGGCGGCGGGGTAGCCCATGCGCCGGCGCACGCCGTCGCGGAGCGCCCGCATGATGCGCGGGTCGGTCGGCTCGCGCGGGTCGCCCATGCCGAAGTCGAGCACCTCGAGGCCGCGCTCCCGGCGCTCGGCGGCCGCCTGGTTGAGACGCACGAACGGATACGTCGCCTGCGCGCGCAGGATGGGGGAGATGCCCATGCCGGGAAGCTACCCCGTGATGAAGCGACGGAGGATCTCGTAGGAGCGCGCGAGCGCCGCGATCTCCACGAGCTCGTCGCGGCGGTGCGCGTAGCGCGTCGACCCGGGGCCGAAGTTGACGGCGTCGAGGCCGCGGGCCGTGAAGTCGGCGACGTTCGTCCACGCCTGCTTCGGCGCGAACATGAGATCGCCGGCGTCGCGCAGCGCACGCACGGCGGGCGCGTCCGTGACCACCGCCGCAGGCGGGGAATCGCCCGTGATCTCGAGCGCCGCACCCGCAGGCGTGAGCGCGCGCAGGTACTCCGCGGCGCTCTGCGGCGAGCGGTCCGGGGCATAGCGGTAGTTGAGCGTCGCAGTGGCCCTGTCGGGGACGACGTTGTCGGCGATGCCGGCCTCGAGCCTCGTGATCGTGACCACCTCGTAAAACGGAAGCCCGCCGACGACGGCCTCACGGCGCTCGAGGCGCGCGATCGGCGTCAGGCCGTCGATCGCCTTCGCGATCGCGTTCTCGGCCGTCCAGGGGCGTGCAGAGTGGCCGCTGACGCCCGTGAACGTGAGCCGGGCGCTCATGTTGCCGAGGCAGCCCGCCTGGATCGTCAGGTCGGTCGGCTCGAGCAGGACGGCGAGCTCGGCCTCGTGGACGAGCCGCGAGCGCTCGAACAGGTCGGGAAGCGGGCTGTGCTGGGCCGGCAGCTCCTCCTTGCCGAACAGCAGCAGCCCCACGTCGTAGCGGCCCGGCGTCTCCTGCGCGAGGTCGCGGACGAGCTCGAGCGCGACCGCGACCCCGCCCTTCATGTCGGTCGCGCCGGCGCCGTGCACGGCGCCGCCCTCGATCCGGCCGGGAAGGTTGCCCTGCGCGGGCACGGTGTCGTAGTGGCCGACGAGGAGGACGAGCCCCACGCCGGGCCTGCGTGGCCGCGCGAACAGGAAGGCGTCCTCACCCGCATACTCGATCGCGAACGGCGGCGGCACGAGCCCGAGCAGGTGCTCGCGGATCGCGGCTTCGTGCAGGCTCTCCGACGGGATGTCGACGAGCTCGAGCGTGCGTGCGGCGAGCCTGTCCGCGAGAGGTGCCATCGCGCGAGCGTACCGGCATACTTGCGCGCGTGACGCTGCATCAGCCGAGCCCGGCGCCCGGTGCCGAGCCCGAGCACGGGTTCCTCCTCGCCGTGCTCCCGAAGGGCGCCGACGCCGAGTCCGAGCTGGCGGAGCTGCGCGAGCTCGCGCGCACGGCAGGGGTCGTGCCGGTTGGCGAGATGGTGCAGCACCGCGACCAGCCCGACCGGCGCAGCTACGTCGGCAAGGGCAAGCTCGCCGGGCTCGAGGACGCGTTCGTCGCCTCGGGCGCCGACGTGCTGCTCGTCGACGGCGAGCTCGAGCCGACGCAGCAGCGCACGCTCGAGAACGCCCTCGACGCGCGCGTCGTCGACCGCACGCTGCTGATCCTCGACATCTTCGCCCAGCACGCCGTCAGCGCCGAGGGCAAGCTGCAGGTGGAGCTCGCCCAGCTCGAGTACCAGCTGCCGCGCATGCGCGGCATGTGGAGACATCTCGAGCGCCTCGGCGGCGGTGTCGGCACGCGCGGCCCCGGCGAGTCGCAGCTCGAGACCGACCGTCGCCTCGCCCGCCGGCGGGTGAGCCAGCTGCGCGAGCGGCTGCGCGCGCTGCGCAGTCAGCGTGCTGTGCGCCGCAAGGAGCGGAGCCGCTCGGAGACGCCGACGGTGGCGCTCGCCGGCTACACGAACGTCGGCAAGTCGACGCTCCTGAACGCGCTCACCGGCGCCGACGTCTCGATCGAGAATCGCCTCTTCGAGACGCTCGACCCGACCACGCGCGACTTCGACCACGACGGCAAGCGCTACCTCGTCACCGACACCGTCGGCTTCATCCGCCGCCTGCCCACGCAGCTCGTGGAGGGATTCGCGTCGACGCTGGAGGAGACGCTCGTCGCCGACCTCGTGCTCCACGTCGTCGACGCCTCGCTGCCGGAGGACGCGATGCACGAGCAGATCGCCGCCGTCGACGCGGTGCTGGCGGACATCGGCGGCGGCGAGCTGCCGGTGGAGCTCGTGCTCAACAAGGCCGACCGTCTCGACCCGCTCGCTCGCCGGCGGCTCGCGAACCGGTTTCCGCAGGCACTGCAGATCTCCGCGGCGACCGGGGAGGGGCTCGACGCCCTGCGCGGGCGCATCGCCGACCTGTTCGCCGACCGCTTCGAGGACGTACGTCTGCTCGTGCCCTACGACGAGGGGCGGGTGCTCTCCGACCTGTACGCGCTGGGCGCGCCGATCGACGATCGCAGCGACACCGAGCACGGCGTGCTCATCCGGGCGAGGCTCCCTCATCGCGAGGTGCGGCGCTTTGCCGCCTATCTCGTCGCAGGCGACGGCCTGGAGACGGCTGCGACGACGTGATCGAGCTCGAGGTCATCCGCCTGCGCGACGGCGCGGTGCTCCCGGCGCAGGCATACCCGGGCGACGCCGGGCTCGACCTCGTCTCCTGTGAGCACGTCCGGCTCGATCCCGGGCAGCGGGGAGTGGTGGGGACCGGTGTCGCCGTCTCCGTGCCGGCCGGCCATGCCGGCCTCGTGATCCCGCGCTCGGGCCTTGCCGCGCGCAAGGGGATCACGATCGTGAACGCCCCGGGGCTGATCGACTCGGGCTACCGCGGCGAGCTGCGGGTGATCCTGCTCAACACCGGCACGGAGGAGCCGTTCGACGTCGAACCCGGCATGCGCATCGCGCAGCTCGTCGTCGTCCCCGCGCCGGCCGTTCGCCTCGTCGAGGTGGGGCATCTCGAGCAGAGCGAGCGGGGCGCTGCCGGCCTCGGCTCCTCGGGCCTGCGGTGAACCCCGAGCCGCGCATCCGCGTCTCCGCGATCCTGCGCTGGCACGGGGGCATCCTGCTCTGCCGCCACGAGAAGCGCGGTGCCCAGCGCTGGCTGCTGCCGGGCGGCGGCGTGCGCGGCGGCGAGACCCTGACACAGGCGTTGCAGCGCGAGCTCGCCGAGGAGACCGGCCTGCTCGAGGGCGGCGACGAGCTGCCGCTGGAGGGCCCCGTCGCGATCGTCGACTCGATCTCGCCGGAGCGCAGCCTGTGGTCGAAGCACGTCGTGCACGTCGTCTTCGCCGCTGAGCTCGACGGGTCGCTCGCCGACGTCGTCTCCCACGACGACGCCGTTCGCGGCCACCGCCTGTTCGCGCTCGACGAGCTCGACGGCATCGCCCTGCACCCGCCGATCGCGCGCTTCCTGCAGCGCTGGCAGCCGGGCGATCCCTGCATCTACCTCGGGTCGCTGTGGGCGCCGTGAGTGCCCGTGCGCTGCCCTGGGACGGCTGCCACAACGTCCGCGACCTGGGAGGGCTGCCGACTGCCTCGGGCGGTCGCACGCGGGCGGGCGTGGTGATACGGGCCGATAGCATCGGGCACCTGACGCCGCGCGGGCGCGAGCGCGCGCTGGCGGCCGGCGTGAGGCGCGTCGTCGACCTGCGCTTCCCCGGCGAGGAAGGCGGCGAGCCGGGCGCACGCACGGCCGTCGAGGTGGTGCGCGTCTCGCTCTTCGGCGAGCGCGACGCGGCCCAGGAGGCGGCGTTCGACGAGCGCGTGCGCGACGCCGACGACGTCGCCGCCGCGTTCGCGGACGGCTATGTCGCCGCGCTCGAGCGCAATCGCGGGCGCGTCGGCGAGGCCGTCACGGCGGTCGCCGAGGCAGACGGGCCGGTCGTCGTTCACTGCCTCGCGGGCAAGGATCGCACGGGAATCGTCTCGGCGCTGCTGCTCGCCGCCGCCGGCGTGCCGGACGGCGTCGTCGCCGCCGACTACGCGCTGAGCGAGCCGAACATGCTCGGGCTGTTCGGGGAGTGGGTGGCGGCGTCTCGCGACGAGGGAGAGCATCGCCTGCGCTCGCGCCTCATCATGGCGCCGGCGGCGGCGATGGCGGCGGTGCTGCATTGGCTGCGCACGTCGGCGGGCGGGGCGGAGGAGTACCTGCGCTCCGCCGGTGTCGACGACCCGGAGCTTCGACGGCTGCGCGCCCGCCTCGCCGGCTGAGCGCAGGCGGTTACGCCTTGCCGCCGCGCGCGCGCGCGCGCTGCGCCGCGACCGCGTGGGCGGCCCGTTCGAGCTCGTCGGGGAGCGGCTCCAGGGCCGCGGCGGCGCCCGCGTTCTCGAGGGCGCGGGCGAGCAGCCAGTCGGCGAGCCAGGGGTTCCGCGGCAGCAGCGGGCCGTGCAGGTACGTGCCGATCGCGGTGCCGACCCTGCAGCCCTCGTAGCCGGAGCGGCCGTCGTTCCCGAAGCCGGCGACGACCCGTCCGAGCGGCTCCGCACCGGGGTCGAGCAGCGTGCGGCCTGCGTGGTTCTCGAACCCCGCCACCGTCTGCGGCGCTCCGGGGGCGAAGGAGCATTCGATCAGCACGTCGCCGATCATCCGCGTTTCGCCGGCGACCGTCTCGAGCGGGAACAGCGCCGCGCCGGCGAGCCATGAGCCGTCGCGTCCCCGATAGCCGCGTCCGAGCAGCTGGTAGCCGCCGCACACCGCGAGCAGCGCGGCGCCGGCAGCGACCGCCGCGCGAATCGCCTCGCCGCGCGCCGCGAGGTCGGGCGCGACGAGCGCCTGCTCGCGATCCTGACCGCCGCCCACGTAGAAGAGGTCGACGCCGCCGTCCGGGAGCCCGTCGCCGGGGCCGACGCCCGTCACGTCGAGCGTGTGGCCGCGGAGCCGTGCGCGGCGCTCGAGAACCGCGATGTTGCCGCGATCGGCGTAGATGTTCAGGTAGTCGGGATACAGGTGCGCGACGCGGACCTTCACGCGGCTCCTTCCCAGTACGGCTTCACGAGCCCGCGCTCGGCGGCGATCGCGCGCAGCTGCAGCATCGCCGTGTACGTGGGGAGGACGCCGAGCTCGCCGCCGGGCGGGACGAGCGCGAGCCCGCGGTCGAGTGCCGCCTCGAGGCCGGGCACGACCTCGAGGCGCCCGGGAGGAAACCCGGCATAGGTGAAGCGCAGCGCGAGCTCGGCGGCACGGTCGCCGGCGGCGACGATGCGCTGCGCCCGCTCGAGCAACGGCTCGAAGTCGACGTCCCAGATCCACGACACGTCACGCCCGTCGGCGATCGCGTCGTTGAGCGCGACGACGAGCGCCGGCGGGACGCCTCCTTCGACGAGCGTGCGCACGGCCTCGTTGGCGCCGGCGGGGTTCTTGATCAGCAGCATCAGGATGCCGCGGCCGCCGCCGTCGATGCGCTCGAAGCGGCCGAACGCCGCACTGAAGCCCTCGAGGCCGGCGACGACGTCGTCGAGGGAGGCGTCGAGCGCGAGGCAGAGGGACGCGGCGGCGAGCGCGTTGTAGACGTTGTAGAGGCCGGGCAGAGGCAGGCGCACCCTGCCCGTGCCGGCGGGCGTGACGAGGTCGAAGACGGTCGCGTCGAGCCCCTGCAGCTCGATCGCCCGAGCCACGACGTCGAGCACGGGCCGGGCGTGGCCGCAGCGCGGGCAGCGGTAGTCGCCGAGATGGCCGACGTAGGCGGCTGCGTAGTCGTAGGGCGTGCCGCAGCGCACGCAGTACTTCGAATCGGCCGCGTGCTGGAGCGCCGCGCGCGCGACCCGCGCGTCGTCGACACCGAAGCGGAGGGCGGCCGGGCGGCCGTCGGCGAGCTCCGCGACGAGCGGATCGTCGGCGTTGACGACGAGGGTGGTGGAGCGGGGGAGAGCGGCCACGGCGGCGCGCCAGCGCTCGGCGACGTGCTCCAGCTCGCCGTAGCGGTCGAGCTGGTCGCGGAACAGGTTCGCGAGCGCGACCGCCCGGGGAGCTGTCCGCCGCATCACCTCGGGCAGGGCGAACTCGTCGACCTCGAACAGCCCGAGCTCCGCGCCCTTCGCCTCGAGCAGCGTGGACGCGACGCCGGAGGCGAGATTGGCGCCCGAGTTGTTCCAGGCAAGACGGCGGCGCCGGCCGAGGATGCCCGCCGCCATCGCGGACGTCGTCGTCTTGCCGTTCGTCGCCGACACGAGCGCGCTGCCGAGAGGAAGCCGCGCTGCGAGCGCGTCGATCGCAGTCGGATCGACCTTCCACAGCAGCTTTCCGGGCAGCGTCGTGCCGCCGCCGCACCCCGCGGCGCGCGACAGCCGGCCGACGAGCCGGGCCGCGGATCTCTCGAGCGCGAGGCGTGCTCCCATCGCAGCCGAGGGTACCGTGCCCCGTCGCGCGGCGGCCGGCCCAGAGACTGCCGGTGCGTGCCTCGCTCTGCTCTCCTTGCACTTTGCGCATGATGATCTATAGTGATTGCACATGGCCAGGCCCCGTCGCCGGCACCCGGCGCTCGCCGGGATCGACGAGGCAGCGCTCGCCGAGTTCCGCGCGGGGATCAGACGGCGCTACACGGACGAGCAGATCCTCGAGCAGCTCCGCGCGAGCGCGCAGCGGCTCGGGCGCTCGCCGACGATGCGCGAGTTCGCTGCCGACCCCGGCGCGGGCGTGCACCCGCAGACGGTGATCGAGCACTTCGGCACGTGGAACGCCGCCAAGCGCGCGGCGGGGCTGACGCCGCGACGCTTCATCAGCCGCGACGAGCTGCTCGGCCAGCTGCGCGCGCTCGGCGCGCAGCTCGGGCGCACGCCGAGCGCGCGCGACCTCGACGAGAACCGCAGCCGCGTCGCCTCGAAGTCGCTCGTCTGGCACACGTTCGGATCGCTGGCGGCGGCGCTACGGGAGGCGGGATTCGACGTGCCCGTGGGGGAGGAGCGGCTCGAGCGCGCCGTCGCCCAGGGCGCGGTGCTCGCGCGCTCGCTCGGCCGGCTGCCCAAGATGGCCGACTGGAAGCAAGCACGGCGCAACGACCCCTCGCTGCCCTCGGAGTGGCAGGTGTACCGCATGGTCGAGATCGAGACGGGGCCGTGGGCGGCGTTCCAGTTCCTCGTGCGCGAGCGGCTGCGCGAGGAAGGCGTCGACGTGCGAGCCGACGGACGCCTCGAGTCTAGGTGAGCGAGGCACGACGCGCACGCGAGCAGCGCCTGCGCAGCCTGGGTGCGACCGACGCTCGAGTCGGGGTCGAGGCTGTATCCCGCTACGCCGCACATGCGCCGATTCGATGACCTCACCTGGACGGATCCGTCGACCACACGAGCGTCGCCGGCGTCGATGCGTGCTCTCTACGGAGGGTGTTCGGCATCTCCCGCCCACGCCGTGGGCGGCGGCAGCCGCGAGGGAGGTCGCGAAAATGCCTCAAGTGGGGGAGGACAGCGGCCGATACGTCCTCCGTGGAAGGCAACCTCGCCGAGCCGCTGTTCGACGCCGAGCCGAAACCACCGGACGAGGCGCCGGACTCGGCCACCCAGGATCCGCTCAAGCTCTACGTGCGCCAGATCGGCGACGGACGGCTGCTCACGCCCGCCGAGGAGCGCGAGCTCGCGCGACGCAAGGACGAGGGCGACGAGGCCGCGAAGCGCCGTCTGATCGAGTGCAACCTGCGTCTCGTGATGTCGATCACCCGCAACTACACCCGCGCCGGCGTGCCGCTGCTCGACCTCATCCAGGAGGGCAACCTCGGCCTCATCAGGGCGGTCGAGAAGTTCGACTACACGATGGGCTACAAGCTCTCCACCTACGCGACCTGGTGGATACGGCAGTCGATCTCGCGCGCGCTCGCCGAGCAGGGACGCACGATCCGCCTTCCCGTCCACGTCGCCGACCAGGTGCGGCGCGTCACCCGTGCCCGCCGCGCGCTCGGCCAGAAGCTCAACCGCGACCCCTCGCTCGAGGAGATCGCGAAGGAGGCGGACTTCACGCCCCGGCGCGTCCAGGAGCTGCTCGAGCTCGTCCAGGATCACGTCTCCCTCGAGACGCCGGTGGGCGACGGCGAGAGCACGATGTCCGATCTCATCGAGGACACGAACGCCCTCGCACCGGAGACGGAGACGTCGAACAAGCTGCGGACGTCGGAGATCGGCGAAGCGATCCGCCTGCTGAAGCCGCGACAGCAGCGCGTGCTGATCGAGCGCTTCGGGCTCTCCGGGGGCAAGCCGAAGACGCTCGAGGAGGTGGGAGCGATCCTCGGCATCACCCGCGAGCGCGTGCGCCAGCTCGAGACGCGCGCGCTGCGCGAGCTGCGCCAGGCCGCACCGAGCCTCGAGCACTACCTGCGCACGTAGGCGCGTCCGCGGGCGCGCGCCGGCGTGGAGGTGGAGCCGTATGGACATCGCCGCCCCTCGCGCCCGGCGGCGTGCCTCAGGACTGGACGGCCTGCATCTCGCGGACGCCGGCGAGGTGACGCAGCGAGTCGAGCTCGATCTGGCGCACGCGCTCACGGGTGAGGCCGAGTCGCCGCCCGATCTCCTCCAGCGTCTTCGGCTCGACGCCGCCGATGCCGTAGCGGAGCACGACGACCTCGCGCTCGCGCGCAGGGAGCGCCGACAACGCGCGCCGCAGCGCCTGGCTGCGCAGCGTCATCTCGACGCACTCCTCCGGGAGGGGCTCGCTGCCGGCGACGAAGTCGCCGAGCACGGCGTCGTCGCCGTCGCCGACCGGCGCGTCGAGACTCGCGGACGCGCGGGCCGCGGCACGCACCTCCAGCACCTGCTGCACCGTGAGGGACGCCTCGTCGGCGATCTCCTCGAGTGTCGGCTCGCGTCCGAGCTGCGGCCACAGGGTGCGCTCGGCGCGGTTCATCTTCTGCAGGCGCTCGACGATGTGGACGGGCATGCGGATCGTGCGTGCCTTGTCGGCGAGCGCCCGCGCGACGGCCTGCCGAATCCACCAGGTCGCGTAGGTGGAGAACTTGAAGCCGCGCCGCCAGTCGAACTTCTCGACGGCGCGGATGAGGCCGAGCGTGCCCTCCTGGATGAGGTCGAGGAACGGAAGCCCCTGGTTGCGGTAGTTCTTCGCGATCGAGACGACGAGCCGCAGGTTGGCCTGGATCATCTGCTGCTTCGCGTCGAGGTCGCCGCGCTCGATGCGCTTGGCGAGCTCGACCTCCTGCGCCGCGCTGAGCAGGTGATGCCGTCCCGCCTCGCGCAGGAACAGCTGCAGGGCGTCCGTCGTCGTCTCGGGCGGCGCCGGTGCGGCCGGTGGCGGCTCCGCCGGCGCGGGGTCGGCGATCTCGATGCCGCGCTTCTCCAGCTCCCGCAGCAGCGCCTCCTGCTCGAGAGGCGAGAGCTCGTGCGCCTCGACGAGGTCGGCGAGATCTTCGGCGCGGATCGTGCCGGCCTGCTCGCCGGCCTCGAGGAGGACCCGTACCTCTTCCTGCCCGAGCAGGCTATCGATGTCGATTGTCGTCATGGGGGAGCTCGTGCGGGCTGCCACTTCTAACTCTCCCACCGCCGTATGGCATTTGTCCAGACCCGGCGCGGAGTCGGCCTGGACGCCCTGCGGCTCGACGCACGATAACGTGCGTTATGTCAAGTAACAGGAAATCGGAACACGCTGCGCCCTCCCTGCCGGACGCGCCAGGCGCTAGAAGCTCGCGTCCCGTGCGCCGGCCGCGATGAGCAGGAGAATCGCGGCGGCGGCACAGAGCCGGTAGAGCACGAACACGGAGTAGTCGTGGCGGCGCACGTAGCCGAGCAGCCACGAGATGGCGAGCAGGCCGCTGCCGGCGGCGGCGATCGTGCCGACGACGAACGGCCCCACCCAGCCGGCCGGCAGATCGCCGAAGAGGACGTCCTTCACGCCCTTCAGCAGCACCGCGCCGAGCACGATCGGCACGAGGAGGAGGAACGACAGGCGGGCGGCCGCGTCGCGGCTGAGGCCGAGCAGGCGCCCGGCGGTGATCGTGATGCCCGACCGGGAAACGCCGGGCGCCAGTGCGAGACTCTGCGCGAGGCCGACGAGGAGCCCCTGCCCGAGGCTGAGCTCGTGCACGTCGCGTCGCTGCGGGCGGCGGTCTGCCCACCAGAGCACGGCCGCGAACACGGCCAGCAGGACGGCGATCTGCCACGGCTCGCCGAGGCGGTCCTGGATCACGCTCTCGAGCCCGGCGCCGACGATCGCGGCCGGGATGCTCGCGATGACGATGATCCAGCCGATCTTCTCGTCCTCCCCTGCCACGCTACGCCGTGCGAGGCTGCGCAGCCACGCGACGAGGTAGCGGACGAGATCGCTCCAGAAGTACGCGACGACGGCGACCAGCGTGCCGAGATGCAGGGCGACGTCGAAGGTCTTGTTGAAGGCTTCGTGATCCTTGAGGTATGTCCAGTCGCCGAGCCAGGGAACGACGATGAGGTGCCCCGACGAGGAGATCGGCAGCAGCTCGGTGAAGCCCTGTACGAGCCCGAGCACGAGAGCCTGCCAGTTCGGCAGCTTGCCGGGCTCGTCCCCCCAGCCGAGGGCGGTGAGGACGACGCCGAGCGCGAGCAGCGCGACGGCGGATCCGTAGGCGGCGGCGCGGCGCACCGGCGCATCGTAGTGGAACCGGCGCCGGGGGCAGCGCACACACCCGCACTCTCACGGCCCGAGCGATTTGCTCGCAAATTGCGACAAATCGGCGCGCGGCCCTCTTGACCCTCCCCACTCCGCGCTCTAGCTTCTTGCTTGCACCGAGCACGGGGCGCGAGTAGATCGAAGCCTGGCGCGGAGGCCGTACGCGGAAGCGGAAGGTCGACGGGCCGGGTGGACGAAAGCGCTACCGGCTCGGTGAATTGCTGGTCCGGGCGAGAGCGGCGGTCGGGCAGGCGTCTTCCCGGCTTCCCGGCAAGCGCTTTCGGTTAGCATCCGGCCCGTGCACCTGCGCATGCCGAGCATCGATCGCGGCGTCCAGTCGTTTCTGTGGGCGGTCGTCTTCTTCCTCGTCCTCTACTTCGGCATGGTGGCCGTCGACGTCTCGAAGGCGACGGCGCTCATCCTCTCGCTCGTGGCCGCGTTCCTCATCTTCCTGCTCGTCCGCACGCGCGGCGGCGACACGTCCGGCTCGTAGCCGCGCCGGTACGGCCCCTCAGCGCCGGCTTCCCGCCGTCAGGCTCGAGACGAGCCTGCGCGCGAGCGCCGGGCCGACGGCCTGCTCGAGCCGGAGGCGGGCGGGCGCGCGCGGCGCCTCGCCTGCGCGCTCGAGCGCGAAGCAGTGGCGGAGCAGGGTGTCCAGTGCGTCGGGCCTCGCCGCAGGAAAGGTGACGGTGGTGTCCACGTGCTCTCTCATCGACACCGGCCGCACCGGCTCCTCATCCCTCCCCCCAGGGAACGGGTGGGTCACTGCTCGAGCTCCAGGCGGCGCTCGTCGAACGCGGAGGAGCCGAGCTGCTCGCGGAACGCCTCCACCGTGGGAAGCGCGTCGGCCGCGTACACGTGCGGCACGACGCCGATGCGGGCGTCGTTGACGAACGGGACGTCCACGTGCGCGCGGGTGCACACGTTGATCGAGATCGAACCGCAGCCCGGGCAGGCGACCGCGACGGCAACGCGCGCGGATCCGGCCGCGATGAGCGTGAACGACGACGGCGTCACCGGCCGCGGCCTGTCCTCGAGGTAGCAGAAGAAGCTCCACGGCCATTCCCCGGCTCCGATGCGCATCCCCGCGATCGCCGTCAGCTCGTCGCGGAGGTCGCCGCCGCGCGAGGTCATCAGGTTGACGAACGGCTCGTGCGCGATCAGCCCGAGCGGCGCCACGTCGAGGTCCTCCTGCGTCAGCAGCGCCGCGTGCTCTCCCCCGCACGCGCAGCCGAAGGCGACGCGGTAGACCGCCGGGTGCGCCGTCCCGGCGAGGCGGCCGATCTGCCGGAACGACGAGAGCAGCACGCGCGCCTCGCCGTGCCGCGGACACGAGAGGCGAAACGTCCCGGTGAGGGCGTTCATCCCGGCCATGTGTCAGTGATAGACGATCGATCGGACGGCGAGTTGGCGGCGACCCTCTCGCGAACGGCTTCCCACGGCCGTTGCGGGCGGCACGCGAATCCCTCGGTCGAGGGATCTCCTCAGACGGCGATGAGCGCGTGCACGTCGTAGCCGGAAAGCCGCTCGCGGCCGTGCAGGAACGTCAGCTCGATGACGAACAGCGCGCCCACGACGGTGCCGCCGAGCTGCTCGACGAGATCGACCTTGGCCTTCGCCGTCCCTCCCGTGGCGAGCACGTCGTCGAGCACGATGACGCGCGTGCCCTCCGCGACCGCGTCGGCATGCACCTGCAGGGAGTCGGTGCCGTACTCGAGCGCGTACGTGGCCTCGACGGTCTTCCACGGCAGCTTCCCGGGCTTGCGCGCGGCCACGAAGCCGCAGCCGAGCGCGTAGGCGAGGGCGCCGCCGAAGATGAACCCACGCGCCTCCGCACCGAGGATGATGTCCGGCGTGCGTGGCCCGGCCCAGGCGGCGAGCCGGTCGATCGTCTCCCGGAACGCAGCGGGGTCGGCGAGCAGCGGCATCACGTCCTTGAACACGATCCCCGCGGACGGGAAGTCCGGCACGTCGCGGATGAGCTCGGCGAGATCGATCTCGGTCACCGCTCGGCCACCTCGCGCAGGTCGCGCGTGAGCAAGAGCTGCGCGAGCTCCTGCGCGACGCCGGCCAGCATGTCGAGATCGGCGAGCGCCGCCTTGCGCCGCTCGAGATTGCGCGAGCGCAGTCCGGGTGCGACAACCTGCTCGATGAGGGCGGACTGGCGGCCGGCGGCCGTCCGGAAGGCGCGCAGATGGCGGGCGTCGACGCCGTAGCGGGCGATCTTCGCACACGCGAGCGCGATGTCCGCTTCGCTCTCGCGGTAAAGGCGCTCGCCGGCTTCGATGCGCGGCGCCAACAGCCCGTACTCCTCGAGCTGGCGCGCGAACTCGATGCTGACGCCGGCGCGCCCGCACAGCTCCTGCATGTCGATCTCGTCCTCGACGCCGGCGATGCCGGCTGCGCGGCGCTTCGCGCGGTCGGCGCTCGGCGAGCGCAGCTCGTCGCGGATCACGCGCAGCGGCAGGAACTCGTCTCGCTGGAGCCGCAGGATCGTGACGAGGCGCTCGACGTCCGCCTCCGAGAAGAGGCGGTAGCCGGCGCGCGTGCGCTTGGGGGCGAGCAGCCCCTGGTCCTCGAGGTAGCGGATCTTCGAGATCGAGATGTCGGGGAACTCGGCGCGCAGCCGCTCGCACACGGCGCCGATCGTGTGCAGTCGCGTGGCGGCGCCCGTGCCGCTCTCCGTCGTCGTCGTCATCGGTACAGGAAGGTCATGCGGTACTTGCCGATCTGCAGCTCGTCGTCGTCCTCGAGCGCTGCAGAGTCGATCCGCCGCCGGTTGACGAAGGTGCCGTTGAGGCTGCCGAGATCGCGGATGATGAAGGTGTCGCCGTCACGCACGAGCTCGGCGTGCCTGCGCGAGACGGTCACGTCGTCGAGGAACACGTCGCATGCGGGAGAGCGGCCGATGAGCGTGCGGTCGCCGATCGCCTGGAAGCTCTCCCCCGCCCTGCCGCCGCCCGAGCGCACGACGAGCGACGGCCCGACGATCGCGTCGCCACCTTGCTCGACCACCTCGTCCGGGCTCAGGCTCAGCGTCGTCTCGCCGACGGCGTCGCGCACGAGCAGCGCGCCGCAGCGCGAGCAGTAGCTCGCTGCCTCGGGGCTCTGGAAGCCGCACTCCCGGCAGTAGATGTGGCTCATCGGCCTCCGCCGAGCACCGGGCCGAGGTCGTCCGGACCGATATGCCCGCCGTCGCGCGAGCGGCGCGCACGCTCGGCGCGCACGATGTCGATCTGGCCGTGCAGCACGCGGCGGTTGAGGGAGATGTCGTCCTCCTCCTGCTCGAGCCGGCGGATCTCGGCGCGCAGGGCATCGTCGTCGACCTCGGCGAGGTCGGGCATCGCGCCGAGGGCGCCCTCCTCCTCGGGCAGGTCGCCGCTGCCCGTATAGATCGCGCGCTCGAGCGTCGTCGGGGAGGGCATGTCGAGCGCCCCCGCTGCGACCTGCGCGCGCAGGCGCGCGGTGCGCTCGCCGCGGAGGATGTCGATGCGCCCGTGGAGCAGCCGCCGTCGTCGCGAGATCGCGTCCTCGGTGCTCTCGAGCCGCGAGAGCAGGGCGGACAGCTCGTCGTCGGAGAGAAGCGAGAGGTCGGGGAGCATTTCCACGGTCAGCCTTTCCGTTGCGGGGGCCGGAGGGATTGAAGCAGCAGCGACCCCGAGGGGTCAACCTCAGCTTGAGGCTTGTGGCGCCTCCACCCTGTTCGACGCGGCGGCGGTCTCTCCCTGCACGATCGCCTCGACCGCCGCGGCGAGCTCCTGCGCGAGCGCCTCCGAGCCGGCCCGGGTCGCGCTCTCGGCGAACACGTGCACGACCGGCTCGTCCGGATCGGGCAGCGCCTGCGCCCAGCCGCGCTCGTCGAATGCCTTGATGCCGTCCATGAGATCGAGGGTGCGCTCCGCGAGCTGCTCGCCGAGCAGGCGCATGACAAGGCCCCGGCGCGCCCACGGGCACGGGACGGAGACGCGCACGAGCGTCGGCTCGGGCAGCCGCGCGACGAGCTCGGAGACGGGCCGGCCGGCGACGGCCAGCAGCTCGAGCAGCCGGCACAGGGCGCCGACGCCGTCGTAGCCGGGGACGATGTCGGGGAACACGAAGCCGCCGGTGGGCGCGCCGCCGAAGATCACGCCCTCGGCCGCTGCGGCACGCGTCAGCGCGCTCAGCGAGTGCGGCGTGCGCACGACCCGCAGGCCGCTGCCTGCGACGATGCGGTCGATAGCGTCGGTCGCCGTGACGGGGACGGCGATCGCCCCCGTGCGGCCGGCGGCGGCGAGAAGGTGCACGAACAGCAGCAGCGTCCGCTCGGGCGACACCTCGCGCCCGTGCTCGTCGATGAGCAGCAGCCGCTCGGCGGCCCGGTCGAGCACCACGCCGAGGTCGGCGCCCACCGCACTGACGAGCCGCTCCGCCGCGGCAGGCACAGGGTCGGCCGCCACGCCCGCGCCGGAGAAGAACGCGTTGATCGTGACGGCCTCGACGCCGAGCGGGCCCAGCACGAGCGGCAGCGTGAACGAGGCGGCGGAGTAGCCGACGTCGAGCGCGATGCGAAACCCGCGGGCGCTGACGACGGCGGCGTCGAGCGTGTCGAGCAGATCGTGGGCGTAGCTCTCGCGCACGCGCGCCGGGTAGGTGGTGTCCCCCACCTCCGCGAACGCCGCCCGCCGCAGCTCGCGCCGTGTGAAGTGCTTCTCGATCTCCTTCTGCAGCCCCGGCGTGAGCTGGATGCCCGGCGGCTCGAAGATGCGGATCTCGACGAGCTCGGGGTCGCCGCTGGTCTGTCCGACGTGCACGCCGGCGGCGAGCCCCTGCGTCTTCAGCACGTGCCGCGTCACGGCTGCCGGAGACACGCGCAGGTCGGCTACATGGACGCCTGTCGACGTGAGGCCCGCGACGAGCGCGCGCTGCACCATGCGGCACGCGTCGGCAGCGTCGCGGCTGGCGACGACACGCGCTCCCCGGTCGAGTGCCGTTCCGAGGGCGGCGGCGACGCGCACGGCGGTCTCGGGCGTGAGATCGACGTTGACGAGGCCCCTGACGCCGTCGTGGGCGAAGAGCCGGTTCGTGGCGCGGCTCTCCCAGACGATGCTCTCGTAGATCTGCGCGCCCGTCTCCACCTCCTTGAACGGGTAGATGCGCACGCCGGGGAGCACGCTCGCCTCGGCGCCGATCGTCACCTCGTCGCCGATCGCGGCCCCCTCGTGCACGCGCACGTGGTCGCGCACGTCGCAGGCGCGTCCGACGATCGCGCCCTCGATCACGGCGCTGCGGCCGATATAGGTGGCGGCGTCGATGATGGAGCGCTCGACCCGCGCGTGCTCGCGCACGGTGACGCCGGGCGCGAGCACCGCGTACGGGCCGACCTGCGCGTCGCCGGCGATGCGGCAGTTGTTGCCGACGAACGCCGGGCCCGCGATGTTCTCCACGGCGTCGACGGCGACGCCGTCGCCGACCCACACGTTGCCCCGCAGGCGCAGGCCCGGCACGTCGAGGCGCACGCGCTCGTCGAGCGCGTCGAAGTTCGCCTGGCGGAACTGCTCGATCGTGCCGATGTCCTGCCAGTAGCCGTCGAGCACGTGGCCGTAGATGGGCCGTCCCATCTCGAGCAGCAGCGGGAACAGCTCCTTCGAGAAGTCGAAGGGACGGTCGCCCGGGATGTGGCGCAGCACCTCCGGCTCGAGCACGTAGATGCCGGTGTTGATCGTGTCCGAGAACACCTGGCCCCAGGAGGGCTTCTCGAGGAAGCGCTCGACGCGGCCGTCGTCGTCGGTGACGACGATGCCGAACTCGAGCGGGTTGTCGACCGGCTTGAGGCCGATCGTTGCCGCCGCGCCCCGCCGGCGGTGCGTGTCCACGAGCGCGTCGAGGTCGACGTCGCAGAGGGCGTCGCCGGAGATGACGAGGAAGGTGTCGTCGAGGCGCGCCCCTGCGAGCCGCACCGAGCCGGCGGTACCGCGCGGCTGCTCCTCGACGGAGTAGTCGATCTGCAGGCCCAGCGACGCCCCGTCGCCGAAGTAGGCGCGGATCGCCTGCGGCATGAACGCGAGCGTGATCACGACCTCCTCGAACCCGTGGAAGCGCAGGAGCTCGAGGACGTGCTCGATGCACGGCTTGCCGACGACCGGCACCATCGGCTTCGGCTGGTTCGAGGTGAGCGGACGCAGACGCGTGCCCTCGCCGCCCGCCATGACGACGGCCTTCATGCTCGCGCGACCTCTCGGCGCGCCCTGAGCACGTACTGGACGGCGGCGACGACGGCGAGCCCGAGGTTGATCCACAGGTACGCGAGCGCCCACCACGTGCCCTTCTCGGTCACGAGCACGAGACCGAGCGATGCGTAGAGGCCCCAGGTGGCGATCTTGCCGAGCCGGGAGACGCGGAACTCGTAGCCGCGCGGCACGACGACCCTGTACCCGCCGACGAGCACGAGATCGCGCACGAGGATCACGAGCGCGATCCACGGCAGGCGGTCGAGGAGGACGAGCGCGACGACCGCCGTGTCGATCATGAGCCGGTCGGCGAGCGGATCGGCCACCTTGCCGAAGGCGGACTCCACGCGCCAGCGCCGCGCCAGGTAGCCGTCGAGCTGGTCGGTCAGCCCCGCCAGGCCGAAGACGATCCCCGCCGGCCAGCTCGGGCCGTCGCGGTCGTCGAGGAGCAGCACGACGAAGAGCGGGATGGCGGCGAATCGCAGCAGCGTGAGCGCGTTGGGGACACGCGTGTACGCCGGCGAGGGAGTGCCAGAGGTCATCTGCGCCTAAGCCTAGTGGTGTAGCGTCGTCATCCGTGACGAGCACGCTCACGCTTCCCGGCTTCGTCAACGCGCACAGCCACGCGTTCCAGCGTGCGCTGCGCGGGCGTGCGGCCGGCACCGACTTCTGGGACTGGCGCGAAGGGATGCTCGCGGAGGCGGATCGTGCCACGCCCGATTCCGTGCGGACGGCGTACGCCGGCGTCTACCGGGAGATGCGCGCCGCCGGCTTCACGGCCGTGGGCGAGTTCCACTACCTCGGCGCCGCCGAGGCCCGAGCGGCCGCCGAGGCGGCGCGCGATGCCGGTATCGCGCTCGTGCTCCTCCACGTCGCCTACGAGCGCGGCGGGCTCGCGCGCATGCGGCAGCCGTCCGTCGCGGCGTACCTGGACGAGGTCGAGGCGCTGCGCGAGGAGGGCATCGACGTCGGCGTCGCCCCCCACTCCGTGCGCGCCTGCTCGCGTAGCTGGCTCGAGGAGATCGGCCGCTACGCCGCGCGTGAGGGGATCGTGCTGCACGTCCACGCCGACGAGCAGCCGCGCGAGATCGAGGAGTGCCTCGCCGAGCACGGCTGCCGGCCGATCGAGCTCCTCGCGCGCGCCGGTTGCCTGACCGAGCGCACGACCGTCGTCCACGCCACGCATGCCGACGACGGCGAGCTCGACCTGATCGCCTCGCACGGGGCGTCGATCTGCGCCTGTCCGACGACCGAGGCCGATCTCGGCGACGGCTTCCTGCCGGCGCTCCGGATCAGGGAGCGCGGCGTTCCGCTGTGCATCGGCTCGGACTCGAACATGCGCATCGACCCGCTCGAGGAGCTGCGCGAGATCGAGGGCATCGCACGCCGCCAGAGCGGCATCCGCGGCGTGTTCGGCACGGACGCGCTGCTCGAGATGGGGAGCGCGGCCGGCGGCCGCGCGATCGGCCTCGCCGGCTGGAGCGAGATCGAGATCGACCTCGACCATTGCTCGCTCGCCGGTGTCGCCGCCGAGCATGTCCCTGCGGCCCTCGTCGCCGGTTGTGCCGCCGACGTGGTCGCCTGCTCTCGCTAGCCTGACACCATGGACGTGACCGAGTCGACTTTCGAGAGCGACGTCGTGGCGCGCTCGGCGCAGGTGCCCGTCGTCGTCGACTTCTGGGCCGACTGGTGCGGCCCGTGCCATGCGCTCGCCCCGGTGCTCGAGGCCGCCGTGGCCGAGCGCGCCGGAGCGCTCGAGCTCGCCAAGGTGGACGTCGAGGCCAGCCCCACGCTCGCGCGGGCGTTCGGCGTCAGCGGCATCCCCGCCGTGAAGGCGTTCCGCGACGGGCGCGTCGTCGCCGAGTTCACCGGGGCGCGCTCGCGCGCGGCCGTGGACGCCTTCCTCGACGAGGTGCTCGCACCGCCCCGCGCCGACGTGCTGGTCGAGGAGCTGCGGGAGGCGGGCGAGCTTCCTGCCGTCGTGGCGGCACTGGACGCCGGCGACGTGGAGGGGGCGCTTCGCTGGATCGTCGACGCCGTGCCGGACGCCGAGGGCGGCGAGCGCGACCGTCTGCGCGAGGTTGCCGTGGCGCTGTTCGAGCGGCTCGGTCACGACGACCACCTCGCCTCCGCCTACCGGCGCCGGCTCGCGGCCGCCCTCTACTGAGCGCCTGTCAGCGGCCGCTGCGCGCGCGGTAGCGCGCCGCCCAGAGCGCCGTGCGGTCGAGGTAGGCGCGCTCGGCTGCGCGCCCCGTGGCGCCGTACGCGCCGTCGTAGGAGGCATACGGGCCGCCGACGCTGCGTGCAGGCTCGATCTGCGTCCCTTCGTGCCACTCGTTGTAGCTCGTGATGGTGACGATGTCGGCCGCGGCGCGGATCGCGTCGCGCCACATGCGGTCGTAGGTGGCGCCGTCGGCGCGCGGCCGCACCCGCTCGTCGCCGGTGGCGCGGCGGGCGTCGTAGCCGGGGCCGACGGACGGTGCGCAGAGCAGCCCGTTGAGCCGTGCGGACGCGCACACGCGGGGGAAGGCTGAGCCGTCGTAGACGTAGACGTCGTAGGTGTAGAGACCGGCGAACCCCCCCGCCTTCGCCTTCCCCACGAGTTGCGTGTTCGCGAACAGGCGCACGAGGCCGCGCAGGCGCGCGTTCAGCTGCGCCCATTCAGCATCGGGGCTGTCGGTCGAGTCGTACACGTAGGCGTCGCTGACCCCCTGTGCGGCGAAGGTGCGCAGCGCCGGCTCGAGCGACACCGGGCTGCGGTCGCGGTACGGCTCGACGTGCACGGCCACGCGCAGCCCCGCGGCGTGCGCCGCGCGCGCCACGGCCGGGAAGCGCGCGCTCTCGGGCGATCCTGGGCCCCACCACGAGACGATGACCGTCGAGATGCCCGCGGCGGCGATCTCGTGCATCTGTGCGCGCACGACGGCCGCGTCGCTCGACGAGTACGCCCCACGGGCCGGGAACCAGCCGGATGCGATCGACGAGGGCGGCGCGTTGCCGTTCTGCTGCCAGTGCGCCCAGCCGCCGTCGCGCGCCGGCGTCCCGTACCAGGGGTAGTAGAAGATCGCCACGCTGCCGGCGGGGCGCGGCTGCACGTCGGGAGATCCCGGGCGCGCAAAGGCGCTCGCCGCGACGAGCGCCGCGGCGACGGCCACACCGCACAGGGCCCCCAGAGCTCTCCGCACGCCGCGCCGGACTCTAGCGCCCGGCGGCCCGTGCAGTTGGATCGCGCACTCGTCGCGACCCGAAGCGATCTGATTCACGTTTTCCTCTCGGCAGCCGATATCAAGTTTTCCTCTCGGCAGCCGATAGACGAGCAGGTGTCTCCATGAGCGCATGCGACCGCTTCGTCGAGCGATGAGCGCGTCTCCTCGCCGCGATCGAGGAAGGCGGGATCAGCGCGAGCCGGAGGGGCTGCATCGCGCGATTCGGGAGATCGCCGATCCGATGGTCGTCATGCGCCGGGTCGTCGATCAGGCTCTGCTCCTGATTCCCACGGCTGAGGGAGCCGTCGTGGAATTGGAACGATCGGGCATCCTCACCTACGTCTGCGGGGCGGGCAGCCTGGCCGCCCACACGGGGACGCGCCTGCGTGCGGAAGCGAGCCTGTCCGGACTGGCCATTCGCGCCGGCGAGACACTCCGCTGCGACGACTCCGAGAGCGACGACCGGGTCGACCGGGAAGCGTGCCGTCGGGTCGGGGCCATCTCGATGATCTGCGTCCCCCTGCGCCGTGGCACGGAGGCGGTCGGCGTCCTGAAGGTCGTGGCGTCCCGCCCTCGTGTGTTCGGCGACGGTGAAGTGTCGACGCTGAGAGATCTCGCGGAGTTCGTCACCGCGGCCATCTCGGCTGCCTCCGACATCGCACATGCCGCCGGGGGCCTGGTCATGGACGGAAGTGATCGACGGGACCGGTCGGCCGGCAGCGATCTCGACGTCGGGAGGGCATCTCACCTCACGCCCCACGGCAAGGCCGGTGTGAGCGAGTTCGTGGCCAACGTGCTTCAGCCCGGGATCGTCGAGAGCCTGGAGACGAGGCAGCGCATCGAACAGGTGCTTGCCACGTCGGCCTTCACGATCGTCTGCCAGCCGATCGTCGACCTGCGAAGCGGAGAGCTCGCCGGCGTGGAGGCGCTGGCTCGCTTCCGCGGGCCCCCGGAGCAGCCTCCCGATGCATGGTTCGACGAGGCCGAGCGCGTGGGTCTCGGCATCGAGCTGGAGCTGGCGGCCGTCGGGGAGGCCCTGACCCTGCTCGACCAGCTTCCGGAACAGGCCTATCTCGCCGTCAACGTGGGGCACAAGACGGTCGCCGCACCCGAGCTCGGGACGTTGTTGGATTCGGCCGGAGCCCACCGCGTCGTCCTGGAGTTGACCGAGCACGTCGAAGTCGAGGACTACCGACGTCTCGGGGATGTCCTCGCAGGCATCCGCACGAGAGGGACACGGCTCGCCATCGACGACAGTGGTAGTGGCTATTCCGGCCTGACTCGGATCGTCAATCTCGCCCCCGACCTGATCAAGCTCGACCGTGTCATGACTCGAGGGATCGATCTCGACCCGGTCCGGCGTGCGTTGGCCGGCGCGCTCGTGACGTTCGCGAGCGATACCGGGGCTTCCGTCATCGCCGAGGGGATCGAGACCGAAGACGAGCTCTCCACCGTCGAGACACTGGGGATCCGCTACGGCCAGGGCTACTTCCTCGGTCGGCCGTCGCCTGTGACCTCCGTGCCCCGAGTCTTCCCCCGCGCCGTACCCTCCAAAGCTGTCCCCTAGACCGGAGAGCTGTCGGACACGCGCGCGAACTGGATGCGGCCGACCGCCGTCAGGCGATCGGGCTCGTCCCATGGGGCGATCTCGACGTCGGCGACGGCGAGCGTGCGCCCTGCGCGCAGGCAGCGTGCGACGACCCGGTGCGGGCCGGGTGCGGCGAGGCGGAGGAAGTCGCAGCGCAGGTCGACGGCGACCCAGGTGCCCGGGCTCGCGTGCGCGACGGCATACCAGCCCGCCGTGTCGACGCAGGTCGCCAGCACGCCGCCGTGGAGGAAGGGGCGCGGATCGTCTCCGCCACGCGCCGTGGCGGTGGGGTCGAGCCGCAGCACGACGGCGCCCTCGAGCAGCTCGACCGCGGACAGCCCGACGGCGGCGTCGAGCGCAGACGGCGGCTCGGCGAGCAGATCGAGCACGCGGCGATCATAGCGGCCGCTCCGACCGGGCCTGCGTGGTGGTTGCATGCGACGATGTCGCGACGCATGGGAGATCTCCGAGTTCCAGCGCGCCGTCGCCAGCCGCCCTTCCCGGTCGCCGTCGCCGCTTCCGCGTGCACGGCGCGACGCCCGCCGGCGGGATGCAGGGCCGCGTGAGCCGCGCGCGCCGCAGCGCCCGCCGCTGGTTCGCCTTCTACAGCGGGCTGCTCGCGACCCTGGCGGTCGTGACGCTGCTCCTGCGCCAGTGGGCGGTCGCCGCCACGACGCTGGCGCTCACGGTGGCGTTCGCGCTCTACACGCGGCGCGCCTGGCGCAGGCGTTGACGGCGAGCCGCGGCTCTCAGGAGAGCGCGACGGCGACCGCCGTCAGGCACACCACGGTCTCCGCGAGGATGACGGCCGTCCAGCCGCCTCCGTCCTCGAGAGAGACGCCGCTGTGCAGCATCGCCCGGCAATGACGGATCACCGCCCAGCCGCTCACCAGGGCGACGAGCGCGGCGATGGGAGCCGTGTGCGCCGCCATGGAGAGCGTTTCGGCCGCGTCCCCCTGCGGCCTGTCCCCTGAACGGGGAATGACCTGACGGCCGAGCGCGGGCATGCCTCGGCAGCGCCCTCCTCGATGCGTGATTTCCCCGGATGCGGCAGAGGACCTGCGGCGGCACCATCGGCCCATGAGCAGGGTGTTCGCGGTGCTCGCCCGCCACCGCTCCGCGAGCGTCGGCCTGGCGGTCCTCGTCGAGTGCGGGGTCCTGGTCCCGCTCGCCTTTGCCGAGCCGTCGGCCGTCGTCGGCCTTCCCGCCGCCGTCGCGGCGGCGATCGCGGGAACGGTTGCCGTCGTGTTCGGCCCCCTGGACGGCGCTCTCGTCGCGCTCGTCGGGGCGGCGGTCTTCGGGTCGGCCGGAGGCTGGCAGGCGGGCGAGCCGGCCGCGCTCGCCGTGTGGCCCGCGGTCGTCGTGGCCGCCGGGCTGTTCGCACGGCGTATCGAACGCCAGCGCAGGGCGCTTGCGCAGCTCGTGGCCTCGCAGGAGACCGAGCGGCACCGCATCGCGCTCGAGCTCCACGACGAGACGGCGCAGGTGCTTGCCGCGGCGCTCATGGCCCTGCGGCAGGCGGAAGGGGCCGCCACCGCGGACGAGGCAGGGGCCGCGAACAGGACGACTCGCGCGCTCATCCAGCAGACGATCAGGAACGTCCGCGAGCTGGCAGTCGACCTGAGGCCGATGGCGCTCGACGACTTCGGCCTCGCACCCGCGCTCGAGCGGCTCGCGGCGACCTACGCGCAGCGCACGGGAATCGCCGTCGACGTCGATGCCCGGCCCGGCGAGGAGCGGCTGCCGCCGGAGGCCGAGATCACGATCTACCGCACCGTCCAGGAGGTGCTCGCGCACATCGCGGGCGGCGAAGCCGGGGGGCGCGTGCACGTCGCCATCGACCGCGCACCCGCGGACGTGCACATCCTCATCGAGCACGACCGCCCCGACCGGCACGGCGCGACGAAGGCCGGCTGGACATCCGAGCTGGCGAGCCTGCGCGAGCGACTGCGGCTCGCCGGCGGCCGCCTCGATGCCCGCTCCGGTGCCACGGGCACGGTCGTCAAGGCCCATCTGCCGGTTCGCTGACGCCTGCCGCGCCGACCCACGAGCCCCAGAGCGGGCCTGAAGGTCGCGTGTCCGGGTCGCCAGCTCGCTCGAACGGATCCGGGACGCGCGCCGCCTGGGCGAGGAACCGCAGACCGGCCTCGAGTGAGAAAGCCCCGTGCCGGCGGGGCTCTCTCGCAGTCGGGGCGCCGAGATTCGAACTCGGGCCCTCTAGATGATTGATGCCACGGGTTTCGTGGCGGCGAGGGACCGAGGGGAGCGGGTCGAAGTCGGCGTTGCCAAGGCAACGTCGACCATTGGAGGATCGCGATGCGCGCCGACCTCGACCTGCTCTGTATCAGCGTCTATTGCACGGCGGACGACCTGCTTCCTGCCCGGCCCGGGAACGGGCGGCGGAGGCTGACCGACGCGGAGATCGTGACGTTGTGTGTCGCGCAGGTGCTGATGGGAATCACGTCGGATCGTCGGTTCCTGCAGGCCGCGAAACGGCAGCTCGGCCCTCTGTTTCCCTGGCTGCCGAGCCAGGACGCGCTGCACAAGCGGCGGCAGCGGCTGGCCGACACGGTCGAGTGGCTTTGCGGCGTCGTGGCGGCCCAGTGCCCCGGCGCCGACGACGATCTCGTGTTGCTCGACTCGACCCCGGTCGAGTGCGGCCGCTCGCTGGAAACGATCCGCCGCTCCGCGCTTGCCGATGTCTGCGGCTACGGCTACTGCAAGAGCCACTCCCGCTGGTTCTGGGGTCTGAGGCTGCATCTGCTCTGCGCCCCCGACGGCACACCCAGGGCCGCCACGCTCGTCTCGGCCGACCGTCCCGAACGCGAGGTCGCGCTGCCACTGCTCGCACGCACACTCCGGGGCGGCGAGACGATCATCTGCGACAAGGGCTACGCCGGCCGCGAGTTCGAACAGGCCGTCCGCGAGCTCGGCGGCCTGATCGTCCGGCCCGCCCGCAAGGACGAACCCCAGCCAGGCGTCCATCTCGCCCCGATCCGACAGCGGATCGAATCCGTCTTCCTCACCTTCAAAGACCTGTTGGGCTCGGTACACGTCGCCAACGCCGCGTGGGTGCGAGCGAGGCTACGCAGTGCGCCACCGTCGTCGAGGAGATCGGTGTAGCGCCACGGGCCGCGACCGGGATCCCGCGTCTTGATCTGCGTGAAGCGCAGCCGCTCGGCGTACTCGACGAGCAGATCCTCCCAATGCTCGCAATAGACGGCCACCGGGTCGCCATCGAAGTAGCAGCCGAGGCAGAACAAGAATGCGACGTGCGCCCGGTAGGCAAAGCGTTGGTAGGCGTCGGTTCCCGAGTCGTCGGGCGGCGCTGTCGAGATGACGTCTGTCATCGTCGGTCGATAATACGCCTGCACCCGGCGAATGAGCGGGTGCCGGCGACGGCCCGTGTAGCGGCCAAACTCGCGGCTGACGCCGCGAGCCGCTGCCCCGCCCAGCCGCCTGAATCCGGGAACTTCGTTCCGGATTCGCCCCGCACCCCGCCCGCCCAACATCAAGGGCGGCCGGGGTGCGGTGCCGGCGGCTGGGCGGGGCAGCGGAAGAGTGGACTCGGTGAACTCCTAGACAGGAATACCGGTGGGTCTGGCAGCAGGTGCAAGTCAGATGGCGTTCGGAACGGTCGGCCCAGTGGCCCTTTCACGTACGCGTGGAGCGCGGTGCCGTGGTCTACCTCTCGATGCCTCAAGTCGTGGAGCGCTACGCGGGCGTCTGGTCGCGGTGGCAGCTCTACGAGCACGTGCGGCTCGGCATGCTCCCGCACGTGAAGCTGCCCGGCCGGCGCGAGCTCCTGTTCCGCCTGGACGACCTCGATCAGTACGAGCGCGGCGAGGTCGAGCTCGAGACGATCAAGCTCCCGAACGGCGGCCGCCTCTGCCGCCCCCGGCAGCGCTGACCTCCGGGCGGTCGTTGGCATCGAGTACAGGTCTCTGCCTGTAACGTCAGAATTCCCGCATAGTTGACAACGGATGTTGTCATCGCATACCGTAATCTTTCCTAACAACCAGATAACGGACGACGATGGCAACGAGAAAACCCGCAGCGATTCTGCGAGAGGCATTCGCACCCGGCGACCCCGTGTCGCTCGACGAAGCTGCGGCAGTGTTCGGCGGGGACCGCGAACGCGCGTCGCAGTCGCTGACGCACCTCGCCGCGAGCGGGTACTTCGAGCGGGTCCGGCAGCGCCTCTGGGTCCGCTCGGGAGCGCCGGCTGATCGCTATCGCGTCGGTTCCCGCGTGGCTTCTCCGTACGCGTTCGCCTACGGATCCGCGCTCGCCCTGCACGGCGCCGGGTCGGCAGAGCGCTCCGAGGTCCTCGTCGCGACCCCGCGTCGCTTCGCAGCGTTCGAGTACGACGGCGTGCTCTATCGGCGCGCGCTCCCCTGGGCCGAGCAGGGTCGAGTCCGAGTCCCGGCCGGACCCGAGTTCGTCTGGGCGACCACGCGGGAGCGAACACTCGTCGACTGCGTCCGCGTCCCGGCGAACGCGGGCGGCCTCGCCGAGCTCCTGCGAGCCGCGGAGGCGCTCACCCGGCTCGACTCGGCCGAGATCCTCACCTGGGTCGACAACTACGGGGAAGCCAACCTCGCCGCGCGCGTCGGCTTTGTCCTCGAGGCGCTCGATCTCGCCGACGATGCGTTGCTCGACCGGCTCGAGCGGCGCCGCCCGCGCGCGCGCGTCTACCTCGAAGCGGGACGGCGCGGCGGCAGGCTCGTCCGCCGCTGGAACCTCATCGTTCCCGAGCACCTGCAGCCGGCCCGTAACGACGTGCCGTGAGCCGCTTTCCCGACCGGCGGTACTTCGCCCGCGCGGCGCACGAGACCGGATTCCGCGCCGGCCCGCTCGAGACCGTGTTCCGGCTGGCGCACCTGCTCGGCGAGCTCGCCGCCGACCACGGCGGGGAGCTCTCGCTGCGAGGCGGAACGGCGCTCAACCTCCTTCACCTCGACGTGCCGCGGCTCTCGGTCGACGTCGACCTCGACTTCGTCGGCAACACCGACGCCGAGGAGGCGCGCAGGCGGCGACCCGAGCTGCTCGCCGAGATCGAGTTGCTGGCGCGCGCGATCGGCTACAAGGTCGTCCAGGAGCGACCCAGCTACGCCATGGGCCACCTCCGGCTTCGCTATCGGGACGCGAGCGGCCTGGCCTCGTTTCTCAAGCTGGACGTCAACTTCCTCGACCGCGTGCCCGTCCTTCCCACCGAGCGCCGGCCGCTTCGCCATCCCTTCGCAACGACCTCGCTGCGATCGACGTCCAGACGCTCGCGCTCGACGAGCTCGCCGTCGGCAAGCTGATCGCACTCGCCCGCCGAGCGCTCGCCCGCGACCTCTTTGACGCAGCGATGGTCGCGACACTTCCCGGTCTCGACGTCGCGCGTATGAGGACGGCGCTCGTCGTCCGCGGCGCCAGCTATCCGTCCCCATCGCCGGCGGACTACTCCGCCGAGGTCGTCGAGCGGGTGCGACCGGCGGGCTGGCGGTCCGAGGTGCTCGCACTCTGCCGCCGGCCGGTACCGGTCGGGCTCCACGAGGCCCGCGCCCAGGCGGCAGAGCTACTCCGACGAGCGACCGAGCTCGGACCCGCTCACCGGGCGTTCCTCGAACTCCTCGACCGGGGAGAGCTTCGTCCCGACGTGCTGGACGAGGAGGACCTGCGGGAGCGGATCGCAGTCAACCCCGGGCTGCTGTGGCGCCTCCGCGCGGGCGCCGACGGGCTCGAGGAGCGCTGAGCGGCCTATGCTGTCGTCGTGGCGACGCTCGATCCCGCGACGCTCCGGCACGGACGGGTCCGTGGCCGGTACTTCCGGGAGAACTTTGCCCAGGCGGGGATCGACCTCGCCCAGATCGTCCCGGAGCTCGTGACGAACGCTGACGCGGCGATCGCCGCCGCGGGACGGAAGCGGGGGCGCATCCATCTTCGCTTCGGCCCTCCAGATCCTGACTTCCTCGACGCGTGGCGGCGCGAGCTGCGGCGCCTGCGCGTCCCCGCGCTCCTGGACTGGCGCCACGAGGTCGTCTGCGCCGACGACGGCGAGGGGATCGACGCCGCGACCGTCGACCGCAGACTCGGCGCGCTCGGCGTCGTTCCCGAGCAGGCAGACCAGCGCGGTCTGTTTGGGCGCGGCCTGCGCGACGTCTGGCTCGCCCAGGGCGGTGGGCGGATCCAGGGCGTGCGCGCAGGACGAGCGGTCGAGTCGTGGTTCTTCCCCGCCCCAGGCGACGAGCCCTACGCGTTCGCGCACGTCCTCGACGAGCCGGTCACCCCCGCCATCAGGCGCTCATTCGGGATCGACCGGGATGGGACGCGCGTAACGGTGCCGCTCGCTCAGCGCCGGCTCCCGCCCAACGCGCGGCTTCGCACGCTCGTCGCCCACCTCGTGCAGCTGCGGCCAATCCTCGAAGACCCCGATCGCGAGCTGTTTCTCGAGCTCCCGGACGAGCCGCTCGAGCTCGTCGCCTACTCCCCGCCCGAGCCCGACCCCGAGCGCGCCGTCCTCTTCGACGACGAGGTTCACGTCCAGCGGGGGATCAGCGCGAGGATCGTCGTTCGCCGCGCGGCGCAGCCGATTCCGCTCGGTCCGTCGCGGGCTGCACGCCGCGGCGGGCTCGTCGTCCGTTCGGGACGAGCCGCGCACGAGGCGACGCTCGCCGGTCTCGAGGGGCGGCCGGGCGCGCGTCACCTCTTCGGCGAGGTCTGGTGCGAGGCGATCGAGCGCCTGCAACAGGAAGCGCTCGACTCCCCTCGCCCGCAGGTCGTCGTCCGCGTCGATCGGAGCGGCCTCAACGAGGCGCATCCGCTCGTCCAGAAACTCACGGCCGCGATCGAGCGCGTGCTTCGCCCGATCGTCGACGCCGAGGAGCGTCGCACCGGCGCGCGGCTCGTCCGGGCGGGGAAGGCGATCACGGCCCGCGACGAGATCGGCCTGAAAGCCCTCAACGACGCGTTGCGGACGGCGTTCGACGCCCCCGGACGGGCCGGCTTCGCGCGCGGCGACGCCGCCGCGGAGAGGCCGCCGCTCGACGAGCGTTCGGCACCGGATCGGCCAGAGCCGAGTCAGCCGGAGGAGATCGGCAAGCCTGCCGTGCCCGATGCGGCCATGCGCTTCAAGCAGTCGCCGGTTCGGCTGCACGCGGGCGAGCAGCGCACGGTCTCGCTCCTCTTCGACCCGGTCCGCATCCCGCCCGGAACGCCGATCGAGGTTGCGACCGATCCGGGCCTGTCGCTTTCCCTCCGGCAAGACGAGGTCCCGGCGCCCCGCGCAGGGGGCTGGGCGAGCGTGAGCGGGAGCCTGCGGGCCCGCGCATCGGCCGAACCGGGGTCACGCCTGAGCGTCTTCGCCGAGGCGGGCAGCTACGACGCGGAGCTGAGCGTGCTCGTCGTCCGCCACCACGCGAGCGGGTGGGTTCGGGAAATCACCCGCAAGGACGAGGACGCGCAGATCGAGGCCGAGTTCGACCCCGAGAGCGGCGTCGTCACCGTCTTCGAGGGACGGCGCGAGTTCAAGTCGCTCGAACGCGCAGCCCGTCGCTCCGGGTTGGCCAAGGCACGGCTGCGCGAGTACCTCCCGCTCCGTATGCTCGAAGTCGAGGTGGCGGCGAACGCCGTCTATGCCTGGGCGGCCGAGCGGATGCTCGAGACGCGGCTGCCCGGCGAGCGGCCGGCCGACCCCGCCGACTACGCGGCCGCCGTCCGCCTAGAGGCCCAGGTGCTCCGCCACCAGTTCCATGAACGGCTCATGCGTGCCTTTCTCGGCCCAGAAGTCTTCGACGGGGCTGTGGTCATCGTCCAACCCCGGGCCTCTACCAACGAGCAGCTCAGGCTCCCCTGAGCCTGAAAAAGCGGCAGGTGATCGGCCATGCCGGCCTCTCGGAGGCCCGCAGATCGCTTGTCAGCCGCTCGAATCGGGTCGGATCCCGGCGAAAGCGCCCCATCGAGCCAAGATCGCCCGCTGAGCGCCTCCTCGCCTGCCGGCTCGCGCGCCCTGGAGAGGCTCGCAGTGGTTCGCGTGTCACGCGAGGGCTCGCTCCTCGACCGCGCGGAGTAGACGCCGACGCTCCTGCTCGTTCAGAACGCCGGCGAACGGCGACGTCTGCCTGAGCTCACGGGCGCGCTGCGTATCCGCGCTGATCGTCTTCGCGATCCGCTCGAGCGGCGTCGCGAGAATCCGCTCCCATTCCTCTGCCCGAGCGTCAGACGGGGAACGCGGCCGCACGCTCCGCCTCGGCGCGCAGCGCAGCATCGCTCCAGCGGCCGTAGACGTTGAGCGTCAGGTCGGGGCTGCTGTGCCCGAGTTGGAACTGCACCCACTGCGGGTCTTGAGGCCTTGCTCGCGACAGATGCGCGTGTAGGTCGCACGGAACGCGTGAAACGGCTTCCGCTTCTGGCCGCCCTCCCCCACGTCCGGGATCCCCGCCTTCACGCGTGCCTCGTCGACGCGGCGGGAGAGGTACTGGCCGTTGAGCCGCTCGCGGCCGCGCGGCGCCGGGAAGATCGGTGCGGCGCCCGGCTGCATGCCAACGAGCGCCGTCCACTCCTCGAAGAGCGCCACCGCCGGCGGTATCAGGTTCACCACCCGGGGCTCCCCGTCCTTCGGCAGCACCTTGCCGTCGACCCGGTCCCAGTGGTGGCTGATCCTGAGCGTCCGGTTGCCGAGGTTCAGGTCGTCCCAGTCGAGCGCGATGAGCTCACCGAGCCGCGCGCCGGCAACGACCGCCGCCTTCGCTGCGACGAGGTAGACCGGCTGGCGGTTGAGGCTCGCCATCGCCGCCCACAGCCTCGCGAGCTCGATGTCCGTGTAGGGCTCGTTGCCGCGCGGGATCCGCAGCCGCAACCCGCGGATGAACTTCCGCGACAGCGGGTTCGTGAGCGCGTAGCCCTCGTCGACGGCGCCGTTGAAGACCGAGCGCAGGACCCGCACGTGCTTGTGAATCGTCGCGTCGGAACGGGCACGGCCCTTCGCGCGGATGGCGCGCAGGATCAACCGCACCTCCGGCTGGCCGATCTCGTCCAGCTCGAGCTCCCCGATGATCGGCCGCGCGTAGTTGAGCGTCGAGTGGTAGGAGAGGATCGTGGCTCGCCGGTCGCCCTTGTCGAGCGCGAGGCTCTCGAGGTACTGATCGCACCACTCGTTGAACGTCAGGCGCTTTCGCGTGCGGGATCCCACGCCGGCGCGGCGCTCATCGAGCTCGACGAGGAGCTTCCTCAGCGCGCGCTCGGCCGTCTGCCGGTCCCGCACGCGCGGGCCCTTGACCGGATCGCCGAGCGCATCGCGGTGGAACGTGTAGTAGGCGGGCTTGCAGCGGCAACCGGCGAGCGAGTCGAGCGAGGTGCGGCTCGCGTTCGGACAGCCACGCTGGTGGCCCACCCGGAGCGATGCGGCGCGAGGCTTCGACATGGAAGACGCCCCTCTCGGAGAGTGCCTCGGCGCCTCGAAGGCTACTCCATTTTGTACCCGCCGTGTACCCGCACTCCAAAACAGCGAACCGAGCTAAAGAAAAAGTCCCGCATATCGGGACTTTTTCATCGGGGCGCCGAGATTCGAACTCGGGACCTCTAGTCCCCCAGACTAGCGCGCTAACCAGGCTGCGCCACGCCCCGCGACCGCGACATCGTACCCGCATCTCTCACCTGCGCCCGCGCACCTCGGTTCGGCGGGCTCTGCGCAGCTCGCGGCGACCGTGTCGTGCGCGCGCCCGTCGCGCCCGCTTACCCGAGGCGCTTGTAGAGGCGGTCGATGAGCTCGGGCATCTGCTCGAGCTTGTCGGTGATCGCCCGGATGCGGTACTCGCGGAAGTGCTCCGCCTTGACGTCGAACGCCTTGGCGATCCGCTCCAGCACCTCGTTCGAGGGCACGGGCCTGTTGCCGTGCACGATGTGGTTGAGGTACCCGGCCGACAGCTTCGTCTTCTCCGCCAGCGCGCGGTAGGTGAGGCCCGTCTCGGCCATCAGGCGCTCGATCGTGGGGCCGAGGCCGTCGTTGCTGTACGCACGTCGCTTTGCCACTAGAGCTCCTTCATCCATGGAAGCACGAATTCACGCGCGATACGCTCGTCGGCGCCGGTGGCGCGCACGCGCACGTCGACCGCGTCGTCGTCGAGCGTCTTCTTGCCCACCGTCACGCGCACCGGCACGCCGAGCAGGTCGGCGTCTGCGAACTTCTCCCCCGGCCGCTGCTCGCGGTCGTCGAGGAGCACCTCGACGCCGCCCGCGGACAGCGCCTCCGCCACCGCGAGTGCCCGCTCGAGCACCTCGGGCGAGCCGCCGTGCAGCGCCAGCACGTGCGCGCCGTAGGGGGCGATCGACACCGGCCAGACGATACCGTCGGCGTCGTGGCACTGCTCGACGACCGCGGCCATCACCCGGCCCGGCCCGATCCCGTAGCTCCCCATCAGCACCGGCCGCTCGGCGCCGCTCTCGTCCAGGAACGTCGCACCGAGCGGCTCGGAGTAGCGACTGCCGAGCTTGAAGATGTGCCCGATCTCGATCGCCGTCTGGAAGCGCAGGCGGCCGCCGCAGCACGGGCAGGCGTCGCCCTCGCTCGACTGGCGGATGTCGGCGAAACGGGCCGTGTAGTCGCGTCCGTGCTCGACCCCGGCCAGGTGCCGGCCGGTGCGGTTCGCGCCGGCGACGAACTGCCCTTCGCGCAGCGCCTCGTCGGCCACGATCTCGCCGGCGAAGCCGACGGGGCCGAGCGAGCCGGGCTCGGCGCCGAACGCCTCGCGGATCTCCTCCTCGCTGGCGGGCCGGACGTCGCTGCGCAGCACGGCTGCGAGCTTCGCCTCCTCCAGGCGGTCGTCGCCGCGCACGAGCCCGAGCACGAGGGTTCCGTCGGCCGTCACCACCGGCATCGCCTTCGCCGTGGCCGCGGCGTCCACGCCCATGAACGCCGCCAGCTCGTCGATCGTCGCGATGCCCGGCGTCTCCACCTCGCGCGGGGCGTCCAGGCGCTGCGGGAACCGCGGCGCGCGCGGAACGCCGCGCGCGATCTCGAGGTCGGCCGCGTAGTCCCCGCGCTCGCAGGTGACGAGCGTGTTCTCGCCCGACCCGGAGGGCGCGAGGTAGTCGATCGACTCGCTGCCGCCCATCATCCCCGATTCCGCCTGCACGCCGTAGTACTCGATGCCGCAGCGCTCGAAGATCCGCTCGTAGGCGTCCGCGTGCTTGCGGAAGCTCACGTCCAGCCCGTCCTCGTCCCGGTCGAACGAGTACGAGTCCTTCATCACGAACTCGCGCACGCGAAGCAGCCCGCCGCGCGGGCGCGGCTCGTCGCGCTCCTTCGTCTGGAAGTGGTAGAGGATCTTGGGCATGTCGCGGTAGGATCTCAGCTCGGCGAAGTGGAACGTGACCGTCTCCTCGTGCGTCATCGCGAGCACGAACGGACGTTCACCGCGATCGCAGAGCTTGAACAGCTCGGGAATCCGGTAGCGGTTCGTGCGCTGCCACAGCTCGGCGGGCGTCAGCACCGGCATCAGCATCTCCTGGCCGCCGATCGCGTCCATCTCCTCGCGCACGATCTGCACGATCTTCTCGTGCACGCGCCAGCCGGCAGGCAGGAAGCTCCACAGGCCGGCGCCGACCTGCCGGATCAGGCCGGCGCGCGCGAGCAGTCTGTGCGACACGGCCTCGGCATCGGCCGGGTCGTCGCGCAGCGTCGGCAGGAACAGCTCTGACTGGCGTCTCACCATGAGGGCACAGGGTAGTCGAGGTGCCGCCGCGGCGGCGCGGTTCGTTGCCGGAGCTGGCGATGGCGAGGCGGCGTCACGGCCACCCCTGGCGCGCCGGAGTCAGTCGAGCGGGATCAGCGAGGCCTCCGCCATCGCGAGCGCCGCCGGCTTCGCCATCCTCAGCCGCTTCGGCCGTGGCATGCCCGCCTCGATCCAGCGGTCGATCTCGTGGAACAGCTCGTCGATGAGGATGTCGGACGACACCTTCTTGAGCACGCGCCCATGGGCATACAGGAACCCCACGTCGCGACCGCCGGCGATGCCGAAGTCGGCGTCGCCCGCCTCCCCCGGTCCGTTCACGGCGCAGCCCATCACCGCCACCTCGAATGCCTGCGGGTACGCCTTCAGGCGCTCCTCGACGACGACCGCGAGGTTCTCGACGCCGACGTTGTCGCGGCCGCAGGAGGGGCAGGCGATCATCACCGGGCCGCGCTCGCGCAGGCCGAGCGACTTCAGGATCTCCCACGCCACCTCGACCTCCCGCACCGGGTCGGCGGTGAGCGAGACGCGGAACGTGTCGCCGATGCCGTCGGCGAGCAGCGAGCCGATGCCGACCGCGCTCTTGATCGCGCCGGCAAACGGCGTGCCGGCCTCGGTCACGCCCAGGTGCAGCGGATAGGGAACCTTGGCCGCGAGCATGCGGTAGGCGCGGATCATCGTCGGCACGTGCGTCGCCTTGACCGAGATCTTGAAGTCGCGGTAGTCGAGCTTCTCGAGCAGCTCCACCTCCTCGAGCGCGGCGGCCACGAGCGCCTCGGCCTGATCCCGGCGCGCCAGCTCCTGCAGGTGCGCCGGCAGCGAGCCCGAGTTGGCGCCGATCCGCATCGCGATGCCCGCCTTCTTCGCGGCGTCGACGACGAGCTTCACCTTGTCGGGGCCGCCGATGTTGCCGGGGTTGATGCGCACCGCGGCCACCCCCGCCTCGATCGCCTTCAGCGCGAGCGACGCGTTGAAGTGGATGTCGGCGATGACCGGCAGCGGCGAGAGCCGGACGATCCGCTTCAGCGCCTCCGCGTCCTCGATCTTCGGCACCGCGCAGCGCACGACCTCGCAGCCGGCAGACGCGAGCGCGGCGATCTGCGCCGTCGTCGCCTCGACGTCGTGCGTCTTCGTCAGCGTCATCGACTGCACGACGACGGGCGCGCCGCCGCCGATAGCGACGCCGCCGACGTCGATCTGCACGCCGCTCGCCATGCCGCCCAGTGTAGAGGCGCTCTCCGCCGTGCCGTCGCGGCGAGCGGGAGACGAGCGACGCCGTGCACGGGCGCCGCGTCGGCCGTTATGCGCCGGCCGACGCCAGCAGCTCGGCCACGCGGGCGGTCAGCGCACCGCTCGCGAACGGCTTGGCGATGAACGCGGCGGGGGCAGCCGCCGCGATCTCTGCGTCCACGCCGTCGCTTGTGTACCCCGACATCAGCAGCACCGGCAACCCGGGCGCGAGCTCGCGCACGCGCTGCAAGAGCTCGCGGCCCGTCATCCCCGGCATGTCGAGGTCGGTGAGCACGAGGTCGACGACATCGAGGCGCTCGCGCAGCAGCTCGAGCGCCTCCACGCCGTCGCCGGCGACGACGACCGCGTACCCCGCCTCGGCGAGCACGCGCGACGCGAACGACCGCATGAGCTCCTCGTCCTCGGCGATCAGGACGGTGACGCCGGAGCGCGCCGCCACGGCACGGCTTGCGGTCTGCTCGTCGCCGCGACCGAGGCCCCGGGCAGGCACGGATGCAGGCACGCCCCCAGGCTAACCCGATCCCCGCCACACGCTGTCCCCCGCCAGGGTCGGCGCGTGCCGCCCGCTCAGGAGAGGCGGCCGATGTCGTTCGAGAGACCGATGAAGAACAGCACCAGCACGAGCCCGATGCCGACGATCGACACGCGCTCGTAGATCTCGCGCCGCACCGCGCGGCCGCGCACGCCCTCCACGACGGAGAAAGCGATGTGCCCGCCGTCGAGCGGCAGCAGCGGCAGCAGGTTGAGCAGCGCGATCGAGAGCGAGATCAGTCCCAGCACCCAGAGGAAGCTGTCGGTGCCCTGCTTGGCGGCATCCGACGAGCCCTGCACGATGCCGACCGGGCTCGATACGCTCTCACGCCCGCTGCCGGTGACGAGCCGGCCGAGCGACCCGGCGATGTCGCGCGAGACGATGCCGGTGACGCGGAAGGCCTCCCGCACCGACTCGCCGGGCGACAACCCCTCGCCGCGCAGCACGAAGCCGAGCCGGTAGGCGCCGTCGCTTGGGCGCGCCGCGCCCGGGCCGAGCGTGAGACGCGAGCCGGCGCGCTCGACGACCAGCGTCAGCGGCTTGCCCTTGGACGACGAGATCGTGCGGGCGATGTCGCCCGGCTTCATCTGCGCGCCGTCGATCGCGATGATGCGATCGCCCGGCCGCAGGCCGATCGCGGCGGCGGGGGACCCGGACGCGACCGTGTCGATCGTGGTCGTCGCCTTGCCGCCCGAGGTCATGAACAGGCCGGCGAAGAGGACGATCGCGAGCAGGATGTTCGCCGCCGGCCCGGCGAAGATGACGAGCACCCGCTTCCACGTGGCGGCGCGCCAGTAGGCGTCGGGGCCGAGGGCGTCCTCGATGTCCGCGAGCCCACGGTCGACGGACCGCCGCGCCGACTGCGACAGCCCTTTGCCGGCGGTCAACTCGGAGAGGGAGCGTACGGCGTCGCGCGCCGCGTCGTGGTCGGCGCCGGCGAGCGCGCGCCGCAGCCGCTCGCTGGGGCGCGCGAGCTCCGGTATCTCCGCGACCGCTGCGCCGAATGCGACGTCGACGTCGGCGGGCGCCGGACGGTGCATGCCGGGGATCTTCACGAAGCCGCCGAGCGGCACCATCCCGATGCCGTACTCGATCCCCTTCCGCGTGCGCTTCACCAGCGCCGGCGGGAAGCCGATGTAGAACTTGCGCGGCCGCATGCGCAGCGCGAGCGACGCGACGAAGTGCCCGAGCTCGTGCACGAAGATGAGGAACCCGAGGCCGAGGAGCGAGACCGCGATCGTCATGCGAGCGCACGGCTCCCCGATGCGATCCGCCGCGCCTCGTCGTCGACCTCGGCGAGGTCGGCGAGATCGCGCGCGGGAGCGCCGTCGACGGCGGCGAGCACGCGCTCGACGGTGGCCGCGATGTCGAGGAAGCCTATGCGTCCGTCGAGGAACGCGGCGACGGCAACCTCGTTGGCGGCGTTGTAGGCGCACGGGAACGTGCCTCCGCGCTCTCCTGCCTCGCGCGCCAGCCTCAGCATCGGGAACACGTCGAGATCGGGCGCCTCGAAGCGCAGCTCGAGGCCCGCGGCGAGGTCGAGCCGCGGCACCGGCGTCGCGGCGCGCCGCGGGTACGAGAGCGCGAACGAGATCGGCACGCGCATGTCGGGGTGGCCGAGGTGGGCGAGCAGCGACCCGTCGCGGAAGCGCACGAGCGCATGCACGATCGAGGTCGGGTGCACGACCGTCTCGATGCGCTCGTACGGCAGGCCGAAGAGCCAGTGCGCCTCGATCAGCTCGAGGCCCTTGTTGGCGAGCGTCGCGGAGTCGACGGTGATCTTGCGTCCCATCGACCAGGTCGGATGGGCGAGAGCCTGCGCGACCGTGACCCGTTCCAGCTCGGCGCGGGTGCGGCCGCGGAAGGGCCCGCCCGACGCCGTCAGCACGAGCGACTCGACCACGTCGGCGCTGCGGCCCTCGAGGCACTGGAACAGGGCCGAATGCTCGCTGTCGACCGGAAGCAGCAGCCCGCCGCCGCGCGCGTGCGCGGCCACGGCGAGCTCGCCCGCGGCGACGAGGCTCTCCTTGTTGGCCAGCGCGAGCGTGACGCCGCGCTCGAGCGTCCACAGCGTCGCGCCGACGCCGGCGAAGCCCACGATCGCGTTGAGGACGACGTCCGGCTCGCAGGCCTCGAGGAGCGCCGTCGCGTCGCCCCCGACCTGCGCGTGGGCGACGCCGTGCGCGGCCGCGAGTGCGTCGAGCGGCCGCGACCCCGACAGCAGGCCGCAGAGCTCGAGATCGGGGCTCCGCTCGACGATCTCGATCGCCTGCCGGCCGATCGAGCCGGTGGCGCCGAGGAGTGCAACGCGCTTCACGTTCACACAATGCCTGTCGGGGCAGCCGCCGTGCCGTTCACGTGAGCGCCAGCACGACGTAGAACGCCGCCGGCCCCGCCCACAGGAGCGAGTCGACGCGGTCGAGCACACCGCCGTGGCCGGCCAGCAGCCTGCCGGAGTCCTTCACGCCGAGGTCGCGCTTGAGCGCCGACTCGAACAGGTCGCCGAGCGCCGCGGCGACGGCGACGGCGGCGCCGAGCGCGAGCGCCTCCACGTTCGTGAGCACGTGCTGGCCGTAGAGGGCGAAGAACGCCACTGTCATCGCCGCGACGCTGCCGCCGAGGAAGCCCTCCCACGACTTGCCCGGCGAGATGCTCGGCGCCATCTTGTGCCGGCCGATCGCGCGACCGACGAAGAACGCGGCCGTGTCGTCGGCGAACACGGCGAGCAGCACCGTCACGATCAGCAGCCGCCCGTCGCCGGGGAGAGACCGCAGCAGCAGCAGGTGCGCGAGACCGCCGCCGACCCATACGGCGCCGAGCAGCGTGAGCGAGATCGCAGCCGTCGCCGACGGACGGGCGTCCGAGAAGCCGAAGACGACGAACGAGACGAGCAGCGTCGAGACGATGCCGCCGGCCAGCCAGGGAATGCCGCCGGCCTGGGCGCCCACGAGGGTGAGGAGGAGGCCGATGTAGCCGCCGAGCACGATCGGCCGCAGCCGGCGGCCCATCGTGTACAGCTCGTGCAGCCCGAGGATGCCGGCGGTGAGGGCGAGGCCGGTCAGCCACCAACCGCCGAGCCACACGATCCCGAACACGACGGGCAGCAGGGCGAGCGCGACCGCGATGCGCGACCAGAAGAACGGCGTCATCGTGCCCCGAAGCGCCGCTGCCGGCCGGCGAACGCCGCCAGCGCCTCCCGCAGATCGCGCTCGCCGAAGTCGGGCCACAGCGTGTCGGTGAACACGAGCTCGGCGTAGGCGGCCTCCCAGAGCATGAAGTTCGAGATGCGCTGCTCGCCGGAGGTGCGGATGAGAAGGTCGATCTCGGGCAGCTCGGGCGCGTACAGCCGCGACGCCAGCGCGTCCTCGTCGACGTCCGCGGCCCCGACGCCGTCCTCGACGAGCCTGCGCGCCGCGTCCACGATCTCGGCACGCCCGCCGTAGTCGAACGCGATCCACAGCTGCAGCACGTCGAGGTGCGCGGTGGCGCGCTCGAGCTCCGCCATCCGCTGCCGCAGGTCGCCTGGAACGCGGTCACGGCGGCCGATGAAGCGCGTGCGCACCCCCTGCCGGGCGAGGTCGGGGAGCTCGCGCTCGATCGTCTCGCCGAGAATCTCCATCAGCGCCTCCACCTCGCGCGGCGGGCGCGCCCAGTTCTCAGTCGAGAACGCGTACACGGCGAGCGACGCAACGCGCTGGTCGATCGCGGCCTCGACGGTGCGCCGCAGCGCGCGCGTGCCCTCACGATGGCCCGCCTCGACCGGCAGGCCCCGCGCCTCGGCCCAGCGGCCGTTGCCGTCCATGATGATGGCGACGCTTCGCGCGACGCCGCCGGCGGCGTCGGAGAGGTCGTGCTCGGCCGCGGTGCTCACGTGGAGAGGAGGTTCGCAGGGACGGGCCCTACACCTCCATGATCTCCGCTTCCTTGTGCTTGAGGAGGTCGTCGATCCGCTTCACGTGATCGTCGGTGAGCTTCTGCACCTGCGCCTCGGCGCGCCGCTCCTCGTCGTCGCCGACCTCGCCGTTGCGCACGAGCTCCTCGAGGTGTTTCATCACGTCCCGTCGCACGTTGCGGATCGCGATCTTGCCCTCCTCGGCGTAGCGGCGCACGACCTTGACGAGCTCCTTGCGCCGCTCCTCGGTCAGCTGCGGGATCGGCAGGCGGATCACCCTGCCGTCATTGGACGGCGTCAGCCCCAGGTCGGACTCCTGGATCGCCTTCTCGATCGCCTTGATCTGCGTCGCGTCGTACGGCTGGATCGAGAGCAGGCGCGCCTCGGGCACCGAGATCGTCGCCATGTTGCTGAGCGGCGTGGGCGTCCCGTAGTAGTCGATCGTGATGCGGTCGAGCAGCGCCGCCGACGCCCTGCCCGTGCGCACGCTGTTGAACTCCTGCCGCGTCGTCTCGATCGACTTGTCCATCCGCATCTCGCAGTCGGCGAGAAAGTCCTCGATGGCTCCCACTCAGGCCTCCTTCGGCGTCGACACGATGGTTCCGATGCGCTCGCCCGACGCGATGCGGACGATGTTTCCCTCCGCCAGCTCGAACACGTGGATCGGCAGGCGGTTGTCCATGCAGAGCGAGAGCGCCGTCGTGTCCATCACGCGCAGGCCACGCTCGATCGCCTCCAGGTGCGTCAACTCCGGCAGGAAGCGGGCCGACGGGTCGATGCGCGGGTCGCCGTCGAAGACGCCCGGCACGCCGTTCTTCGCCATCAGGATCGCCTCGGCGCCGATCTCGAGCGCGCGCAGCGCGGCCGCCGTGTCGGTCGTGAAGAACGGGTTGCCGGTACCGGCGGCGAAGATGACGATACGGTCCTTCTCGAGGTGCCGCATCGCACGCCGGCGGATGTACGGCTCCGCCACCTCGGAGACGGTGATCGCCGACTGCACGCGCGTGGGCGCGCCGAGGCGCTCGAACGCATCCTGCAGCGCAAGGGCGTTGAGGAGCGTGGCGAGCATGCCGGCGTAGTCGGCCGTAGCCCGGTCCATGCCGTCGGCGGCGGCGGCGATGCCGCGGTAGAAGTTGCCGCCTCCCACGACGACGGCGACCTCCGTGCCGCCCTTGTGCACCGAGACGACCTCGCGTGCGATCGCCGAGATCGTCTTCGGGTCGACGCCGTAGTCGCGGCCGCCCATCAGGCTCTCGCCCGAGAGCTTGAGCAGGATGCGGCGGAACGGCGGAGCGGCGCCGTCGGGCGCCGCCCTCGCCGTTCCTTCCGCGGGAGCGCTCACGAGCCGGCGACCGAGACCCGCGTGAACGCCTTCACCAACGCGCCCGCCTCGCGCAGGGCCTGGCCGACGCTCTTGGAGGCGTCGTGGATCCAGGCCTGGTCGACGAGCACGCCGCCCGGGGATGCCGCGAAGAAGCGCTTGCCGAGCATGCCGTCGACGATCTTCTCACGCGCGGCCTCCGGCTTCGAGAGCACCTCGTCCGAGTTGAGGTAGATCTGCCGCTCCGCCTCGACCGTCGCCGCGGGCACGTCCTCGCGGCGCACCCATTCCGGCGCCGCGAACGCGATGTGCATGGCGAGCCGGCGCGCGATCGCCTCGTCGCCGCCCTCCAGCTCGACGAGCACGCCGATCTTGTTGGCCGGCGGGTGCACGTAGGCGCCGATCGTGCCGCCGCCGCCGAAACGCTCGGCCGCGACGACGACGACGTTCTCGCCCAGCTTCCCCATCAGCTCGAGGCGCTCCTGGTCGAGCGCCTCGACGGCGGCGGGGCCGTCGGCGTGCACGGCACGCAGCACCTTCTCGGCGTAGGCCCGGAACTCGTCGTTCTTCGACACCGGCTCGGTCTCGCAGCCGACGCCGACGATCGTGCCCGTGCCGCCGTCGAGCAAGACGCCGACGAGGCCCTCCGTGGTGGCGCGGTCGGCGCGCTTGCCGGCCTGGGCCATGCCCTTCTCGCGCAGCAGCGTCCGCGCCGCCTCCATGTCGCCGCCCGTCTCCTGCAGGGCGCGCTTGCAGTCCATCATGCCCGCGCCGGTGAGCTCGCGCAGCTCCTTGACGAGGCCGGCGCCGATCTCGGTCACGCCTCCTCCTTCACGTCGGCGGGCGCGTCTACGACGGCGGCCTCCGGCCCGGCGCCGGCGTCTCCCGCCGCTGCGGGCGCCGCGGCGGCCGCCTGGAACTCCTTCGCGGCCACCTTCTGGCGGCCGGCGGCGATGCCGTCGGCCAGCACGCGCACGACGAGCGAGCACGAGCGGATCGCGTCGTCGTTGCCCGGGATCACGTACTGCGCCTCGTCCGGATCGCAGTTCGTGTCCACCAGGGCGATCACCGGGAGGTTCAGCCGCTGCGCCTCGCGCACCGCGAGCTGCTCCTTCTTGAGGTCGACGATGAAGACCGCGTCCGGCTGGCGGCGCATGTCGGCCACGCCGCCGAGGTTCGCCTCGAGCTTCTCGAGCTCGGCCTCCATCGCGATGCGCTCCTTCGCGGGCAGCAGGGCGAGCTGGCCGTCGGCCTTGAGGCGGCGGAGGTCGTGCAGGTACGCGATGCGGTCGGAGATCGTGCGCCAGTTCGTGAGCAGGCCGCCGAGCCAGCGGTTGGCGACGTACGGCATGCCGACGCGCATCGCCTCGGTGCGGACGGCCTCCTGCGCCTGCTTCTTGGTGCCCACGAACAGGATCGTGCCGCCGCGCTCGCCGATGTTGCGCGCGAAGTCGTGCGCTTCCTCGATCAGCCGCTGCGTCTGCTGCAGGTCGATGATGTAGATGCCGCCGCGCTCGGTGAAGATGAAGCGCTTCATCTTCGGGTTCCAGCGGCGCGTCTGGTGGCCGAAATGCACTCCGGCTTCCAGGAGCTCCTTCATGGAGACGACTGCCAACGGGACCAGCCCCTTTCGTGTGGTTTGCGATGCGTCGTGCTCCGGCGGGCGAGAGCGGAACCGGGCTCCGTGCGCGTGTAGACGCCGGGCCGCGGCACCACCGCCCCTGCGCTGATCGCCGGGTCGGGGGAACGGATGAGATGCCAATGGTACCGGGTAGAGCCGGTGAGGACGGAGTCTCAGCCCGGCGCCGGCCGCGAGCGGGCCGCCGCGAGCGCCGCCCGCAGGTCGGGCGGCAGCGCCGAGCAGACGTCGACCTGCTCGGCGCCGAACGGGTGCGCGAAGCGCAGCCGGTAGGCGTGCAGGAACTGCCGCTCGAGGCCGAGGTCGCCCGCAACCCCGTAGACCGGGTCGCCGGCGATCGGAAGGCCGATCGCCTCCAGGTGGACGCGGATCTGATGCGTGCGTCCGGTCTCGAGCGAGACGTCGAGCAGCGCCCGCCTGCCGAGCTGCTCGCGCAGCTCGAAGCGGGTGACCGCATCCCTCGGCGTCGCCGTGTCGAGCGAGTGGCGCGAGCGATCGCGCCGGTCGCGACCGATCGGCGCCTCGATGCGGCCGCTGCGCGACCTCGGCATGCCGTGCACGAGCGCGAGGTAGCGGCGCTCGACGGCGCGCTCGCGGATCATCTGCTGCAGGCGCGCGTGCGCGGCCTGCGAGCGCGCGACGACGAGCAGGCCGGACGTCTCCTTGTCGAGCCGGTGCACGATGCCCGGCCGGTCGTCGTCCTCCCCGCCCTCGGCGCCCTGCTCGAGCAGCCCGTGCACGAGCGTGCCCGTGCGCGTGCCTCCGGCCGGGTGCACGACGATGCCGGCGGGCTTCTCGACCACGAGCAGGTGCTCGTCCTCCCAGACGACGGGCACGTCGATCGCCTCGGGCACGAGCGGCGTCGCAGCGGGCACCTCGACGGCGATCTCGTCGCCGCCTTCGACCCGGTGGCTCTTCGGCCGCCGCTCGCCGCCGACGAGCGCGGCCCCGGACGCGATCAGCCGCTCGGCCAGCGCGCGCGAGGCGATCTCGGGGCGCTCGGCCAGGACGCGGTCGAGCCGCGTGCCGGCCTCCCCGTCAGAGACGTGAAAGCGGAGCAGCGCCAACGCGCGGGCTCGTCCGATCGGCCGCGACGAACGAGGCGAAGAGAAGGCCGACGCCGACGACGATGAACGTGTCGGCGAGGTTGAACGCGGGCCAGTAGGCGAAGTCGAGGAAATCGGTCACATGCCCGAGGCGCACGCGGTCGACGAGGTTCGAGACGCTGCCGCCGATCGCGAGTCCGAGCGACACCGGCAGCAGCGGATGGCTCTGCGCGGCGCGCGCGAAGAACACGAGCATCGCGGCGACGGCGACGGCCGTGAGCACGATCACGGCCGAGGTCGAGCCGGCGAAGAGCCCGAACGCGATGCCGCTGTTCTGCACGTAGCGGATGCTCAGAGGCCCGATCGTCGTCGCAGTGTCCCCGAGCCCGAGGCGGCTCGACACCGTCCACTTCGTGAGCTGGTCGGCTGCGCCCGCGGTCGCCGCGACGACGAGCAGCGACGCCCACTGCGGCAGGCCGGCGCCCAGCGGCCGCTCCGCGCTCGAGATCGGCTGCAGGGCGTTCGTCGCCGACCCCACCCGGATGTCGGGGACGCGCGGCGGCTCGCTGCGGGCGGGCTCGATCACCCTCGCTCGAGCCTGCGCCTGTCGGCGAGGCACAGCGTCGCATACGGCACCGCGGCGAGGCGCTCCTCGGGGATCGGGTCGCCGCAGGCGGCGCAGATCCCGTAGCTGCCGGCGTCGATGCGGGCGAGCGCCGCGTCGATCTCCCCGACGACGTGCTCGACGTTCTCCTCGAGCGATTCGTCCACCTCACGGTCGAGCATGCCGCCGGCATGGTCGGCGAGGTGCTGGTCGCCGGCGGCGGAGTTGATCTCCGCGTCGCCGTCGTCGCCGGCGGCGATCTCCTCCGCTGCCGCCAGCAGCCGTTCGCGCAGCGCGAGCAGCTCCGCGCGGCGTTGTGCGAGATCGACGGTCATGATCGCTCCTCTCCGGCGACGGCGAGGAGCCGTTCCGCCTCCTCGTGGGACAGCCCATCCACCTCGATCACCTTGTCGCGAGACGCGGCACCGGCGACGACGCGAACCGCCGGACGCCCGAGCCCGAGCGATCCGGCGACGAGAGCGACCACCTCGGCATTCGCGCGGCCCTTCTCGGGCGGCGCGGCGACGCGCACCTTCCACCCCTCCCCGTAGCGGCCGACCACGGCCGAGCGGCCCGCTCCCGGGGAGACGCGCATTCGCAGCCTGGTGAGGCGGGGCTCCATCGCCCCTTAGGATAGACGCGCTACCCGGCGAGCTTGCGCAGACCAGGATCCGTGCGCTCCTCCGGGGGCTGCGCGGCCGGGAACGCGGGCGCGGCGCCGACGTGGGGCGAGCGGCTCTCCGGCACAGTCGCGGACGCGCTGCCCGGCACCTCGTCGACGACCGCGAGCGCCGAGCGCAGGAGCGACTGGATGCGGCGCACCTCGCCCAGCAGCGACTCCTTCTCGGAGATCGCGTCGCGCAGGATCTTGCGCGCCTCGGCGTTGGCCTCGGTCACGATCACGTCGGCCTCCCGCCGCGCGCTCTCCCGCATGTCCTGCGCCGCGCTCTCCGCGGAGACGAGCGTCGCCCGCAGCAGGCCCTCGAGCTCGAGGTGACGGCTCACCTCCGCCTCCAGCTCTTCGACGCGCTCGGCGAGCTGCGAGCGCTCCCGCCAGACGGCCTCGAAGCTGTCGGCGATGTCGTCCATGATGCGGTGGACGACGCCCTTGCGATAGCCGAAGAGCCCGCGCTTCAGCTCCAGATGTCGGATCTCGACCGGCGTGAGCGGCATGGTGACTCCCTTCTCCTACAGCAGGCGCCCGATCACGCCGTCCAGCACCCGCTGGACGACGACGAGCGAGAGCACGGCGACGATCGGTGAGAGGTCGAGCGGCCCGAGCGACGGCAGCACGCGCCGGAAGATCCTCAGGTAGGGCTCGCACACGTCGTCGAGGAACCGCTGCACGCGATGGAGCGCGTACGGCAGCCGGAACCACGACGTCAGCACGTAGGCGAGGATGAGCAGGATGTAGACGTCGAAGAAGACGCCCACGAAGCGCTGCGCCGACGTCGCGAGGTCGGCGAGCAGGAAAAAGCTGGCAGTCAGAGCGGCCACGTCACGAGAATTCTGCGTCAGGGCGGCGATCCCTGCGGGCGCGGAGCCTTCCGCGGGCGCAGGCAGGCTCAGCGGCCGCGCCCGCTCAGGCCTGGTTGAAGAACCCGCCCTTGTCGATCATGCGGGCGCGCTCCTCGGCCGACACCTCGACGTTGCGCGGCGTGAGCAGGAACACCTTGTCGGCGACACGCTGCATGCTGCCGTCGAGCGCGTACGTGAGGCCGCTCGCGAAGTCGATCAGGCGCTTCGAGAGCTCGTTGTCGGCGCTCTGGAGGTTGAGGATCACCGGCACCGAGTCCTTGAACTTGTCGGCGATCTGCTGCGCGTCGTTGAAGCTGCGTGGCAGCACGAGGTGGACGCTCACCCTGCCCGCGTCGACGCCGCGCAGGCGCGCCGGGCGCGGCGAGCGGCTCGAGGCGGGAGGCGGCGGTGTGTCGACGGCGCCGACGCTCTCGTCCGACCAGCCGTCCGGCTCGCGCCGGCGCGGCAGGCGCCGCACGTTCTGACGGTTCGGCCGTGAGCGGTATTCCCGCTCGAGCTCCTCCTGCGTCGCCAGGCCGTCCTCGTCCCACTCCTCGTCCTCGGCGATGCCGAAGTAGACGAGCGTGCGGTTCCAGACGTCGGCAAATCCCATGACGCGCGGATCGTAGCCCAGTCGGAGGACGCTTCTCAGCGGAACAGGGTGCTGCCGACGCGGATCAGCGTCGCGCCCTCCTCGACGGCGACCCTCCAGTCCTGCGAGGTACCCATCGAGATGTCGGGCAGACCGAAGTCGCGGGCAAGCTGTGCGAGCCGGCGGAAGGTCGGCCGGCTCTGCTCCGGATCCTGCGCGAACGGCGGCATCGTCATCAGGCCCCGGATGAGCGGGTACCGCTCCATGTACTCCTCGATCTCGCGCTCCGCCACCCCGCTCTTGGACGACTCGCCGGCGAGGTTCACCTCGAGCAGCGCCGGCACCGTGAGCCGGCGCGCGGCGGAGTGGCTGTCGAGCGAGTGCACGAGCTCGCAGACGCCGTTGACGAGCTTGACCTTGTTCGACTGCAGCGTGCCGATGAAGTGCCAGCGAAACGCGTCCCCGTAGCGGTCGTGCTTGCGCACCATGTCCTGCGCCCGGTTCTCCCCCACCACCTCGATGCCGGCCTCGACGAGCGCGGCCATGTCCTCGAGTGGCACGTATTTCGTCGCCGCCACCACGGTCACGCCGGGGCCGGCCTCGGCTCGGATCGCCTCGTAGGCGGCCCGCACGGCGTCGGCGTTCATGCGCTCTCCTTCGCCGCGCGCGCGAGAAGCCATGCCCGCCGGTTCCGCGACGGGTCCTCGACGACCTCGTCGAGCAGCGCGCGCAGGATCGATCCGAGCCGGGGTCCGGCCGGGATGCCGGCGGCGATGAGGTCGTTGCCGTCGACGGCGAGATCCTGCAGCCTGTGCGGGCTCTCGCGCTCGCGCTCGAGCGCGTCGCACAGGGCCGAGAGCGCCGCGAGCTCACGCTCCGGCACCGACTTCGCGGCCAGGTCGGCCGCCTTCAGCTCGACGAGATCGCGGGCGCCGCGCTCGCCGTGCTCGGCAAGGAAACGGCGGGCGCGGCGGCCGTCGACCGGGCCGTCGAGCCGGAAGGCGTGGCCTGCGACGACACGCGTGACGTGCCGTCGCACGCGCGCCGGGTAGCGCAGGCGCGAGAGCGCCGCCCCCGCCAGGCGCGCGCCGACCTGTGCGTGGTCCGTCCCGGCCGCGTCGGCCTCCGGCTTGCCGAGGTCGTGCAGCAGCGCCGCCAGCCGCACCTCGAGCGGCGCGCCGTGGTCGGCCGCGGCCTGGACGGCGGCGAAGACGTGCTCGTCCAGGGGCAGCGGCTGGCGCGCGGACGGGATGCGATAGCCGAAGGCGGCGCGGATCTCGGGAATGACGCGCTCGAGCACGCCCGCGTCGCGCGCGAGGCGAAGCGCGCGTGCCGGCTGCGCCCCGAGGAGCAGCTTCGACAGCTCCCCCATGCCGTCCGCCGCGATGCCGCCGCCGATGCGCTCGGCCGACACGTGCTCGAGCCCCGCCGCCTCCATGCGCATCTGCGCGAACGTCTCCCCCGCCGGCTCGAAGCCGAGCTGGGAGACGAAGCGCAGGCCGCGCAGCAGGCGCAGCGGATCCTCACGGAAGCTGTCGCGGGAGACGGTGCGCAGGATGCGCCGCGCGAGATCGGCGAGACCGCCGAACGGGTCGACGAGCGACCCGTCCGCGAGCCGCCTGGCGATCGCGTTGACGGTGAAGTCGCGGCGCGCCATGTCCTCCGCGATCGCGATGTCGGCCCCGCTCACGATCGCGAAGTCGCGGTGGCCGGGGCCCGTGGAGCGCTCCGCCCGCGGCGGCGTCAGCTCGATGCCCGCGGGCGCGAGCGCGCGCACGTCCGGGTCGCGCGGGAAGAGGCGCACGCCGACGAGCTGGCCGTGCACCTCCATCTCCTCGACGCGGCCGTGCGGCTCGAGCGCCGCCCGCAGCCCGGCATGGTCGACGCCGGGCACGAGGAAGTCCTCGTCGGCGTGCGGCACGCCGAGCAGCTCGTCCCGCACCGCGCCGCCGACGACGTAGGCGTCGAGGCCGAGCGAGCGGACGTAGCGGCGGACGGCGGTGGGCACGGCTGCATTGTCGCCGCCCGCGCCCCGGCCGGGGCGTCAGACGTGCGCGACGGCCTCGATCTCGACGAGAGCGCCCGACGGCAGCTTCGCCACCTCGAACGTCGACCGCGCCGGCGGGCGCTCGCCCACATGGCGGCTGTAGACCTCGTTCATGGCTGCGAAGTCGCCGAGATCCTGCAGGAACACGCTCGTCTTGACGAGCTTGTCGAGCGAGCTGCCCGCCGCCTCGAGGATCGCTGCGAGATTGCGCAGCGCCTGTTCGGTCTGGGCGGCGACGTCGCCCTCGACGGCGGTGTCGCCGGGCTTGAGGCCGAGCTGGCCGGCGACGAACACGAGCTCGCCGACCCTGATCGCCTGGTTGTACGGCGCTCCCTGGAACGGGGCGGGGGCGTTCTCGGTGCGGATGACGGTCTTCTCCACGGGGACCTCCTCGGTGTCAGGGACGGGATGTGGCGTCTGCGAGCGCGACGCCGAGCGCCTTGAAGATGGCGGCGAGAACGTGGTCCGTGTCCTCCCCCTCGATCAGGCGCACGTGCAGGGTGAGACGGGCCGCGTCGGCGAGCGCCCGCAGGAAGCGTGCCGCCATGTCCGTGCCGAGGCCGCTGGCGCCGGTGAGGTCGGCGTTGGCCGCGACGAGCGGCACTCCCGACGCCTCGAGCACGACCATCGCCAGCGCCTCGTCGGCGGGCATCGTGCCCGCCCCGTGGGCCCCCGGTCGAAGCAGCGGCGCCACGGCGAGGCCGAGCGCCGCACCCGCCGCATCGACCTCGGCCGCGGGCTCGTCCGGCTCGATCTCGAGCGTGAGGTCGAACCGCCCGGCGCGGGCGAGGAGCGCCAGCAGATGGTCGAGGACGGGCATGCCCGTGGCGACGTTGCTCTCGCCGGCGCCGTGCGTGAGGCGAGCGCCGCTCACAGCTCGCCGCGCTCGATGTCGGCGCCGAGCGCCCGCAGCCGCTCGTCGATGCGCTCGTAGCCGCGGTCGATCTGGCGGATGTTCCCGATCGACGAGCGGCCCTCGGCGCACAGCGCCGCGATCACCATCGCCATGCCCGCGCGGATGTCGGGGCTCTCGAGCCGCTGGCCGTAGAGCTTCGCCGGGCCCGTGATCACCGCCCGGTGCGGATCGCAGAGGATGATGCGCGCGCCCATCGAGACGAGCTTGTCGACGAAGAAGAGCCGGCTCTCGAACATCTTCTCGAACACGAGCACGGTGCCGTGGGCCTGCGTCGCCGCCACCACCGCGATCGACGTCAGGTCGGCCGGGAAGGCAGGCCAGATGCCGCTCTCGATCTTCGGGATCTGGCCGCCGAGGTCGTCGACGACGCGGAGCTGCTGGCCGGGAGGCACGCGCAGCGTGCGCTCCCGCACCTCGAGCTCGATGCCGAGCTTGCGGAACGCCGGCACGATCGAGACGAGATCGTCGGGCTCGACGTCCTCGACCGTGAGGTCGCCGCCGGTCACCGCCGCGAGCGCCGCGAAGCTCGCCACCTCGACGTGCTCGGGACCGATGCGGTACGAGCCGCCGCCGAGGCGCTCGACGCCCTCGATGCGGAGCACGTTCGACCCGATCCCCTCCACGCGTGCGCCGAGGGAGACGAGGAAGCGGCACAGATCCTGGACGTGAGGCTCGCATGCGGCGTGGCCGACGATCGTCTCGCCCTGCGCCAGCACGGCCGCCATGATCGCGTTCTCCGTCCCCATCACGGACGCCTCGTCGAGGAAGAGGCGCGTGCCGACGAGCTTGCCGGCGCGCAGGTCGTAGGCGCCGTTCATCTCCATCTCCACGCCCAGCGCGGCGAACGCGTGGATGTGGGTGTCGAGGCGGCGGCGGCCGATCACGTCGCCGCCGGGCGGCGGCACGACGGCGCGGCCGAAGCGGCTGAGCAGCGGTCCGGCGAGCAGGAACGACGCGCGGATCTCCCGGCAGAGGTCGGGATCGAGCTCCGTCTTCGTCACCCCCGAGCTGTCCACGCGCACCTCGTTCGGGCCCGTCCAGACGGCGTCCGCGCCGAGGTCGGCGAGCAGCTCCACCATCACCTCCACGTCGCGGATGCGCGGCAGGTTCGACAGGCGCACCTCCTCGGAGGCGAGCAGCGTGGCGGCGAGGATCGGCAGCGCGCCGTTCTTGTTGCCCGAGGCGCGGACGGTCCCGGAGAGCGGGCGGCCGCCCTGGATGACGAACGACTGCATGAGGCGGGCGCTATCGTACCCCTCCGTGCGCGTGACCCGCGACAGAGCCTGGGCGACCCTGACCCGCTACACGACGAGCGAGTCGCTGCTCCGGCACGCGCTGGCCGTGGAGGCGTCGACGCGCTCCTACGCACGCCGCTTCGGCGAGGACGAGGAGCTGTGGGGGTGCACCGCGCTCCTGCACGACTTCGACTACGAGATCCACCCCACGCTCGACCGGCATCCACAGGACGGCGCCCCCATCCTGCGCGAGGAGGGATACCCGGAGGAGCTGATCGAGGCGGTGCTCTCGCACGCGGAGCACGTGGGCATCCCGCGTGACACGCCCCTCAAGAAGACGCTGTTCGCCTGCGACGAGCTGTCGGGGTTCGTGCACGCGTGCGGGCTCGTGCGGCCGACCGGCCTCGAGGGGCTCGAGCCGAAGTCGGTGCGCAAGAAGCTGAAGCAGCCGTCGTTTGCCGCCGGCGTGCACCGGGACGAGGTCTACGCAGGCGCGGAGCTCCTCGGCCTCGAGCTCGACGAGCACATCGCGAACGTCGTCGCGGCACTGCGCCCCGTCGCCGCCGAGCTCGGCCTTGCGGCCGCGTAGGACGTCGCTACGGGCGCCAGCGTAGCGGCGCCGCGTCCGCCGGATACGCGGCCGGGAACGTCGTCGCGCCGGCGGGCGGACGCTCCCAGGGCTGGGCGGAGCGCGCGTACACGTGCCCGGCGAGCTCGAGGCCGGCCGCGTCGTCGAGCGTGCCGACGCCGATCGACACGGTCGGGCGTCCGGGCGCGTCCCAGAACAGGCTCGCGCCGCACTCGGCGCAGGAGCCGTGGCTCGCACCCGAATCCGAGGCGGGCGCCGCCGTCCAGCGCAGCCCGCGGTCTTCGAGCAGCGCCAGCTGCTCGCGACGCGCCGCGGTCGCGGCCCACGCGCGGCCTGCCCAGCGCCGGCACTCCGGGCAATGGCACACGAGCACGTCGCGCAGCGGACCGTCCACGGCATAGCGGACGGCGCCGCAGAGACAGCCGCCCTCGCGCCTCATCGCGCGAGCTCCGACACGAGCCGGTCGAGGTCGCCGTCGCTCGTCCACCAGCCGCACGAGACCCTCACGAGGCCGCTGCGCGGGATCTCGCGCACGTGCACGCCGGCGGCGAAAAGGCGCTCGACGAGAGCCGCCGCCTCCTCGACAGGGCGGAACGCGACGAGCGTCGCGCGCTCCTCGGGCACGATCACCTCGACGTGCTCCGCGAGGAGCGAGCGACACCGCTCGGCTGTCGCGGCGGCGCGGTCGAACGCCCACGCGGGACGCGTGCCGACGGCCGCGAGCAGGCCCGCGAGCGAGGCCGCCGGCCACCAGTTCGGCTCGAAGCGGGCCGCGCCCTCGCGCGCCGTGAACGACCCGTCCGGCGCGTAGGCGACCTGCGAGAAGTAGCTCGGCGACGCGACACGGAGCTCGTCGGGTCGCGCCACGAACAGCGCGCCGGTCGTGTCGGGGCCGCACAGCCACTTCTGGCCCGACACGGTGAGGAAGTCGATGCCGTCGACGTCGACGGGGACGGCGCCGACCGACTGGGCGCCGTCGACGAGCACGGGCACGCCGGTGGCGGCGCGCAGCTCGCGCACCGGCAGCAGGCGCCCCGTCGTCCACAGCACCTGCGACAGGGCCAGCAGCCGCGTGCGCGGCGTCACCGCGGCGGCGATGCGCTCGGGATCGGGCTCGACGACGACGACGCGCGCGCCCGAGGCGCCGAGCGCGCCGAGCAGGCCGAAGTGCTCGTCGCTCGTCGTCACGACCTCGTCCCCCGCTCCCAGACCGATGCCCGCGACGACGATGTTGCAGCCGTCCGTCGTCGAGGAGGTGAGCGCGACCTGCCCGGGCTCGGCGCCGATCAGCGCGGCGACGGCGGCACGGACGTGCGCGCGCATCTCCATCGCGCGGCCGAAGTACGGGGTGCCGCTGCGGCCCTCGCGCAGATCCCTCTCGAGCTCCGCCGCCACGGCTGCGTGCGTCGCGCGCGCGATCGGCCCGAAGGTGCCGGCGTTCAGGTAGGCGATCCGCTCCAGCACCGGAAACTGGGCGCGCGCCTGCTCGAAGGTCACCCGACCTCCCGCTCGACCGCTGCATGGTCGGAGAGCACGACGCCATTGTGCACGCGACGCTCCCGCGACCAGGCGGTCAGCGCTTTGCGCGAGGACGTGGTCGACGCCGCGGAACAGATCCCGGCTGCGGACGATCACCGCCACGGTCGCTCTACTCTAGAGAGCGTGCGCCTCCTGCTCGCCGATCCTCCCGCCTACACGCCCCGGTACGACCACGCCCTCGCCGCGGCGCTCGCGCGCGCCGGCGCCGACGTCACGCTGCTGACGTCGCGCTTTCGCTACGGCGCGGTCCCGGCGCCCGCCGGCTACCGCTTCGACGACGGCCTCTATCCGCTCTCGGCGCGGCTGCGCGCGCCGCGGCTGCGGCTGGCCGTGAAGGCGCTGGAACATCCGTTCGCGCTGTCGCGGCTGGGCCGCGCCCGCGCGGACGTCACGCACCTGCAGTGGCTCTCCGCGCCCGAGGTCGACGCCTGGCTCCTCGCCTCCCGCGCACCGCTCGTGTTCACGGCGCACGACCTGCTGCCGCGCCGCACTGCGCACAGGACACGCACGTGGCGGCGGCTGTTCTCCCGCGTCGAGCGCGTCATCACCCACAGCGAGAACGGCCGGCGCACGCTCGCGGACTTCGGCGTCGCGGAGGAGCGGCTGCGCGTCATCCCGCACCCGGTCTTTCGCAGCGAGCCGCCGCGTCGCGACGACGGGCGCACCGCGCTCGCCCTCGGCGTCATCCGGCCCTACAAGGGGCTCGCGGACGCCGTCGCGGCCGTCGGCCGCGTCGACGGGGCCCGCCTGCTCGTCGCGGGCGACCCGCGCATGCCCCTCGAGCGCCTGCGCGAGACCGCAGGCGACCGTGGCGAGTGGCGACTCGGCTACCTCTCGCAAGCCGAGCTGGAGCAGGCGCTCGGCGAGGCGACGGTGGCGCTCTTCCCCTATCGCGCCGAGCTCGACCAGTCGGGCGCGCTCCTTCAGGCGCTGGGAGCCGGTGTGCCCGCGATCGTCTACGACGTCGGCGGGCTCGGCGAGATCGTGGGCGCCTTCGGCGCGGGCGCGGTCGTGCCGGCGGGCGACGAGGAGGCGCTCGCCGACGCGCTACGCCGGCTGCTCGACGACGCACATGCGCTCGCGCAGGCACGCGCGGGCGCGATGCGCGCCCGCGACGAGCTCACCTGGGAGCGCGCCGCCGCCGCCCACCTGGCGCTGTACCGGGAGCTGACGTGATGTTCGGCCGGCGCAGCAGCCGCTTCCGCGACGTCATCGAGCGCCAGCTCGCGCTCTTCGCCGAAGACGAGGCCGATCTGCTCCAGGAGGCCGACGCCGCCGAGGCCGCGTGGAACGCGGTCGGCCGCGACGAGGCGGAGGAGGCCTACGGCGACTACCAGCTCGTCGTCGATGCGATCGCCGACCGGCTGCTCGACATCCGCGAGACGTATGCGTCCACGCTCGACGACGCGGCGGCCGCCGACTACCGCGATGCCTTCGGACGTGCGGCGAGAAGGCGCTTCCGCCGCTATACGAGCCTGCTCGACGATCTCGACGACGCCTGAGCGGATCAGGGGCCGAGCCCGTCGCCGGGCGACCGCGGCCGCAGGCAGCGGGCGAGCTTGAGGTAGCGGCTTGCCTCGGCGCCACGGCCCTGCTTCTGCAAGGTGCGTCCGAGCGCGTAGTGCGCGTAGTCGTCGACCGGGGACAGCTCGAGCACCTTGCGGAACTCCGCCTCCGCGGCGGCCCAGCGCGTGATGCGGAAGTAGGCGATGCCGAGCGCCTCGCGGATGGACGCCTTGTCGGGCTCGAGCTTCTTCGCCTTCTCGAGCGCCACGGTCGCCTGTGCCGCCATGCCGCTGCGCAGGTGGCGCCGGCCCTGCTGGTAGAGATCGTAGGCCTCGCTCATGGGGTCATCGTGCCGGAGGCGTCAAGAGCTCCGCCGCGACCGCGCCGGGAGGAACGTGCGCCGCGCTCGCGCTCAGCGGCGGCGCTGCGCGAGCAGGCGCTCGACCTCGTCGAGGACCGCCTCCGCGACTGCCGGCTTCGGCGCCTTCGGCACCAGGCGCTCGCCGTCCCGCGAGACGAGCGTGACCTCGTTGTCGTCGCTGTCGAAGCCGATGTCGAACCGCCCCACGTCGTTGTAGACGACGAGGTCGACGTTCTTGTCGTCGAGCATCGCGCGCTTGCGCACGAGGCCGTCCGGCCCCTGCTCGGCGCCGAAGGCGACGAGCACCTGCGACGGGTCGCGCGCGCTGCCGAGCGCGCGGGCGACGTCGACGGTCGGCACGAGCTCGACGTGCCACGGCTCGGCGCTCTTCGCACGCTTGCCGTCGCCCGCCGCCGCCGGCCGGTAGTCGGCGACGGCGGCGGCCATCACGATCACGTCGGCGTCGCGGCGCGCCATCGCCTCGCGCTCGAGATCGGCCGCCGTCGGGGTCTGCACCACCTCCACGCCGGCGGGCGCCGGGACGCCGAGGTTGGCGGCAAGCAGCGTCACGGCGGCTCCGCGCCGTCGCGCACCGTCTGCCAGCGCGACGCCCATGCGCCCCGACGAGCGGTTGCCGACGTAGCGCACGGCGTCGAGCGGCTCGCGCGTGCCGCCGGCCGTGACGACGACGCGGCGGCCGGCAAGCGTGGATGGCGCCTGCTCGCCGAGGAGGGCGAGCGCACGCTCGACGATCGCGGCCGGCTCCGCCATCCTGCCCCATCCGACCTCGCCCTCGGCGAGCTCGCCGGCGCTCGGGCCGATGATCTCGACGCTGCGAGCGCGCAGCGTCTCGAAGTTCGCCCGCGTCGCCGGGTGCTCCCACATGGCCGAATTCATCGCCGGCGCGACGAGCAGCGGGCCGCGATGCGCGAGTGCCGCCTCGGTGAGCACGTCGTCGGCGAGGCCGTGCGCGAGCCGCGCCGCCGTGTGCGCGGTCAGCGGCGCGATCAGCAGCAGGTCGGCGCGCTGGAGATGCGGGTACGGGTCGGCTGGCCGCTCGCGACGCGCGAGCGCGAAGAACGTCTCGGCGCTGACGAAGCGCTCGGCGCCTCGCGTGGGCAGCGGCAGCACATCGTGTCCGCCGCGCACGAGCAGGCGCACCACCTCGCACGCCTTGTAGGCGGCGATTCCGCCGGTGATGCCGAGGACGATGCGCGCCACGGCGCACATTGTGCCGTCAGGAGGTGGAGAAGGAGGAGCCGGCGGGTCCTAGGGGCGGTACGCGTACGCGATCTTCGCCTGCGCGATCTCTTCCATCGCCATCGTCAGGTAGTTCTTCGAGCGCGACTGCACGAGCGGCGGCGGCGCGTCCTCGAAGCCCAGGCCCTCGCCGAGCTGGTGGTGGTAGCTGTTGATCTGGCGCGCGCGCTTGGCGGCGACGATCACCAGCGCGTAGCGCGAGTCGACGTGCTCGAGAAGGTCGTCGATGCGGGGTTCGATCATTGCGCGACCATGGTACCGGCAAGATCGAGCTCCCGCTCGACGATCGCCGAGAGCACCTCGGTGGCCCGATGGACGTCGTCGTTTCGCACCATGTAGCGGAACCGGTGCGCCTGCTCGAGCTGGCGCCGTGCGAGCCGGATCCGGTCCTCGATCTCGCCCGTCGACTCGGTCGCGCGTTCGCGCAGCCGACGCTCGAGCTCGGCCACGTCGGCGGCGATGAAGATCGTCACGGCACGCTCGACCTCCTCCTGCACCCTGAGCGCGCCCTCGAGCTCGAGCTCGAGGACGCAGACGCGCCCCTCCGCGGCGATGCGCGCCATCTCCGAGCGCAGCGTCCCGTAGCGCTTGCGCGACACGTACTGCACGTGCTCGAGGAATTCGCCCGCCTCGACGCGGGCGACGAACTGCTCCTCGTCGAGGAACCAGTACTCGCGTCCGCTCACCTCGCCGGGGCGCATCGGCCGCGTGGTGGCGGAGACCGCGACCTCCAGCTCGGGCAGCCGCTCCACGAGCGCCCTGATCAGCGTGCCCTTGCCGGCACCGGACGGGCCCGTGATGACGAAGACCGGCTGCGCGCTCATCGCGGCCAACCCTACCGGCGATGCCGCGAGCCCTTCGGCACGCGTGTTCAGCGGTTGAAGAGCGACACCAGCTCGTTGCGCTGGCGCTCGGAAAGGCCGCCGACCGTCTTCGACTGACTGATGCGGCACTGGTTCAGCAGGCGCGCGGCCTTGACGCGCCCGAACTTCGGCACCGCCATCAGCATGTCGAACACCTTCGCGGTGGAGACGTACTCCGGCGGATCGAGGAGGATGCCCTCGATCTGCACCGTGCCCTCCTTGAGGTCCTTCTTCAGCTGAGCTCTGCGGACGCGGATGTCGTTCGCCCTCCTGAGCGCCTCCATCCGCTGATCGAGTGAGCGAGCGGGCGCCTGGGCTTGAGTCTTCGACGCGACCATGAGCGCCCGAGTCTAACAATCCCGGGCGGCCGGTCAAGCACAACTGTTGTTGCGCATTTACAGGGCTTTTTCTCGGTTACTTCTGGCAACAGCGCGTGCGTCGGCCGGATCGCGGAAGCCGCGGGCCGCCGCTTCGGCTGCGAGCTCGCCGCGGATGCGCCCGGGCGCTCCCGGGTCGGAGAAGAGCACGGTGCCCAGCGAGACAACGCTGGCGCCGGCCGCGACGAGCTCCAGCGCGTCGATACCGGTGACGACGCCCCCCATGCCGACGATCGGAACCTCGACGGCGGCCGCGCACGCCCAGACGCACGCGAGCGCGATCGGCTTCAGGGCCGGCCCCGAGTATCCGCCCAGCGCCCGTGCCAGCCGCGGCCGCAGCGTGGCGGGATCGAGTGCGAGACCGCGGATCGTGTTGACGAGCGAGAGCCCGTCCGCGCCGGCGGCGACGACGGCGCGGGCGGACTCCGCAATGTCCCAGGTCGCGGGCGACAGCTTCGCGTACAGCGGCTTGCGCGTGGCCTCGCGGCAGGCCGCCACGATCTCGGCCGACGACTCGGGCGCCTCCTCGACGTTCGGGCAGGAGAGGTTGAGCTCGAGCACCTCGACGTCGTCGCGCCCGTCGAGGCGCTCGCAGATGCCCGCGAAGTCCCGCGCGGAGAAGCCGCCCACCGACACCCACACGTGCAGCCCCAGCGCGGCGAGGCGCGGGAGGACGTCGGAGACGAGCGCGTCCACGCCGGGGCCTTGCAGGCCGATGGCGTTGAGCATGCCGGCACGGGTCTCGGCGATGCGCACCGGGGGGTTGCCGTCCCGCGGCAGCGGTGTGATCGTCTTCGTCACGAACGCGTCGAGGCTGCGGGCGACGTCCGGGGCGGTGAGCGCGTCGAGGCAGCCGCTCGCGTTGAGCAGGGGAACGGTCACGCCGCGCGCAGAACGGGGCCGCTGACACAGAGCCGCTGCAGGCGGCCGTCGACCTCGACGACGCAGCCGTAGCAGGCGCCGTAGCCACAGGCCATCGGCGCCTCCCAGGCCAGCTGCGCCCCCGGCACGCGCTGCCGCAGCGCCGCGAGCATCGGCTCGGGCCCGCACGCGAGCACGTCGCCGGGATCGTCGGGCAGCAGCGCGGTGACGTAGGTCGGCTCGAGCACCACCTCGGCGCCCGGGACGAGTGCCGCCGCCTCGGCGTGGTGGGCGCTGCGGAAGCCGAGCAGCGCACGCGGCCGGCCGAGTGCCCGCGACAGGTACGGCAGCGGCGCCACGCCGATGCCGCCGCCGACGAGCAGCGGGCGCCGCACGGCGAGATCGAAGCCGTTGCCGAGCGGCCCCAGGACGTGCAGGCGCTCGCCGGCGGCGAGCGCGCAGAGCGCGCGCGTGCCGGGCCCGACGGGATCGATCAGGAACGCGAGCTCGCCCGCAGGCGCGAGGCACAGCGACATCGGCCGCGGCAGCACGCGACCGGGCGCCTCCAGCATGAAGAACTGCCCCGGCATGCCGGGCGAGAGGCTCCCGCGCCCGACGCGCAGCAGCGTGTAGGGGCCGACCGGCTCGGTGCCGACGACCTCGACGAGCGCGCGCCGCATCCGCGTCTCAGCCGCCGATCCCGATGCGCTCCTGCAGCGAGAGCACCGTCTCGGCCCGGGCGTTGGCGATCGCGTGCACCGCCGCGGCGGCGCCGGAGATCGTCGTGATGCACGGCACCCGGGCGCTGATCGCGGCCTCGCGGATGCGGTAGCCGTCGGCGCGCGCGCCCGAGCCCTGCGGCGTGTTGACGATGAGATCGCAGCGCCCGTCGCGCACGAGGTCGACGACCGTGCGCTCGCTCGCGTCCGCGTCGGCGACCTTGGCGATCTCCTCCACGTCGAGGCCGGCTGCCCTGAGGGTGCGCGCCGTGCCCTCGGTGGCGACGAGCGTGAACCCGAGCCCTGCGAGCGCCGCCGCGATCGGCGCCACGCTCGGCTTGTCGGCGTCGTTGACCGACAGGAATGCGGTGCCGGAGGTCGGGAGCGGCCTGCCGGCGGCGCGCTCCGCCTTCGCGAACGCGGTCGGGAGGTCGGCGGCGCTCGCCATCACCTCGCCGGTCGAGCGCATCTCGGGGCCGAGCACGGCGTCGGAGCCCGGGAAGCGCGCGAACGGCAGCACGGCGGCCTTCACGCTCACGTCGGTCGGCCGCGGCGTCGGCAGCCGCAGGTCGCGCAGCTTCTGCCCCGCCGCGAGCTTGCACGCGGCCTCGACGAGGTTGATGCCGATCGCCTTCGACACGAACGGAACGGTGCGCGACGCGCGCGGGTTCGCCTCGAGCACGTAGACCGTCGAGTCGGCGATCGCGAGCTGCACGTTGAGGAGCCCGACGACCCCGAGCGCCGGCCCCAACCGCTTCACGACATGCTCCACCTCGAGCGTGTTCGCGAGCGTGAGCGACTGCGCCGGCAGCACGCAGGCCGAGTCGCCCGAGTGCACGCCGGCCTCCTCCACGTGCTGCATGACGGCGGCGATGACCACGTCCTCCCCGTCGCAGAGCGCGTCGACGTCGACCTCGATCGCGTTCTCGACGAAGCGGTCGAGCAGCACCGAGCCGGAGACGGCCGCCATCGCCTCGCGCAGCTGCCCGTCGTCGTAGCAGACGCGCATGGCGCGGCCACCGAGCACGTACGACGGGCGCACGAGCACGGGATAGCCGATGCTCGCCGCCGCCGCGAGCGCCTCCTCCTCGCCGTCGACGGTCGCCCACGGCGGGCAGCGCACGCCGAGCCGGTCGGCGAGCGCGCCGAACAGCTCGCGATCCTCGGCCAGGTCGATCGCCGCGTGCGGCGTCCCCATGATCGCGTACCCGGCGGCCTCGATGTGCCGGGCGAGCCGCAGCGGCGTCTGGCCGCCGAATTGCGTCACCACGCCCTCGGGGCGCTCGCGGTCGAGGACCGCGAGCACCTCCTCCGGTGACAGCGGCTCGAAGTAGAGCCGGTCGGACGTGTCGTAGTCGGTCGACACCGTCTCGGGATTGCAGTTGATCATCACCGCCTCGTAGCCGAGCGCGCGGAAGGTCTGCACGGCGTGGACGCAGCAGTAGTCGAACTCGATCCCCTGCCCGATCCGGTTCGGCCCCGAGCCGATGATCACGACGCGCGGCTTCGTCGCGGGCGGCAGCGGCTCGTCCTCCTCGCCCCACGTCGAGTAGTAGTAGTTCGAGCCCGCCTCGACCTCGCCCCCGCAGGAGTCGACACGGCGGTACGAGGGCCGGATTCCCCTGGCGTAGCGGACGCGGCGCACGTCGTCGCCGCTCGTCCCCCACGCCGCGCCGATCGAGTCGTCGCCCCAGCCCGCGCGCTTGGCACGGCGGATATCGCGCGAGGCGAGCTCGCGGCGCGCCTGCGCGAGCTGCTCCGTGAACCACGGGTGCACGCCCTCCGGGATGTCGTCGAAGGTCGCCCACGGCGTCGGCGCGCCGGGGTCGAGCTCGCGCGAGCCGAATGCCTTCAGGAACGCCTCCGAGAACGTGCGGCCGATGCCCATCGCCTCGCCCACGGACTTCATCTGCGTGCCGAGGGTGGGATCGGCGCCGGGAAACTTCTCGAACGCGAAGCGCGGGAACTTCACGACCACGTAGTCGAGCGTCGGCTCGAAGCTCGCCGGCGTCGTCTTCGTGAGGTCGTTCGGGATCTCGTCGAGCGTGTAGCCGACGGCGAGCTTGGCCGCCACCTTGGCGATCGGGTAGCCCGTCGCCTTCGACGCGAGCGCCGACGAGCGCGAGACACGGGGATTCATCTCGATGACGCGGAGCGCGCCGGTCTCCCGCGAGCGCGCGAACTGGATGTTGGAGCCGCCCGTCTCGACGCCGACGGCGCGGATGATGGCGGCGGAGGCGTCGCGCAGCTCCTGGTAGGCCTCGTCCGAGAGCGTCATCTGCGGCGCGACGGTGACGGAGTCCCCGGTGTGCACACCCATCGGGTCGAGGTTCTCTATCGAGCAGACGATGACGACGTTGTCGTTGCGGTCGCGGATCACCTCGAGCTCGAACTCGTCCCAGCCCTTCACCGACTCCTCGACGAGCACCTGCGAGATCGGGCTCTCGCGCAGGCCGCTCTCCACCTGGCGGCGGAGCGCGGCCCGGTCGTCGGCGAAGCCTCCGCCGTGCCCGCCGAGCGTGAAGGCCGGCCTCACCACCGCCGGAAGTGTCACGCCGTGCAGGTCGTCGAGCGACGTGACGATACGCGACGCGGGCGTGGTGAGGCCGCAGCTCTGCACCGCCTCGCGGAACAGCCGCCTGTCCTCGGCACGGCGGATCACGTCCACCCGCGCGCCGAGCAGCTCGACGCCCAGCTCGTCCAGCACGCCGGACTCGGACAGCTCGACCGCGAGGTTGAGAGCGGTCTGGCCGCCGAGCGTCGGCAGGATCGCGTCCGGGCGCTCGCGGCGCAGCACGTCCGCGACCGCCTCCAGGTCGAGAGGCTCGACGTAGGTGCGGTCGGCGAAGCCGGGGTCGGTCATGATCGTGGCCGGGTTCGAGTTGATCACGATCGTGCGGTAGCCGTCCTCGCGCAGCACCTTGAGCGCCTGGCAGCCGGAGTAGTCGAACTCGCAGGCCTGGCCGATCACGATCGGGCCCGAGCCGATCACGCAGATCGAACGCAGGTCGCGCCGCGCGGGCATCAGCGGGCCTCCACCAGGTCCGCGACCCAGCGCTCGAGGATCGGCCAGGCATCGTGGGTTCCCGGCCCGGCCTCGGGGTGGAACTGGACCGAGCGCGCGTTCATGTCCGGGAAGTCGAAGCCCTCGACGGTGCCGTCGTAGAGCGACACGTGCGTCGCCTCCTCGCCCGCGGCCGCGCGCACGGCGAAGCCGTGGTTCTGGCTCGTGACGAGGACACGCCCGGAGCGCCGGTCGAGCACCGGATGGTTCGCGCCACGATGGCCGAACGGCAGCTTGAAGGTCTCGTGCCCGGTGGCGAGACCGAGCAGCTGGTGGCCGAGGCAGATCCCGAGCACGCTCGTGCGCCCGAGCAGGCTCCGGATCACCTCCACCTCGGCCGTCAGCGGCTCGGGGTCGCCGGGCCCGTTCGACAGCAGCACGCCGTCGAAGGAGGCGAGCCGGTCGGGATCCGCGAGGTGCGGGAACACGGTGACTGCGGCGCCGGCGGCACGCAGGCGCCGCATGATCGACGTCTTCGCGCCGTAGTCGACGACGGCGACGCGCACCTTGCCGTCCTCGTTGTAGACGGCAGGCTCCGCGCGCGAGACGGCCGCGACGAGCGCCCGGCCTTCCATCGGCGGCTGTGCGAGCACCTGTTCGAGCGCGTCGCCGACCGGGAGCGCGGACTCGTCGGCGACGGCGACGGCGCGCATCGCCCCGGATTCGCGGATCCGCAGCACGAGCGCCCGCGTGTCGAGCTCGTCGAGCGCGACGATGCCGTGCCCGGCGAGCCATGCCGGCCAGGTCTCGCCGCCGCAGCGTCGCATGAGCACCGCCGCCGCCCACGGCCTCGCCGACTCGAGGCGCTCGTCCGCGACGCCGTAGTTCCCGATCATCGGCGCCGTGAAGCACACGAGCTGCGCGGAGAAGCTCGGGTCGGTGACGGTCTCCTGGTATCCCGTCATCGCCGTCGTGAACACCGCCTCGCCGAACGCCGCGCCGGGCGCGGCGACGGAGCGCCCGCGGAAGACGGTGCCGTCCTCGAGCAGCAGATATCCGGCCGTCATGCCGCGAACACCACGCGGCCGTCGGCGACGGTCTTGACGACCGCGCCCCGCAACGTCCGCCCGAGCAACCACGAGTTGACCGAGCGCGAGCGCGTCTCCTCCTCGCTGACCGTCCAGCGGGCCTCGAGATCGAGAAGCACGACGTTCGCGACCTCGCCCTCGGCGATCCGCGGCAGCGGCAGGCCGAACGCCTGCGCGGGTCCTGCCGACATGCGCTCGAGTACCAGCTCGAGCGGGAGCACGCCGGGTTCGACGAGGAACGTGTAGAGCGCCGAGAAAGCGGTCTCGAGGCCGATGACGCCGAACGGCGCCTCCTCGAAGGGCACGTCCTTCTCGTGCCGTGCGTGCGGCGCATGGTCGGTGGCGACGCACGCGATCGTGCCGTCGCGCAGGCCATCGAGGAGCGCCTGCCGGTCGTCCTCCGACCGCAGCGGCGGGTTCATCTTCACGTTGGTGTCGAGTGTGCGCACGGCGTCGTCGGTGAGGCAGAGGTGGTGTGGCGTGGCCTCCGCGGTCACGGCCACCCCGCGCGCCTGCGCAGCTCTGACCGCGGCCACGGACTCACGCGCCGAGACGTGCATTATATGCAAAGACCTCTGCTCGTATGCAGCTAGGGCGCAGTCGCGCTCGATCATCGTCGACTCGGCGACCGACGGCCACCCTGCCAGCCCGAGCTCGGCGGAGACGGCGCCCTCGTGCATCTGCCCGTCGCGCGAGAGCGTCGGCTCCTCCTCGTGCAGCGCCAGCGGCCGCCCCGCGACGGCGCTGTACTGCAGGGCGCGCCGCATGAGCCCGGCCGATACGACGGGCTTGCCGTCGTCGCTGAAGCCCGCGGCCCCGAGCGCCGCGAGCTCCGCCATCTCGGTCAGCTGATCGCCCCGCAGGCCCCTGGAGATCGCCGCCACGAACCCCGTCGGCACGACCGCCTCCGCGCGCGCCGCCTCGATGAGCGCGCCGAGCACCGAGGCGCAATCGACGACGGGATCGGTGTTCGGCATCGCGAGGATCGCGCAGTAGCCGCCTGCTGCCGCGGCGGCGGTGCCGCTGGCGACGGTCTCCTCGTCCTCGCGGCCGGGCGTGCGCAGGTGGACGTGCGGGTCGACGAACGCCGGCGCCAGCACGAGGCCGCGAGCCGCCTCCGCGGCGGGCTCGAGCCTGGTGATGCGCCCGTGCTCGATCGCGACGTCGAACGCGCCGTCGACGCCTCCGGCCGGGTCGAGCACGCGTGCGCCCTCGATGCGCAGCGTGTCGCGCGCGCCGCCGCGGCAGAAGAGCGTCATGCGACCTCCAGTGCCCGAACGATCTCGACCGGTCCGCTCGTGAGCAGGTCGTAGAGCACAGCCATCCGCACGACGAGACCGGCGCGCACCTGCTCGCTCACGAGCGCAGCGCCGGAGTCGGCCACGCGGGGGTCGATCTCGACACCCCGGTTCATCGGCCCCGGGTGCATGACGACCTGCCCTGCGCGAACGCGGTCGGGCGTGATCCCCCACAGCGCGGTGTACTCGCGCAGGGACGGCACGAACGCGGCGCCGGGCAGCATGCGCTCGTGCTGCATGCGCAGCACGTAGACGACGTCGGCGTGCGCGATCTCGCGGATGTCCGTCGTCGTCGCACAGCCCAGCGCCTCGATCCCGCGCGGCAGCAGCGTCGGCGGAGCGACGAGCGTCGTGCGGGCGCCGACGAGCGCGAGCGCCTCGACGAGCGAGCGGGCGACGCGCGAGTGGAGCACGTCTCCGACGATCGCCACGTGCAGGCCCTCCAGCCGGCCAAGGGCTTCCCGCATCGTGTAGAGGTCGAGCAGCGCCTGTGTCGGATGCTGGTGCTTGCCGTCCCCGGCGTTGACGACGTGGGCCGCGGTCGCGCCTGCCACCACCTGCGGCGCCCCGATGCACGGGTGCCGGATCACGATCACGTCGGGGTCGTACGCGGCCAGCGTGAGGGCCGTGTCCTTCAGAGACTCGCCCTTGTCGACCGACGAGCCCGACGAGCGCAAGGACATCGTGTCCGCCGAGAGCCGCTTCGCGGCGAGGTCGAAGCTCGAGAGCGTGCGCGTCGAGGACTCGTAGAAGAGGTTGACGACGAGCCTGCCGCGCAGCGCGGGCAGCTTCTTCACCTCCCGGTCGAGCGAGCGCGCGAGGGTCGCGGCCGTGCCGAGGATGCGCTCCACGTCCTCGCGTCCGAGGTCGGAGACGGCGAGGAGATGGCGGCGCGGTGGGGACGGCGGGCGGCCTGCGAGCCGGATCTCAGCCATCGTTCCCCTCCGCTCGGCCGAGCAGCAGCACCCGGTCGACGTCGTCGACTTCGAGCAGCTGCACCTGGACGCGCTCGGCCCGTGCCGTGGGCAGGTTCTTGCCGACGTAGTCGGGCCTGATCGGAAGCTCGCGGTGCCCGCGGTCGACGAGGACCGCGAGCTGCACGCGGGCGGGGCGCCCGTACTCCAGGAGCGCGTCGATGGCCGCGCGGATCGTGCGCCCCGTGAAGAGAACGTCGTCGACCAGCACGACGGTCTTGCCTTCGAGCTCGAAGTCGAGCGTGGTGCCGCGCACGACGGGCTGTGCGTGCCGTGGCGCGCCGCCTGCGCGCACGAGCACGTCGTCGCGGTGGAAGGTGATGTCGACGGAGCCGAGCGCGACCTCGACACCCGAGCGCTCGGCGACGAGCCTGCGCAGGCGCCGGGCGAGCGGCACGCCGCGGGTGTGGATGCCGACGAGGGCGACCTCGCCGAGGACGTCGTTGCGCTCGATGAGCTCGTGCGCGATGCGGGAGATGGTGCGCGAGAGCGCTTCGGCGTCGAGCAGTTCCTTCGGCGCCGGCCGGCTCGGCAGATGGGTCGTCATCGTGCTCCTTTCCGGCCTCACGGGACCGGCTTAAAGGGGGACTCGAGTGATGTTAGCGGTGGGCGACGACGACGAGCTGCTCCAGCCTCACCTCGACGCGGTCGGGGAGCTCGCGCTCCGCGCGCGCGGAGCCCTCGCGCAGCTCGTCGGCGTCGAGCAGGTCGAACGTCGAGATGTGCCGTCCCCGGATGCGCGCGAGCGCCTGCTCGCGAGCGAGCGTCTCCACGGACCGAACGCGGATCGCCGCGGTCGCCGCGAAGCCGGCGCTCGCAAGCTGCCGCTCGAGCTCCCGCGGCGAGGGGAAGCGATGCCGGTCGATCACGGCGATCGACGGGAAGAAGCCGCGCAGCCAGTAGCCGTCGAAATGGTCGGGATGGAATGTCGCGATCGCGAGCCTCCCGCCCGGCGCGAGCACGCGGAAGGCCTCGGCGAAGGCGGCGGGGCGGTCGACGAGGTGGACGACGAGCGACATCGTGACGCGGTCGAACCAGCCGTCGCGGAAGGGCAGGTCCTCGGCGCAGGCGCGCTTGAGCCCGACGCCGCGGGGCACGCGCCGCCGCGCGACGGCCAGCATCTCGGCGCTCGGGTCGATCCCCCACACCTTCGCGTGCGCGCGCTCGACGAGCGCCGTGGCGAGCTGGCCCGTGCCGCAGCCGACGTCGAGCAGGCGCCGGCCGCGCAGGTCGGCGGCCTCCACGAGCACCTCGAAGCGCTCCCACCAGGCGGCGGAGGTCGGGCGCAGGTCGTCGTAGCGGGCGGCACGCTCGTCGAAGCGCGGAGCGCGGCCGTCCGCTGCGGGCGTCACTGCGGGGCGTCCGCGGCGGGGAGGTGTCCGCGCCGCGCCCCCCGCGGGACGAGCACGGGCGCTCCACGCTCCGGGAAGGGAATCTCGATCGTGTCGAAGTCGCGCGGCACGACCGTGGCGGGGAACAGCTGGCGCGCCTCGGCGGCGACGTCCGGGCCGAAGTACCGGCTCGACAGGTGCGTGAGCGCGAGCAGCCGCACGCCGGCCTCCCGGGCCACGAGAGCGGCCTCGCCCGCGGTCGAGTGCCCCGTCTCCCGGGCGCGCCCGCGCTCGTCCGCGCAGAACGTCGCCTCGTGCACGAGCACGTCGGCACCGTGCGCGGCGTCGACGACGCTGGCGGCGGGGCCGGTGTCGCCCGTGAGCACGACGCTGCGGCCCGCGCGCGCCTCCCCGAGCACCTGCTCGGGCGTGACGACCGATCCGTCGGCGAGCGTCACCGCCTCGCCGCGCTGCAGCGCGCCGCGCTCGCGCCCGTGTGGGACGCCGAGCGCGTCGGCCGCCGCCACGTCGAAGCGTCCGGGCCGCGCCTGCTCCACGAGCGCGTAGCCGAGCGCGGGGACGCCGTGGGAGACGCGGAACGGCCGGATCGCGTACTCGCCGCGCTCGAGCGCGTCTCCCGCCTCCAGCTCGACCGTTGCCACCTCGTAGGTGAGCTTGCCGATGACGCGCCGCAGCGTCCCGAACAGGTCGCGCAGGCCCGTCGGGCCGTAGACCGCCAGCGGCAGCTCGCGGCCGCGGAGCGCGAACGTCTTCAGCATGCCGGGCAGCCCCAGCGTGTGGTCGGCATGGAGGTGCGTGACGAAGATCTCGGGCAGGTCGACGAGGCCGACGTCCGAGCGCAGGAGCTGGCGCTGCGTCCCCTCGGCGCAGTCGATCAGGATGCGCTCGCCGCCGCGACGCACGAGCGTCGCGGCGGGGGCGCGCTGAGCCGTCGGGGCGGAGCCTGACGTCCCGAGGAAGACGACGTCGAGGTCCACGGAGCGGGATTCTAGCGGCACGTCCTGCTCCGCCCTCTCCGCGCGCCCACGTGTCGTAGGCTGCGTTCGTGGGCGACCGGCTACAGGGTGGACATCTCGTCGCGCAGGCGATTGCCGCCGCCGGCGTCGACGTCGTCTTCACGCTCTCCGGCGGCCACGTGATGCCGATCTACGAGGGTTGCAGGCGCGAGCGCGTGCGCGTCGTCGACGTGCGGCACGAGCAGTCCGCGGCGCATGCGGCGGAGGCGTGGGGACGTGTCCGCCGGCAGTGCGGCGTCGCCGTCGTGACGGCGGGCCCCGGGGTGACGGGCACGGTCACCGCGGTCGCGAACGCATCTGCCGCCCAGGTGCCGTTGCTCGTGATCGGCGGCGCCCGGCCGCTCGTCCAGGCAGAGCGTGGGGCACTCCAGGAGTTCGACCAGCTCTCGATCTTCAAGCCGATCACGAAGTGGGCCGGGGTGTGCGCGCACGCCTCGCGCCTGGCCGAGTACGTGGCGATCGCCTTCCGTCATGCGCTCGCGACGCCGCGCGGACCGGTCTACCTGGAGCTGCCGATGGACGTGCTGTTCGAGGAGGCCGAGGCGGACGCGCCTCCCGTGCCGCCGCCGGCACCGGCACGCGTGCTCGGCGATCCGGACGCCGTCGAGCGCGCCGCCGCGCTGCTCGCGCGGGCCGAGCGCCCGGCCGTCGTCGCCGGCTCCGGCGTGTGGTGGGACGGCGGGGCCGACGCGCTCGCGCGCCTTGCCGAGGCGCTGCAGGCGCCCGTGTTCCTCAACGGCTCGGGCCGCGGCTCGCTGCCGCCCGATCATCCGCTCTTCTTCCAGCACGCACGGAGCGCGGCCCTCGACACCGCCGACGCCGTGCTCGTCGTCGGCGCCACGCTCGACTTCCGCCTGCGCTACGGCCGCTTCGGCACGGGCACGCTCGTCCACGTCCACGGCGACCCGCGCGAGCTCGGGCGCAACCGCGTTCCCGACGTGGGCATCGCCGGCGACTGCGCGACCGTGCTCGACGCGCTGGCGGGGCTCATCCCCGCCGCCGCCGCGCGGGAGGCGTGGCTCGAGAGCCTGCGGGAGACCGAGGCGGCATGGTGGGCCGGGCGCCGGCACGAGATCGAGTCCGACGCCGCTCCGCTCCACCACTACCGGCTCGGCGCCGAGCTCGACCGCGTCCTCGACCCGGGAACGGTGGTGATCGGCGACGGCGGCGACGTCGTCGCCGCCGTGTCGCGCGTGCTGCGCGTCCATCGGCCGGGCCACTGGCTCGATCCGGGCCCGTTCGGCTGCCTCGGCGTCGGCCCAGGCTACGCGCTCGGGGCCGGGCTCGCAGGCTTCGGCGAGGCGATCGTGGTCGTGATGGGCGACGGTGCCTTCGGGCTCAACGGGATGGACTTCGACACGCTCGTGCGCTTCGGCGTGCCGGCCGTGCTCGTGGTCGGCAACGATGCAGCCTGGGGTGAGATCCGCATCCCCCAGGTCGGCATCTACGGTCGCGAGGGCGAGGTGGCGACACGCCTGGCGGCGAGTCGCTACGACCGGCTGTGCGAGGTGTTCGGCGGACACGCAGAGCATGTCGAGCGGGCGTCGGATCTCCGCCCCGCGCTCGAGCGGGCACTCGCTGCCGGCCGGCCGGCGATCGTGAACGTCATGCTCGACCCGGACGCGATGGCCGGGCATGCGTACCGCGGCATGTAGGGACAGCGGCGGAGCACGCATCGGACTACGGGATCCGCAGGACCTGCCCCGGCGCGATCGCCGTGCCGCGCAGCCGGTTGCGCTCCTGCAGCCGCCAGACACCCTCGCGTGGATCGCCGCCGTAGGTCGAGGCGGCGATCGACCAGAGCGTGTCGCCCGGCTTCACCCGGTAGGCGCGCTCGGGGCCGGACGCGCCCGAGTCCCGTGCCAGGACGGCCCACAGGCCGACGGCGACAAGGGAGACGAGAAGCAGTCGAACGAACATGTGTTCGACACTATGCACGAACAGGTGTTCGCTGTCAAGCCGGCCATCGTACCTGCCGCGTGAAGGAGATCTCGCGCTCGCCGTTCGCCTCCGCGACGAGGCGCACGACCACCGTCGCGCGGGGCAACCCGCGGGGGCGCGGCAGCGTCACCCTGCCCGGCCGCGACGGCAGAGCCTTCGCGCCGGCGCATCCCGGGCTCGACGCCGTCCGCCGCGCGAGCGCCGCCGTCGCCCGCGCGGCCGCAATCGAGCCGGGCAGCAGGCACGCGACGACGTCGGCGCCCTCTCGCGCGCCGACCTCCACGCGGACGCGCGCGCCGGCGACGGCGACCGCGGGCCGCGTCGCGCCCACGACTGCCTGCGCGGGCCGCCACGCGGCGCGCGCCGAGCGGCATCGCCCGGCCGCCGTCTCGGCGATCGCCTCGCGCACGGCCCCGGCGGCGGCGCGCGCCGTGCCGTCGAGCCGGTGCAACGCCGACTGGAAACCCGAGTCGCGGGGCGTATCGTCGTAGAAGCCGAAGATGTCGACGCCTCCGATGTCCGGATCGCAGGCCGCCGCGCGCACGAGCCGTCCGTAGATCGCCGCCTGGGTCGCCTCGTCGGTCACGGCGACGTTCTCGAGGCCCGTGTAGCCGGGCAGCGCCGACGTGTCGACCTGCCATCCCACCTCGTCGAGGAAGAGCCGCAGACCGTCCACGGTCGTCGGCTGCGCCGTGTCGTGGAACGCGTCCCACAGCGCCTGCTTGATGCGGTCGAGGTCGGCGAACCCCGCGTTCGGCCACGGGTAGCCGCGCTCCGGCGGATCGAGGGCGCTCTTCGGGTACGGGTGGAAGCTGAGGCCGTCCATCAGCGGCTGCAGCCGACCGCTCGCCCGGTACCAGCGGCCGAGGGCGGCGAGGAAGCGCACCGGCGAGGTGGAGACGTTGCTCGGCGCCGTCGGCCGGTCGTTGCCGCGCGGCGACAGGCCGACGCCGATGACGAGGATGTCGGGGTCGACTGCCTTGAGCGCGTCGTACCCGGCCGCGAGGAAGCGCCCGGCGACGGCCGCGGACACGTTGTTGCCGGCGGCGTCGAACTGCGGGCGCAGGAAGGCGGGCTGGTTGGGCTCGTTCATGAGCACGTAGCGCCTCACGTCCGGGTAGCGCTCGGCGAGCGCCGTCAACTGCGCAGCGAATCCCGCCGGTGTGGCGAGCCCCGCCTCTACCTCGCGCGGCGGATACGGGTACACCGCGAGCGAGACGCGGAGCCCGGCGGCGAGCGCGAGCGGGATCGTGCGGTCGAGCAGCGCCTCGTCCTGGATCAGCCCCGGCTCGCTCGGAAGGTACCGCGTCGTGATCACCGTCTCGCGCAGGCCGAGCGCGGCCATCTGCGCGTAGAAGACGGCGCCTCCGTCCGGCGCGTACTTGCCCGTGTCGTCGTTCGCGCCGATCTCGGCGCCGAGCGCCACGGCGGCGCACGCGAGCGCCGTCAGCCCGACCGCAGCCGCCACAGCAGATCTCCGCACCAGCGGTCTCCTTCGCCGCATCTCCCCTCCCTCCTCGCCTGCCCGCGGAGCGGACGGGCTAGAGCCGCGCCAGCACCGCGTCGAGCAGGGGTCCGGCGCCGAAGCGCACGGGATCGCCGGCAGGAAGGCCTGTCTCCTCCTCCGTGTCGGCGATCGCCGTACGGGCCGCGACGTCGGAGAGGCCGCGCGTGTTCAGCGCCACGCAGGCGACCACGGCCCGCCGGCGCGTGAGCGAGATGCGCTCGTGCAGCTCGACGAGCTCGGGCAGCGGCACGAGCGGATGACCGGGGTAGCCGTCCACCTCGGTCGCGCCCGCGCGATGGCAGAGCACGAGCACGTGGGGTGCCGAGCCGTGGAGAAGACCGAGCGTGACGCCCGAGTAGGCGGGGTGGGAGACGGCTCCCTGGCCCTCGACGAGCAGCAGCTCTCCGCCGCGCTCGTGCCCTTCGACGACGAGCCGCTCGGCAGCTCCCGCGATGAAGTCGCTGACGACCGAGTCCACCGCGATCCCCCAGCCCGCGATCGCGATTCCCGTCTGGCCGGTCGGCACGAAGCACGAGGCGATCCCGCGCGCGCGCGCCTCGCGGTCGAGCTCGAGCGAGACCGTCATCTTCCCGATCGCGCAGTCGGAGCCGACGGTGAGCACGATCCGCGCGGGCAGTTCGAGATTCGCGCCGCTCGGCACGTCGAGCCCCGCGGGGGGCCGGCGCAGATCGAGGAGCTCGACGGCGAAGCGCCGCGCCAGCTCGGCGAGCTCCGGGTCGTCGGCAACGAACTCGTGCAGCCCGTTCTCGATCCCGAGCCCGTGCCGGATGCACGCCTTCAGCAGCTCGCGCCAGGCCGGGGGGAAGCGACCTCCCTGCGTCGCCACGCCGACGAGCGCGCGCGTTGGCCCGAAGCAGAGGGAGGAGTCGACGTCGGCGACGATCGGGATGCCGTCCTCCATCTCGCCCGCGCGCTGCGAGTCGAGAATCGCGACGACGTCCTCGCGCCGGTAGCGGAGCACGCCACGCATGGTCTTGCCGTAGTGCGGGTCGCCCGAGTAGCCCTCGGCGAGGATGAGCAGCCGCCTAGCCGACACCGAGGCCCGGCCCTTCCGACGGCACCTGGACGCCGTCGACGAACGCGACGCCGGGGGACGGGTCCTCGGCGAGGAGCAGGTTGCCGTCGAGGTCGACGTGGTCGCACAGCGGCGCGACCACGCAGCCGGCGGCGATGCCGAGCCCCGACTCGACCATGCAGCCGAGCATGACGCCGAGGCCGAGCGCACGGGCGGCATGGGCCATCCGCAGCGCCTCGCGGATGCCGCCGGACTTCGCGAGCTTGATGGTGATGCCGTGGCCGATCTCCGCGCACGTCGCGACGTCGGCGAGCGTGTGGCAGTCCTCGTCGAGGTAGATCGGGAGCGGCGAGCGCTCCCGCAGCAGCGCCCCGCCCGGGTCGCCGGCCGGCAGCGGCTGCTCGACGTACTCGACGCCGAGCGCCGCGAGCTCCGGGACCGCCGCGAGCGCCTCGTCGACCGACCACCACTCGTTGACGTCGACCTGCAGCGGCAGGTCGGTGCGGCTGCGCACCGCCCGCACACGCTCGACGTCGAGCCCGTCGCCGCCGCCGAGCTTCAGCTTCAGCCTGCGGAAGCGGTTGCCGACGCGCTCGGTACGCCGCGCCATGTCGTCGGGATCGCCGAGCCAGATCGTCCACGAAGTCGGAGGGCCGGCGCGCGGCAGACCGAGCAACCGCCACACGGGCATGCCGAGGAGCTTCCCCTGGAGATCGTGGAGCGCCGCGTCGAGAGCGGACTTCGCGGCCTGCTCGCCCGGCACCTCGGCGAGCCGCGCGCCGATCTCCTCCAGCGCGAACGGGTCGCCGCCGAGCAGACCGGCGTGCTCCGTCACGAACGCGAGCGCGGAGGCGGCCGTCTCGTCGTAGCGGTCGATCGGCGCACCCTCGCCGCGGCCGACGACGCCGCCGTGGCGCAGCGAGACGTGCACCACATCCTCCTCGTCGCGGGCCTCGCGGGCGATCACGAACGTCTCCGCGAGGCGCAGGCGGACGATGCGGGCGTCGACCTCCATCACGCGAGCCTACCGTGCCGCGCCCGCTCCCTGAGACGGGTGAGCGAGCGCCTGCGGCGGCGATCCGATACCGCGTGCGTGGGTACCGCCGGCTTCTCCTCCCCGCGGTCCCGGCGCCGCTCGCTGCCCCGGAGGACTGCGCGGCGCCGCCGGTGACGGCGGTGGCCGCGACCGACGGGAGCGCCCGCCGGACGATCGGCGACATCCTGCTCGCGCACGGATTCGTCGACGGCGACGGGCTCGCTCGCGCCGTCGCCGAGCACGAGCGCACGGGGCAGCCGCTGGGCCAGATCCTCGTCGAGGCCGGCGTCATCACGCGGCTGGAGCTCGCGAGCGCCCTCGCCGAGCAGTGGTCCGACCCGGACAGCTCGGTCGCACCCGTCCCCCGCCCTGTCGAGAGAACGCCGCCCGGCGCACCGCCGCCCGCGCCAGAGCCGGCGTCGCCGCTCGACCTGCGCTCCCTCGTCCGCCTGCAGGACGGCGTCGCCGACCTTGCCAGGCGCCTGGCGGCGGCCGAGCCGCGGCTCGCCGACCTCGACGGTCGCGGAGCACCGCGAGCAGCACCGGCAGGCGTTCGGCGAGCTCGCAGAGCAGATCGACGAGACCCTCGCGGCCGCGGCCGGCGACCCCGCTCTCGCAGAGCGAATCGATGCGCTCGAAGACCGCCTCGACGAGGTTGCCGCGCAGGCCGCGGTCGCCGACGTGATCGAGGAGCGCCCGCGCGCTGCGGCGCGCGCGGGCGACGACACCGAGAAGGAGCTCGAGCGGCTGCGCATGGCGATCGAGCGTGTGAGCCTGCACCTCGGCGAGCACGAGCGCGCGATCGCCGGCGTGAGGCGCTCGAGGGGAGTCGCGCAGCGTCTGGACGAGCTGGCGGCGCGTGTAGACGGCCTCGTCGCCGGCGAGCCCGCGGGCGCCGCGGGCGGTACCGATCCCTCCCGCGCCCGCCTCGAGGCGCTCGCGCGTCGCCTCGAGGCGGCCGAGGCCGTCCGGGCGGCCGAGCACGAGAAGCTGCTGACGAAGCTGGAGCGCATGGCGTCGTCGATCGACCGGCGCCTGCACCGGCTCGAGACCGGCGGCGACGCCTGAGCCGGCGCTCGCCCGCGCTGTGAACGCTTGCTTCACCGTGGGGGAACCCATGGTTCCCCCACGAACCCCCTCCTTCGCAACCGATGCGCCCGGAAGGATTCGAACCTTCGACCTCGCGCTCCGGAGGCGCGCGCTCTATCCCCTGAGCTACGGGCGCTCGTGGTGGCGCAGTCTAGCCCGGATCTTCCACCCGGCGCGGGAGCTGCATCCCGTCCGCCCCGCGATCCCGGCAAACGGAGAACCCCGGGCCGGCGACACGTAGGATCAGCGTGATGGGACTCGTCCTGTACGACAATCCGCGCTCGTCGAACGCGCTCAAGGTGCGGTTCATGCTGGCCGAGCTCGGTCTCGACCACGAGCGCCGCCTCGTCCCCTTCGACCGGCCGCGGCCCGGCTGGTACCTGGCGGTCAACCCCGTCGGAGGCATCCCGGCGCTCGAGGACGACGGGCTCGTCGTCTCCGAGTCGAACACGATCCTCCGCTACCTCGCCGGCAGGGAGCGGCGCGTCGACCTCTACCCCGGCGAGCCGCGCGAGCGGGCTCCCGTCGACGAGCTGCTCGACCGCTGGTCGCTCACCTTCCGGCCCGCCTTCTTCCGATACGAAGTGGCGGCGCTCGGATTCAGCCCGGACAAGGGCGTCGGCGCGGGCGCGCCCGACACGGCCGCGCTGCCCGGCATCGTCGCGGCGATCGCACCCACGCTGCGGCTGCTCGACGGCCTCGTCGACCGCTCCGGCTTCGCGCTCGGCCGCTTCACGATCGCCGACGTCGCAGCGGCGCCCGTGCTCTACCGCACGCTCCACTCCGGCCTCGATCTCGGGCCCTACCCGAACGTGCTGCGCTGGCGCGAGACCATCGTCGCCCTGCCGGCGCTGGCAGCGGCCGGGCCCGTTCTCTGATCGGGCGCGTACGGCTTCGCTGCGCCTGTCCAGGCCTCTCCCGCCCCGTGCGGACACCGCAGCGACGCCCGCCGTCGCCTCCGGCTGAGCCCGCGCGGCGGCCCCTGGCCACGGAAGGCATCCCGGGTACAATCCCGAACATGGCGTACGCGATCGACGACCCCCTCAGTACCTATGCCGAGCCTGCCCCGCATCGCACGCAGGAGCCGCGCCCGCGCAGGCGCGGAGGTCGCGGCACGCGTCTCGCCGCTCCGCGAGATCGCCGCTAGCGGCCTCACCTGGGTCAACGTCGTCGGGCCCGACCTCGACACGGCGAACGCGCTCTCGGAGCGATTCGGCTGGCACCCGCTCGACGTCGAGGACATCGTCTCGAAGCGCCAGCGCCCGAAGGTCGACGACTACGAGGAGGACGGCTACCTATTCACCGTCCTCCACTTCCCCGTCTACGACAAGACGATCCAGCGCCTCAACGGCGCCGAGCTCGACATCTTCATCGGGCCCGACTACCTGGTCACGATCCCCAACCGCGAGCTCCTGCCCGTGACGCGCCTGTTCGGACGCTGCGAGAGCGACGACGCATTCCGCGAGCAGCTGTTCGCCAAGGGCACGGGCCGCCTTCTCTACGAGGTGCTCGACGACCTGTTCGACTACTGCTTCCCCATCCTCGACAAGATCGGGCACAAGCTCGACTCGATCGAGGACGAGATGTTCGAGGGGCACGCCGAGGACGTCGTGCGCGACATCTCGAACGTGAAGCAGGAGATCATCTCCTACCGGAAGGTGATCAAGCCGGAGCGCTCCACCCTGCGCGTGCTCGAGCGCCGCGTCGACAAGTTCCTGCCCGAGGAGCTCGAGCTCTACTTCGACGACATCGTCGACGCCGCCGAGCGCATCTGGGATCAGCTCGACAACTACAAGGAGGTCGTCGACGGCCTCGAGTCCACGAACGAGTCGGTGATCTCGCACCGCCAGAATGACGTGCTGCGCGTGCTCACGATCTTCAGCGTGCTCATGCTGCCGCTGACGCTCATCTCCGGCATCTTCGGGATGAACGTCGACTTCCCCGGCTTCGGGACGCACGAGGCGTTCTGGGTCGTCGTCGGCGTGATGGTCGCGGTCATGGGCGTGATGATCGGGTTCTTCCGGCTCAAGCGCTGGCTCTAGCCCGGATCGAGCGCCGCGCCGACCGGGGGCCGCCGGACGCCGCTCGCTCGCAGTGGAGCCCTCGTCCGAGGGATGCTGTTGCCCTCGGACGGGGGATGTCCGCTCACCTGCGCTGCGGGAACACTGCGGGCCTGATCGTCGGCGGCACCGGGAGGACGAGATGCACGCGACACCGTCGGAGATCCACGGCGTCGGCGACGCCGCCGAGATCCTCGCCGCGCGCTTCGAGACCCTCGTCTGGCACGGCTGCGAGCCGGAGCACGCGCTCGCCATCGCGGGCGCGCCCGACGTCGAGCTCCTCGACGCGCTCGACCTCGTCGCGCGCGACTGCCCGGCACGCCTCATCCTGCCCATCCTCGCCTGAGCGAGGCTCGGCGGGCGACGAGGTGGAGCCGGCGCCCGCGGGGCGCTACTCGATGCGCAGCCCCTCGATCCCGCTCTCGGGCTCGGGCAGCTTCGGGTCGACGCGCTCGAGCGCGTCGACGAGCAGTCCGGCGACGGCCGTCGCCTTGACCCAGTTGCGGTCGGCGGGCACGACATGCCACGGCGCGTGCTCGCTCGAGGTCTGCTCGATCACGTCCTCGTACGCGGCGAGGTACTCGTCGAAGCGCGCACGCACGGCAAGGTCGTCGCGGCGGAACTTCCATCGCTTCTCCGGGTCGTCGACGCGCTCCTGGAGGCGTCGGCGCTGCTCGTCCTTCGACACGTTGAGGAACACCTTCACGATCGACGTACCCTCGTCGGCGAGCATCCGCTCCCACGCGACGATGTGCCCGGGTCGCCGCCGCCACACCCGCTCCGGGGCGAGCTCGAGCATGCGCACCGCGACGACGTCCTCGTAGTGCGAGCGATTGAAGATGCCGATCTCGCCGCGGGCCGGCAGCACGGCGTGCACGCGCCACAGGTAGTCGTGGGCGAGCTCGGTCGACGTCGGCGCCTTGAACGAGGCGACGCGGCAGCCCTGCGGGTTGACGCCCGCGAACACGGAGCGCACGACGCCGTCCTTCCCCGACGCGTCGAGGCCCTGCAGGACGAGCAGCACGCTGTGGCGCGCCTCGGCGTAGAGCCGCTGCTGCAGCACCTCGATGCGGGCCTTCAGTTCCTCCAGGCGGGCGTGGGCGCGCGCCTTGTCCCTCAGTCCGAGGTCGTCGCGCGGGTCGCGCGCCGCGATCCGCGGCTTCTCGCCGGGGCCGATGCGCATTCGCTGGATCATCGCAGGCACTCTAGACTCGCGCCGTGGCCGATCGCGGCTCCTTCCAGCCCGGCAAGGCCGTCGAGCCTGCCACCGGCAAGCCCGGCGGACGAGCGACGACCTCGCGCGGCTCGAGCAGGAGAGCCTCGACGAGGTGACGAGGATCGACGAGCGCCGGCGCAGCGTCGCCGACAACGTTGAGAGGATCTCGATCCGCCTCGAGGCGACCGACGTCCGCGTGCTCGAGTCGAGGCTCGTCTGGGTGCCTGGCGCGTAGCCCTCGCCGCCCTGTGCGCGTCCGCGGCGGGCTGCGGGAGCGCGTCGACGGCCGCCGAGAGCACCCCGGAGGCGCCGGCGACGGGCGAGTCCGCGGTCGTCGCGCGCGTGAGCGACGGTGACACGCTGCGCTTGCGGGACGGGCGCCGCGTGCGCCTGCTCCAGATCGACGCGCCCGAGCTGCACGGCGATTGCTTCGGCAAGGCGGCGCTGACGGCGCTGCGGCGGCTGACGCCCGCGGGCACGCGCGTGACGCTCGTCGCCGACCGGCGCCTCGACCGCAGCGACAGCTACGGGCGCCTCCTGCGCTACGTCTTCGTGGGCGGACGCAACGTCAACGTCGAGCTCGTACGCCGCGGTGCCGCGTCGCCCTATTTCTTCCGAGGGCGACGAGGACGCCACGCGATCGACCTGCTCCGCGCCGCCCGCGAGGCACGCGGCGCCCGCCGCGGCTACTGGGGCGCCTGCCCGCGTGCCGATCTCGATCCCGCGGCCGGGTCGATCACGGGCCGCGCCTGACGGCACGCCCCGGCGAGCGCACGGAACAGCGCGTCCGCGCCGTCCGTAGACTGCGGCGATGACGCGCTTCTGGCATCCGGTGGCCGACATGCAGGCGGTCTCGCGCAGCGGCGAGCTGGTCATCGATCGCGGCGAGGGTTGCCACCTCTGGGACGAGCGCGGCCGGCGCTACCTCGACGCCACGGCCGGCCTCTGGTACGCGAACGTCGGCTACGGCCGCGAGGAGATCGTCGCGGCGGCCGCGGCGCAGATGCGCCGCCTCCATGCGTACTCCCACTACGGCGACGTCTCGAGCAGGCCGACGACCGATCTCGCCGAGCGCATCTCCGCCTTCGCGCCGATGGAGGACGCCGCCGTCTTCTTCACGAGCGGCGGCGGCGAGTCCGTCGAGACGGCCGTCAAGCTCGTGCGGCGCTACTGGAGCCTGCTCGACCAGCCGCAGCGCACGGTGATCATCTCGCGTGAGCGCGCCTACCACGGTCTCGCCGGCTACGGCACGAGCATCGTCGGCTCGGACGTGTTCAAGGTCGGCGTCGGGCCGCTCGCCGGCGACACGGTGCGCGTGCCGTGGGACTCGGCCGAGGCGCTCGCCGAGGCGATCGACCATGCCGGCCCGCACCGGGTCGCCGCGTTCTTCTGCGAGCCCATCGTCGGCGCCGGCGGCGTCCTGCTGCCGCCTGACGGCTACCTGGCGGCCGCCCGCGAGGCATGCCGCGAGCGCGGCGTGCTGTTCGTCGCCGACGAGGTGATCTGCGGGTACTGCCGCGTCGGCGACTGGTTCGCCAGCAGTCGCTTCGGGCTCGACCCCGATCTCGTCACCTTCGCGAAGGGCATCACCTCCGGCTACGTGCCGCTCGGAGGCGTCATCGTGGGCACGGCGGTGCAGGAGCCGTTCTGGCAGAGCGGGGCTGCCGGCGTCTGGCGCCACGGCTACACGTACTCCGGCCATGCGACCGCCGCCGCCGCCGCGCACGCGAACCTCGACATCATGGAGCGCGAAGGGCTCGCCGCACGGGCGCGCGAGCTCGAGCACGAGATCACCGAGGCGCTGGCCCCCCTCGTCGAGCACGAGCTCGTCAGCGAGCTGCGCTCCGGCCTCGGGGCGGTCGCCGGCGTGCAGATCGACCCGGCGCTGCTCGCCGACGACCCCGACCTCACGGACCGCGTCACGCTGACGGCCCGCGAGCACGGCATCCTCACGCGCACGCTCGTCGGCGGCGGTCTGCAGGTCTCGCCGCCGCTCGTGATCACGCGGGCCGAGCTCGGGGAGCTCGCTTCAGGCCTGCGCGGCGCGCTCGACGACGTCGCCGCCGCGGGCTGAGGCGCGCACGAGCCGCAGGAAGCGCTGCCACGGGAAGTCGGGCCCCGGATCCCGGTGGTCGCTCTTGCCGAAGGCGTCGCTGACGTCGGCGTGGCCGCCGATGCCGCGGCGGCGGGCCCGCAGATCGGCGCCGCGCAGCCGCCTCATCGGAATGCCGTGGCGGGCGCAGACGCCGGCGGCGACGGCGGCGGCGCGCTCGAGCACCGCCTGGCTGTAGGGATCCGACCAGCCGTCCGCGCCCTGGCCGGCGAAGCCGGCGAGCTCGATCCCGACGGAGTTGCCGTTGCCCCCGCGTGCATGCCAGGCGATGTCGCGCTCGCGCACGCACTGGATCACCGTGCCCGCGTCGACGCAGTAGTGCGCCGACACCTGAGCGGCAGGATCCGCGAACCAGCGGGCGCAGGCCGCCGCCGCGCCGTCGCGCTCGCCGATCTCCATCGTGTGGATCACGACCACGTCGATCCTCCGGCGCTCGGCTCGGGTGACGTTCGGGCTCTCGACGAATGCGTACGGCACGGCTCCCTCCAGGGCACGGGCGCCGCAGCCGTGGCGATCATAGTGATAGAAGGCACGCATGACCAGGCAGCTGTGGGCGCCGTGGCGCCTCGAGTACGTCCAGGGAGCCGGCGAGCAGGACGGCTGCGTCTTCTGCCGCGAGGCGGCCGGCGAGCTCGCCGGGGCGAGCCTCGTCGTCCACCGCGACGCGCACGCGCTCGCCCTGCTCAACAAGTACCCGTACGCGTCCGGCCATCTCATGATCGCCCCGCTACGCCACACGGCCGCGCTCGGCGACCTCAGCCCCGCGGAAGCGGCTGCCGTCCACCGTCTCACGGTGCGGGCGCTCGACGCCCTGCGGACCGTCTACGGCCCGGATGCCTTCAACGTCGGCTGGAACCTCGGCGCCGTCGCCGGTGGGTCGATCGCGGGCCATCTGCACGAGCACGTGGTGCCACGCTGGAGCGGCGATACGAATTTCATGCCGGTGCTCGCCGACGTGAAGGTGCTCCCCGAGCACCTCGAGGTCACCCGCAGGCGGCTCGTCGAGGCATGGCCGCAGGGGTAGATGATCCGCGAGCCGGCGGAGAACGCGAACACGTACACGCGACTCGGCCCCGGTGAGGAGAGGATCGAGAGCGACCGCGTCGTGACGGGCCCGTCGAGGTCGCCGGCATCCACATCCTGCTCGGCGAGCTTCCGCCCCACGAGTGCGCCGTCTCCGAACGCAGCAAGCATCGAGCGCGGCGTCTCGCGCGACAAGACTTTCCGCTGCGATGTTGCGAGACGCCGCGCTAGCGCGTGGCGCCGAGCGGCGCGAGTGACGACCAGGCCTTCGCGCCCGTCGTCGCGAAGTCGTAGAGGCTCCAGCCGCTGACCGTGCCGTCGTCGCCGACAGCGTCGACGTATGCCTTCAGCTCGTCGGCGTCCATGCGGTTGGCGACGCCTCCCGCCGCGTGGATCGGCACGTCGGGCCCGACGGCGGCGCGCAGGAGCTTGAGCGAGCGGGCGACGTAGCCGTAGGTCGCCTCGTAGCCGCGGAAGCCGCCTCCCGTATAGGTCATCGGGATGAAGGCGTCGACGAGCGGGGTGAGCTCGGCCCACGGAAAGTTCGGCCACCAGCGAGCGTGGCGCTCGAACGCACGCGGCGGGTATGGGATCGCCGCAACCGGGACGTCGCCGGCCTCGACGGCGAGCGTGCGCGCGAGGGCGAGCAGCCGCTGCGTGCGCAGGCCCACGCGCTTGAGGCGCAGCGACTCCACGTCGAGCGCGACGCCGTCGAAGGCCGCGCCTCCCGGCGAGCGAAACGCGAGCATCGCCCGTGTGCGGCGCAGGTCGAGCGCCGGCTGCACGAAGCCGGGCAGGTACCACGCGACGGCCTGGATGCCGCGCGCGTGCAGTGCGTCGAGCAGGAGCCCGAGCCCCGCCGGGTTGACGACGTCGGTCGCGCTGCGGTCGTTCGCGGTCTCGACGTAGACGGTGCGCACCCCGCGCGCGGCGATGCGATCGGCCGTCCGCACCGGGTCGACGAGCAGCGCGCCGTCGTAGACGTCGATCCAGGTGCCGAGCCCGGCAAACGGCGGCGAGCCCGCTGCCGAGCTCCCCGCGGCAGCCCCGCCGGCGGCGACGACGAGGAATGCGACCACGGCTGCGACGGCCACGCGCATGCCCGGAAGCGTAGACCGCGTCTGTGAAGGTTCCGTGAGCGCGCCGCTAGAATGGCGACCGCGCGGGCGTAGCTCAGTTGGTAGAGCGTCGGCTTCCCAAGCCGTAGGTCGAGGGTTCGAGTCCCTTCGCCCGCTTCTTCTGCTCGGCACGGGGCTTCTGCCCGGCGGCGTGGAGCGGATCCCCCGGCCCGACCGCTGTCAGCCGCCGACCGTGCCCAGCCAGGAGGCGATGCGCCCGGCGATCTCCTCGCCCCTGTCCTCCTGCAGGAAGTGGGCGGCACCCTGCACCGTCTGCGGCGGCCCGGCACCCGGGATCAGCTCGGCCATCAGCTCGGCATGGTGCGGCGTGAAGATCGGGTCGCTGTCGCCGAAGAGGACGAGCGCCGGTCTCTCCCAGCGGCGCAGCGCCTCGCGCACCGCGATCATCGCCGGCGCGCTCGGGTGGTCGGCGCCGGTCGCGACGAGCCTGGGGAACATGACGACGCCGATCTTCGACTCCGGCGTCGGAAACGGCGCGTCGTAGCCCGCGACGACCTCGTCGGCGAGCTCCGTCGCGCACGAGATGCGGATGAGCCGGCCGGGGACGATGTCGGTGCCGACCCGCTCCATGAACGCCTGGAAGCGCAGCCACTCCTCACCGGGCGCGCGTGCCCCGATGCCGGTGTTCATGATCACGAGACGCTCGATGCGCTCCGGCTGCTCGACCGCGAGCCGCAGGCCGATCGGTCCGCCCCAGTCCTGCACGACGACGGTCGCGTCGCGGAGATCGAGCTGCTCGCAGAGAAGGCGCCCGACCGCTGCGACGTGGCGGTCGTAGCTGTACCACGCGTGCTCGACGGGCTTGTCGGAGCGGCCGAAGCCGAAGTAGTCGGGGACGATCACGCGCCCGACCTCGGCCAGGCGCGGGATCATCTTGCGGTAGAGGAAGCCCCACGTCGGCTCGCCGTGCAGGAGCACGATCGGCGCGCCTTCGCCCTCGTCGACGTAGTGCATGCGCAGCCCGTCCTGGTCGACGTAGCGCGGCTCGTACGGCCACCCGGGCAGCTCGCGAAAGCGCTCGTCCGGCGTGCGGTAGGCGTCGACGCCCATCTCCGCACCCTACCCCGCCCCCGCCACCGCGCGGGCGCGCGCTCGTGCAGAGTTCGCCGGGTGACCGACCTTCGCGCCGTCCTCGCCTCCGCCCTCGCCGACCCCGGCCGGGTGACCGACGGCGACTCCGAGCGCGACCTGCACGCCTCCGACCTCACCTTCCACCGGCCGCAGCGGCCGGACGCGGTCGTCTACCCACTCTCCACGGCCGAGGTCGCACGCGTGCTCGAGATCGCGGACGCACGCGGAATCCCCGTGACGCCGTTCGGGGCCGGATCGAGCCTCGAGGGCCACGTGATCCCGACGCTGGGCGGCATCAGCCTCGACCTCACGCGCATGAACCGGATTCTCGAGCTCGACGCCGCCGGGCTCAGCGCCGTCGTGCAGGCCGGCGTGCTACGCAGCGCCCTCGACGCGGCCGCGGGCGCGCACGGGCTCATGTTCCCCGTCGACCCCGGAGCGGACGCGACGATCGGCGGCATGGCGGCGACGAACGCCGCGGGCACGACGACGATCCGCTACGGCAAGACCCGCGCCAGCGTGCTCGCGCTCGAGGCAGTCCTCCCGGGCGGGCGCGTGATCAGGACAGGCACGCGCGCGCCGAAGTCCTCCGCGGGCTACGACCTCACAGGGCTGCTCGTCGGCTCGGAGGGAACGCTCGCGGTCATCACCGAGGTGACGGTGCGCCTACACGGGATCCCCGAGCACGCCGTCGCGCTGCGCGTCGCGTTCCCGGACGTGGGGGCCGCCTGCAGGACCGCGGCCGCCCTCGTCGCCGCCGGGAGCGGCGTCACCCGCCTCGAGCTCGTCGATGCGTGGACCGTGGCGGCCCTCAACGCCCACCTCGGCAGCCGCTATCCCGAAGTGCCCTGCCTGTTCGTGGAGGCGGCCGGCACGCGAACCGCGGTCGAGGGCGATCTCGAGCTCGTCGCCGCGGTCGCCGCCGCCGAGGGCGCCGTCGAGATCGTCCACGAGCGCGACGCCGGCGCGCGCGCCCGCCTGTGGGAGGCGCGCCACGCCGTCGCGTACGCGGTGAGCGCGACCGCGCCGGGCAAGGGCCATCGCACGACGGACGTGTGCGTCCCGGTGCCCGAGCTCCCCGCCGCCGTCGCCGTCGCGCGCGCGACGCTCGACCGCCTCGACCTGCAAGGCGGCATCCTCGGCCACGCGGGCGACGGCAACCTCCACGTCAGCGTGATGGTCGATCCCGACGACGCGGCCGAGGTCGCGCGCTCGGACGAGCTCGTCGGGCTGCTCGTCGAGGACGCGCTCGCCCGCGGCGGCACGTGCACGGGCGAGCACGGCATCGGCGCCGGCAAGATCGCCTGGCTCGAGCGCGAGCACCCGGACCTGCTGCCGCTCTACCGCGGCATCAAGGCGCTCTTCGACCCGCACGGGATCATGAACCCCGGCAAGGTGCTGCGCGCGGCGGGCGACGGCCGCTAGTGCGGCGTCTCGCAACATTCCACCGGAAAGTCTTGTTGCGAGACGCCGCACTCGATACGAGGATGCGCACCGCGAGGGCGGGCGCGGTGCGGACGCGACGGGACCTACGTGGAGACGAGCGCCTCCATGTCGGCCGTGTACTCGCCGCGCGCGGCGGCGGCATTGCAGCGGGCACGGTGCAGGAACGCCGCCTGCGCCGCCTCGACGTTCTCCGCCTGCCCACGCCACGCTTGCAGCGCCGACGCCTGCAGGGCACGGCCGTACGAGAACGAGAGCGGCCACGGTCGGCCGTCGAGCTGGTTGATCGCGTTGAGGTTGACGGTCGCCTCCACCTCCGACTGGCCGCCGGAGAGGAAGACGATGCCCGGCACGGCCGCCGGGACGTGACGGCGGAAGCAGTGGACGGTCGCCGCGGCGATCCGCGCCGGGCTCGCCTGGTCGGCGTTGCCCTTGCCGGGGATGACCATGTTCGGCTTCAGCAAGGTGCCCTCGAGGTCGACGCGATGCTCGTACAGGGCGTCGTACACCCGCTCGAGCGTGCGCGACGTCGCCTCGTAGCAGTCGTCCAACGAGTGGTCGCTGTCCATCAGCACCTCGGGCTCGACGATCGGGACGATGCCGGCCTCCTGGCACAGCGCCGCGTAGCGTGCGAGCGCGTGAGCGTTCGCCGACAGGGCGTAGTCGCTCGGGAGCCCGTCCCCGATCGAGATCGTGGCACGCCACTTGGCGAAGCGGGCGCCGAGGCCGCGGTACTCCTGCAAGCGCCCACGCAGGCCGTCGAGGCCCTCCGTCACCGCCTCGCCCGGCGCGCCCGCGAGCGGGTGGGCGCCGGTGTCGACCTTGATGCCCGGGACGACGCCCTTGCCCGCGAGCAGCGCCGGAAACGGCGTCCCGTCGTCGGCGCGCTGCCGGATCGTCTCGTCGTAGAGGATGACGCCGCCCACGTGCTCCTCGAATCCCGGGGTCGTGAACAGGAGGTTCCGGTAGGAGCGCCGGCTCTCCTCCGTCGACTCGACGCCGATCGTGTCGAAGCGCTTGCCGATCGTGCCCGTCGACTCGTCGGCGGCGAGGATGCCCTTGCCGTTCGCGACGATCGCGAGGGCGATCTCTCTCAGGTCGTCAGCAGCCATCAGATGTCCTTTCCCAGATTCGTCAACTTCTCCGCGGGATGGTAGGCCGCGATGCGCCGCACCGTGCCGGAGCGGGAGCGCATCACGATCGACTCGGTCTCGACGCCGGCGCGGCTCGTGCGCACGCCGCGCAGGAGCGACCCGCCGGTGACGCCGGTCGCGGCCACGAACACGTCCTTGCCGCCCACGAGATCGCCGGCGCCGAGCACCCGGTCGAGGTCGAAGCCGGCGTCGAGGAGGGCCTGACGCTCGGCGTCGTTGCGCGGCCACAGCTTGCCCTGGATCGCCCCTCCCAGGCACGTGATCGCGGCCGCCGAGATGACGCCCTCGGGCGTGCCGCCGATGCCCATCAGCATGTCGACGCCGGTGAACGGCTGGGCTGCGGCGATGGCGGGGGCGACGTCGCCGTCGCGGATCAGCGTGACGCGCGCTCCGGCCTCGCGCAGCTCGGAGACGAGCCGCTCGTGCCGCTCCCGCTCCAGCACGACGACGGTGAGGTCGCTCACCTTCATGCCCTTCGCGGCGGCGACGGCGCGGACGTTGTCGGCCGGCGACGCCTCGATGTCGATCGCGTCGGCGGCCTCGGGACCGACGGCGATCTTGTCCATGTAGAGCGCCGCGCCCGGGAAGAACATCGAGCCGCGCTCGGCGACCGCGATCACGGAGATCGCGCCCGGAATGCCGAGCGCCGTGAGCCGCGTGCCCTCGAGCGGGTCGACGGCGACGTCCACCTCCGGCCCCCAGCCGGCGCCGACGCGCTCGTTGTTGTAGAGCATCGGCGCCTCGTCCTTCTCGCCCTCGCCGATGACGACGACGCCCTGCATCGCGACCGTGTTGATCATGCGGCGCATGAGATCGACGGCGGCCTGGTCGGCCGCGATCTTGTCCCCCCTGCCGATCCATCGCGCCGCGCCCATGGCGCCCGCCTCGGTCACGCGCACGAGCTCCAGCGCGAGGTTCCTGTCCGGCACGGTCGGGTCGGCGATGTGGCTCACGACGAGGTCGATCCTACCCCGGCCGCGGCCTCGGCGACACGCGCCTCGGTCGGCTCGAGCGCCACGACGGCGATGCCGGCGAGCAGGACGAGCGCGCCGCCGGCGAACGTGAGCACCGTCGGCCGCTCGTCGACGAGCGCCCAGGCGAGCACGACGGCCGCCACGGGCTCGAGGAACGTGAGCAGGCCCGCGGCCTGCGCGGTCACGTGGCGGAGCAGGCCCGCGTACACGAGCGTCGAGACCCCGGTGAAGACGACGCCGAGCAGGAGCACGGCACCCCACTCGCGGCCGCCGTCGGGCATCACCCGGCCGGCCACGAGCAGCGCCGGAGCGACGGCGATCCCTCCGACGAGGCAGTCCCAGAACGCCACCGTGAGCGGCTCGGCACGATCGGCCAGCAGCCGCTTCGAGAGGATCACGAGCGCGGCGTAGGTGGCGGCGGAGCCGAGCCCGCTGGCGATCGCCCAGCCGTTCGCGCCGCCGCCCTCGCCGCTCCCGAGCGCGACGAGGGCGATGCCGGCGCCGCCGGGCACGAGGGCGCCGAGCGCGACGTTCGAGAGCCTCTCGGCCAGGGCGAGCGGCGCCAGCACCGCGAGGAAGACGGGCGCCGCATAGAAGGTGAGCACGGCGAGGGCGACCGACCCGAGCTTGACCGCCTCGAAGAACAGCAGCCAGTGCGCACCCTGGACGACGCCGAGCGCGACGAGCGCCGGCAGCCTGCGGCCGGGACGCAGCGCGCGCAGCCGGCCGCTCGCCAGCGCGACGAGACCGAGAGCGCCGGCGGCAAAGGCGAGTCGCAGGAACGCGAGCGCCGCCGCGTCGAGCTCGACGGCGGCGACGAGGACGGCGATCAGGCCCCAGGAGCTGGCGAGGCCGGCGAGGGCGAGGTTCCAGCGCACGGGGCGATGCTATGCGCCGCACCGAAGCCCGGCGCCCTTGCCCTCACATGCGCTCGGGCGCTTCGACTCCGACGAGGTCGAGGCAGCGGGCGACGACGGTCCTCGTGGCGCTGCAGAGGCCGAGGCGGAACGCCTCCGCTTCGGAGCCGAGCACCTTGTGGTGGTGGTAGAAGCGGTGGAAGTCGTCGGCGACGCGGATCGCGTAGGTGGCGATCGCGTGCGGCGCCCGCCGCTGCGCCGCCTCGGCGGCGACGGCCGGGAACTCGGCGATGCGCTTGACGAGGTCGCGCTCCTCGGGCGCGAGCGGCGCGGACACGGTCGCGGCGGGCACGGCGTCGCCGGCGTTGCGCAGGATCCCGGCGATCCGCGCATGGGCGTACTGCACGTAGTACACCGGGTTCTTCGCGGTCTTCTCGGCCGCGAGATCGACGTCGATCTCGATCGTCTGGTCGTGGCCGCGCGAGACGAGGTACCAGCGGGCGGCGTCGATGCCGATCTCGTCGATGAAGTCGTCGAGGAAGACGACGTCCCCGCGCCGCTTCGACATCTTCGTCGCCTCGCCGCCCTTCGTCAGGTGCACGAGCTGGTAGATGAGCACCTCGAGCGACTCGCGCGGGCGGCCGAGCATCTGCGCGAGCGCCTGCAGCCGCGCCACGTAGCCGTGGTGGTCCGCGCCGAGGACGTAGACGAGCCGGTCGAAGCCCTTCGCGTACTTCCGGCGCACGTAGGCGGCGTCGGCGGCGAAGTACGTCGGCGTCCCGTCCGAGCGGATCACGACGCGATCCTTCTCGTCGCCGTACGCCGAGGTTCGCGCCCACAGCGCCCCCTCCGATTCGTAGGTGTCGAGCAGCGCCACCGCCTCGGGGATCTCCGCCTCGACGACGCTCTGCCGCTCGTAGGAGTCGAAGTGGATGCGGAACCGCTCGAGTGTCGCCTCGATGCGCTCGAGCATGCGCGGCACCGGGTCGCCGGACTCGCCCGCGAGGTCGGCGACGTAGGCGCCGCGGTAGCCGTCCTCGGGCGGCTCCTCCCCGCGCCGGGCAGCGTCGACCGACTCGCGGAACCTCTCCATCTGCGCGCCCGCGTCGTTGTAGTAGTACTCACGCTCGACGTCGTGGCCGGCGAAGGAGAGCAGGCGCGCGACCGAGTCGCCGTAGGCGCCGTTGCGCGCCGAGGCGACGGTGATCGGGCCCGTCGGGTTGGCCGACACCATCTCCACCTGCACCCGCTCCGGCGCGGCGGCCGAGCGAGCGCCGAAGTCGCCGCCGACCGCAAGCGCCAGGCCCAGCGCGCTGCCGAACCAGGCGTCGTCGAGGAAGAGGTTGAGGAATCCGGGTCCCGCGACCTCGACGCGCGCGACCTCGGCGAGGCCGGCGATCCTGCCCGCGAGCTCGTCCGCGACCTCGCGCGGCGGGCGCTTCAGCCGCCCCGCGAGACGGAGCGCCGCGTTCGTCGCGTAGTCTCCGTGTGCCGGATCGGAGGGACGCTCGAGCTCGACGGGGAAACCGGCGACCGCGGAGAGCGCGCCGGCGAGACGCTGCACCGGGTCAGCCTGCAACCGTCGCCCCCGGCGCGAAGAGGTCCTCGAGGCGCTGGATCTCGTCCGGTGTTCCCACGCCTATGAGGATGTCACCTGCCTCGAGCAGCGCGTCGGGCGACGGCGTCGTGTCGAAGCGGCCGTCCTCCTTGCGGATGGCGATGATCATCGCCCCCGTCGTATCACGCACGCGCAGGTCGCGGATCGACCTCCCGCACGAGGGGCACTCGCGCCTGACCTCGATCTCCTCGAAGCGGAGGTCGTCGCCGCCGGCCGTCGATACGATGTCGAGGTAGTCGGCGACCTGCGGCTTGAGCACGAGGTTGGCGATCTGCAGCCCCGCCGCCGAATACGGCTCCACGACCCGGTCGGCGCCGGCGAGCCGGAGCTTCCGCGCGGCCGAGCTGTCGGAGGCCCGCGCCACGATGAACAGATCCGGGCGCGCGGCACGGGCCGTGAGCGTGATGAACAGGTTGCTCATGTCGGAGTCCGCGCACACGATCAGCGACCGCGCGCGGGCCAGGCCGGCCGACTCGAGCGCGGCGTCGTCGGTGCCGTCGCCCTGCACGACGAGGGCGCCGAGCTCGACCGCGGCGCCGACCGAGCCCGGGTTGGTGTCGAGCACGACGAACTGCTTGCCGATCAGGTTGAACTCCGCCGCCACCCGCCGGCCGACACGGCCGAAGCCGCAGATGATCGTGTGATCCCGCAACTCCTCGATGGCGCGCTTCCTCCTCCGCTCCCCGAACACGTCCTGGATGACACCGCGGGTGATCAGCTCGACCACCGCGCCTGCAAGGTAGAGGAAAATCGCCACGCCGGAGATCAGGAGGGCGATCGAGAAGATCTGCCCCGCGGTCCCCTCGGGCCGCGTGTCCAGCCCGGTCAGCGTCGTCGTGACGACGGCGCGGTAGAGCGATTCGGCCCAGCCCTCGCCGAGGATCAGGCGGAAGCCGACCGTCCCGGCGGCGAGCACACCGACGAAGGCGACCTGCGCCCACACGAACCGCCTGAAGCTGAACCGCTCCACGGGTCAATCGTACGGCCCGCGCCAGCGGGCTCAGGACGGTGGCTCACCGTCTCCGGGCGGCGCGCTCTCGACCGGATGGTCACCCGCTGCCGGCTGCTCGGCTCCGGCTTCCCCGCTCCCGGACGGGTCCTGTTCTCCGTCGGCGCCGGCCGGCGCATGCTCGAGCACCGTCACCGGTGCGCTGTCGCCGCCGCCCGCCGCGTCGGGAGAGCCGTCGCCGCCGCCGTCGCCGCCCTGCACGGCGGAGCGCTGCTCGTCGCCGCCTGTCCGCGGCAGGTCGGCCCGGTTCTCGCTCCCCGATCCGCCCTCACCGTCGCGGGAGCGCTCCGGCGCGTCCTCGCGGTTCGCGACCGTCCCGTCCGAGCCACCCGCGTCGGAGGCGACGCGTACGCGGCGAGCGCCGTTGCGATCGCCCGTGTGCCGCGCGCCGGCGACCACGGACTCGGCCGCCGGCGGGCCGGACGGCGCCGAGGGGTGGCCCGGCCGTCCGCTCCCGGAGCCGATCACGGTGGCCGTTCCGGCCGCACCGACCGCGACGGCGGCGACCGTGAGCTTGGCGGCGATCGGCGCAGCGGCGAGCTTCGCCAGCAGCCCCCCTCCGGCAGCGCCTGCCGTGATCCCACCCGCCAGCGCCTCGCTGCCCGCAGCGGAGGCGCCGAAGCCGGGCAATGCCTGCGCGATCCCGTCGCGTACGGCGATCGGCACGACGAGAGCGCCGCCCACGAGCGGCTTCAGGCGCACGCGCAGGCGGCGGCGTCCGCGGAACAGGAGCGATTCGACCGACGCCCGGGAGAGGCCGAGCGCGGCGCCCACCTCGTCGGCGTGCATCCCGTAGAGGTCCCGCAACACGACCGCCTCCCGCTGCTTCTCGGGCAGCTCGGAGATCGCCTGCCGGATCTGCTCGCCCGCCATGTGGCGGTCGAGCTCCTCGTGCGGGGCGGCCGCGAGCCCGAGGTCGCCTTCGAGCAGCGGCAGCGGGGCACGCATGCGTGCGTGCGCTCGCGCCCGGCACTCGTTGCGGGCGATCGTGGCGAGCCAGGCCGCCGGGTCGCGGACGTCGCCTCCGCCGAGCAGGGCGCGGTAGGCGGAGAGGAAGGTCGCCTGGGTCGCGTCGTCCGCCTCCACGGGGTCGCGCAGGAGCAGGCGGCAGAGGCCGTAGACCATGCGCCCGTGCGCCTCGAAGAACGCGCCCACGCGCTCGCCGGCGGCCTGTTCGCGCGGGCCGCCGGCGGGCCGGGTCGGGTCGGAGGCCAACGGGGCCGGGCTAGTCGTCGCTGCCACCGTCCCCGCCGCCGTCGTGCCCGTCGCCGGAGCCCTTGCCGACACCGAACGCCGGACTCACGGTGCTGACGCTGTCTCGCACCTCGAGCCCGCCTTCCGCGGTGCCCGGCGCGCTCGTAGAGCCCGTGCCCGTGACGGCGGCGGCGACGACGACACGCAGACGTCTCACGGGGAGTCCTTTCGCTGGGCGGGCGGTCTCACCATGATCGAGGTCATCGGCGCCGAAAACGTGCGCCTGGACCGCAAGACCCCCATGTGAGGTACGTCTGCTACCCGCCGCTCGTGCCGGAGGCCGTGGCGGGCGGCCGCGAGCCGACCGTGACCCCCTCGCGCGCGAGTGCGGCCTGTACCTCCTCGCGCGCCTTGTAGATGCGCCACTTCACCGTGGCGAGCGTGACCTCGAGCGCCTCGGCGATCTCCATGTACGAGAGCCCGACGATGTCGCGCAGCAGCAGCGCCATCTTCAGGTCGACGCTGAGAGCCTCCACGGCCCGCCACAGCGCATGAATCGTCTCCGCGCGCTCGAAAGGAGCGTCGATGACCTCGAGCGGCGGCATGTCGTCGATGCAGCCGGCGCTGCGCGGCCGGCGCTCGAGCGCGCGCAGCTCGTCGAGGACGCGGTTCTTCGTCACCTGGAACAGCCACGTCGTGAAGCTCGAGCGCAGCGAGAAGCCGGGCAGGCCCTGGTAGACGCGCAGGAACACCTCCTGCGTGAGGTCCTCGGCCAGCGCGCGGTCGCCGACCAGGCGAAGCACGTAGTTGAACACGGGCCGCTCGTAGGCCCTGACGATGATCGAGAACGCCCGCTCGTCGCCACGCCGGGCCTTGCGGAGGATTCCGGGATCAGGCTGCTCCAGGGCCAATGCGTGGCGAGCATACAACCGTTCCCGGCCTGTACGCCAACAATTTACGAGTTACTGAAATGTCACCGATGTTCGGTGTCTCTCCGGGCAACGAGCGAGGAGCCCGTCATCGCCTCCGGCACGGGCACCCCGAGCAGCTCGAGCACGGTCGGCGCGAGATCCGAGAGCTCGCCGTCTCCGCGCAGCGCCGCGCCGTCGAGCGTGAGCAGCAACGGCACAGGGTTCGTCGTGTGGGCGGTGTGCGGGCTGACGCCGTCCGCTTCCAGCATCTGCTCGGCGTTGCCGTGGTCGGCGCTGACGAGGCAGACACCGCCCGCGGCACGCGTCGCCTCGACCACCCGGCCGAGCGCCGCATCGGCGGCCTCGACCGCCGCGACGACAGCCGGAATGACGCCGGTGTGACCCACCATGTCGGGGTTGGCGAAGTTGACGACGCAGAAGGCGATGCCGCCGCCGATGCGCACGACGACCTCGTCCGCCACGGCGGCGGCGGACATCTCGGGCTTGCGGTCGTAGCTCGGCACGTCGCGCGGCGACGGGACGAGCACCCGCGTCTCGCCCTCCCACGCCTCCTCGACGCCGCCGTTGAAGAAGTAGGTGACGTGCGCGTACTTCTCGGTCTCCGCCGCGTGCAGCTGGCGCAGGCCGTGCGCGCTCAGCGTCTGGGCGAGCGTGTCGCGCACGTCCTGCTCGGCGAACGCGACGGGCGTCGCGATCGCCTCCGCGTACCGCGTCATCGTCGTCAGGTCGACGCCGCGCTCGAGCAGCCGCAGCGACAGCTGCCGCCCGCGGTCGGGACGAAAGTTGAACACGATCGCCGTGTCGTGCTCGGGGTCGAGCCGGGGGCGTCCGTCGAGCACGACCGGCTCGACGAACTCGTCGGTGATGCCGCGCCGGTAGCTCGTGCGCACGGCGTCGACGGGGTCGGCCGCGTGCTCACCCTCGCCGTCGAGGATGGCGCGCAGCGCGCGCTCGGTGCGCTCCCAGCGCTCGTCGCGGTCCATCGCGTAGTAGCGCCCCACGACCGTGGCGATCCGCTCGGCCGGGAGCGTCGCCAGGTCGACCGCGGCGGCGCGCGGCGACACGTCACGTCCGTCGCTGAAAGCATGGATCCAGGTTCGCTCCTCCATCCCCTGCCGCCGTGCGAGCTCGAGCAGCGCGCGCAGGTGGTCGATGTGCGAGTGCACGCCGCCCGTCGAGACGAGCCCGAGCAGATGCACGGAGCCGCCGCGCTCACGCGCCCGCCGGAAGGCCGATACGAGCGCGTCGTTCGCGAACAGCGAGCCGTCGCGGACGGCGACGTTCACGCGCATCAGGTCCTGGAAGAGGATGCGGCCCGAGCCGATCGTGAGGTGGCCGACCTCGGAGTTGCCCATCTGGCCGTCGGGCAGACCGACCGCCGCGCCGGAGGCGGCGAGCCGGGTGTGCGGGAAGCGCCGCCAGAGGTCGTCGAAGACCGGCGTGTCGGCGAGCTCGACGGCGTTCCCCGGTCCGGGCGGGGCGATGCCCCAGCCGTCGAGGATGACGAGCGTTACGAGAGGGACGCGGCGATCCGGCACAGCTCGGAGAACGAGTCGGGATCGAGCGAGGCGCCGCCCACGAGAGCGCCGTCGATCGACGGCTGCGCGAGCAGGGCGGCGGCGTTGCCGGGCTTCACCGAGCCGCCGTAGAGGACGCGCGTGTCGTGGAGCGACTTGATGAGCGCGTGCGCCTCCTGCGCCGTCTCGGGCGTCGCGGTCTTCCCGGTGCCGATCGCCCACACCGGCTCGTAGGCGATCACGAGATCGGGATGGCGCGGCAGCACCGCCACCTGGCGCTCGAGCACCTGCTCGGTGAGACCGCCCTCGCGCTCGGCCGCGCTCTCTCCCACGCAGGCGATCACCTGCAGCCCGGCCTCGAGCGCGGCCTCGGCACGGGCGCGCACCGACTCGTCCGTCTCACCGAAGTACTGGCGCCGCTCCGAGTGGCCGACGAGCGCGCCCCGGACGCCGATCTCGACCAGCATCGCGGCGGAGATCTCCCCCGTGAACGCGCCCTCCTCGGCCCAGTGCACGTTCTGGGCGTAGATCGGCCACTCCTCGCCGACGGCCGCTTCGAGCGACACGAACGGCGGGCACACGACGACGTCGACGCCGTCGGGCGCCTCGAAGCGGTCGAAGAAGGCGAGCGTCTCCGCCGGCCCCTTGTACATCTTCCAGTTGCCGGCCATCAGCTTGCGCATCTCATGCCTCCGGAATCGCCGCCACGCCCGGGAGCTCGACGCCCGCGAGCAGCTCGAGCGACGCTCCGCCGCCCGTCGACACCCACGACACCCGGTCTGCGAGCCCGAGCTCCTGGATCGCGCGCACCGAGTCGCCGCCGCCCACGACCGAGTACGCGTCGGCGTCGGCGACCGCCTCGGCCACCGCGCGCGTGCCGGCCGCGAAGCGCTCCCATTCGAACACGCCCATGGGACCGTTCCAGAAGATCGTGCGCGCGCCGCGGACGGCGGCGGCGAACACGCGCGCGGTTCTCGGCCCGATGTCGAGCCCGAGCCAGCCGTCGGGGACGGCGTCGACGTCCACCACCTGCGTCTCCGCGTCCGCGTCGAAAGAGGATGCGGCGACGACGTCGAGCGGTAGCTCGACCGGGAACGAGAGCGGGTTCGCGACCCGCACCTGCTCGGCCATCTTGCCGCCGATCAGCACCGCGTCGGCGCGCCCACCCAGGTTCTCCAGCACGGCGAGCTTGTCGTCGACCTTGGCTCCGCCGGCGACGAGCACGAAGGGGCGCTCCACCTCGCCGAGGAGCCGGCCGAGGTGCTCGAGCTCGTCGAGCAGGAGGAAGCCGGCGTAGGCGGGCAGCAGGTGCGCCACGGCCTCCGTGGAGCTGTGGGCGCGGTGCGCGGAGCCGAACGCGTCGTTCACGTACACGTCCATCCCGCGGGCGAGCTCCCGCGCGAAGCCGGGGTCGTTCGCCGTCTCGCGTGGGTCGAAGCGCGTGTTCTCCAGCACGCGCACGCGGCCGTCGGGCAGCAGCGAGCGCAGGCGCTCGGCGACGGGCGCCATCGCGAAGCGCGTCCGGTCGGCGTCGCTCTGCGGGCGGCCCAGGTGCGAGCAGACCGCGACCTCGGCGGCCCCGTGGTCGAGGAGCCAGCGCAGCGTCGGCCGGGCCGCGCGGATGCGCGTGTCGTCGGCGACGCGGCCGTCGGCGAGGGGCACGTTCAGGTCCGCGCGCACGAGCACGCGCTTGCCGGCGACGTCGGCCGTCTCGACGGAGCGCGGCAACCTCAAGCGAGCAGCTTCCCGACGAGATCGACGAGACGGCAGCTGTACCCCCACTCGTTGTCGTACCAGCCGAACACCTTGGCGGTGGTGCCGTGGGCCATCGTCAGCTGGCTGTCGAAGATGCACGAGAACGGCGAGTGCACGATGTCGGTGGACACGAGCGGGTCGGTGGAATAGCGGAGGATGCCGGCGAGCTCGCCGCCGCCGGCCGCCTCGTAGGCCGCGTTGATCTCCTCCTTCGAGACCTCGCGGCCGAGGGTGACGACGAGGTCGGTGAGCGACCCGGTGGCGACGGGCGCGCGCACCGCGACACCGTCGAGCTTGCCCTGCAGGTGCGGCAGCACGAGACCGATCGCCTTCGCCGCCCCGGTCGAGGTCGGGATGAGGTTGATCGCCGCCGCGCGGGCGCGTCGCAGGTCTCGGTGCGGCATATCCTGCAGGCTCTGGTCGGACGTGTAGGCGTGGATCGTCGTCATGAAGCCGCTCTCGATCCCCGCCAGGTCGTCGAGCACCTTCGCGAGCGGCGCCAGGCAGTTCGTCGTGCACGACGCGTTCGACACGATGTGATGCCGGTCGGGGTCGTAGCCGCCGTCGTTGACGCCGAGCACGACGGTGTAGTCGGGGTCCGTCGCCGGGGCCGAGATCACCACCTTCTTCGCGCCCGCGTCGAGGTGCTTCCGCGCACCCTCGCGCGACGTGAAGAATCCGGTCGACTCGAGCACCACGTCGACGCCGAGCTCGCCCCAGGGCAGCGCGGCCGGGTCGCGCTCGGACAGCATCGTGATCTCCTCGCCGCCTGCCCGGATGACGCCGTCCCCGAGCTCGACCTCGCCCGCGAACGGCCCCAGCGTCGAGTCGTACTTGAGCAGGTGCGTCATCGTGCCCGTGTCGCCGAGGTCGTTCGCGGCCACGATCTCGATGTCGGCGCCCAGGGACTGCCGGGCGCGGAAGAAGTTGCGGCCGATGCGGCCGAAGCCGTTGATGCCGACGCGAATCGCCATTGTCTGTCGTTCCTCGCTCTCGGAGAAAGGGGGATCTGCGGACGAGTCTAACCGGGCCCAGGCGCGCGCTCGCCCGGAGCGTCGACGGAGCGCCCTACTCCCGCCCGAGCTCGACGATGCGCGCGAGCCGCCGTTGCATGCCGGCCTTCGTCGCCGGCGGGCTCGCACGCGCTGCGAGCTCTCGCAGCGGCAGCTCCGGGTGGGCGAGACGGAGCTCGGCCGCCTCGCGCAACCGCTCGGGCAGGCTCTCGAGAGCGCCCGACGAGCGCAGCGCGCGCGCTGCCCGCAGCTGCTCCTGCGCCGCGCGCGCGGTACGCACGAGGTTCGCGTGGTCGGCGTTGGCGAGGCGGTTCGCCTCGGCCCGCATCTCGGCGACGACGCTGCGCTCCTCGAGCGCGAGCACCACGTCTATCGCGCCCGCCGCCACCAGGTAGCCCTCGATCTCCTCCCAGCCCTTGGCGTAGGCGACGGCATGCGAGGCGCGCTCGAGCACGCGCAGGCGCACCTCCGCGACCGACGCGACGCTGCGCAGGAAGGACGCCCCCGCCGGCCCCGGCGTCCGCACCTCCAGGTGCGGCGAGCGCCGCGCCGACAGCGACCCCGCGCCGAGGAAGGCGCCGCGCAGGTAGGCGCCGCGGCAGCACGGACGCGCCACCACCCGGCCGGGCGGCCGGTCGAGCGGTCGGCGCTCGCGGTCGAGCACGCCCGCCTGCTCGAGCACCGCGAGGCTGTGCTCGTCGCCTTCGAGGTGCAGCTGGTAGCGGGTCGCCCGCTCGAAGGCGCGGCGTGTGTAGGTGCGGACCTCGGCGTGGACGCCGAGCCGCTGCAGCAGTGCGAAGCCGCGACGCGCCACGGCCGATTCGGCGAGGTCGAGATGGAAGGAGACGGCCCCGCGACCGCGCAGGTGCACCGAGCCGGCGGTGTGGAAGAGCGCCGAGATCTCGGCCAGGCGGTCGCAGCGCCGGACCGGGTCGATCGCGGCGAGCTCGGCGCGGACGCTCTCGGCGAGCGACGCCGCGCTCACAGCGCCACCCCTTCGAGTGCGAGCAGCCGGCGCTTGAGCGCGACGCCGCCGGCGCCGTAGCCGCCGATGCCGTCGGCGGCCACGATGCGGTGGCACGGCACGATGAGGGCGAAGCGGTTCTCCGCGCAGAACGTGCCCGCGGCGCGGGCGGCACCGGGCCGCCCGGCGAGCGCGGCCAGCTCGCCGTAGGACACGACCTCGCCCCACGGCACCGAGCGCGCGGCCTCGACGAGCGCCGCCTGGAACGGCGTAAGCCCGCCGAGATCGAGCGCGACGTCGCCGTACTCGACCCGCTCGCCCGCGAGGTGGCACACGAAGCGGGCACACAACTCCCACGCCTGCGCGGCGGAGCCGTCCCGGGCGACGGCCGCCGAGGCGAGCTCGTGCTGGACGACCACGCCCGCACGCTCCCACACCTCGCCGACGCCGAAGCCCTCGGCCGAGTAGAGGTGCCGCGTCACGCGCACTGCCACGACAATACAATCGACCGCGTGAGCGCTCCCGGCATCTTCCGCCCGCCTGCTGCCGTGAACGAGCCCATCCTCGCGTACCTCCCCGGCTCGCCGGAGCGTGCGGAGCTGCAGCAGCGGCTCGCGCAGATGTCCTCGCAGCGCATCCACATCCCGCTCGTGATCGGCGGCGAACGCGTCGAGACAGGCACCACGTTCGAGGCGGTGATGCCTCACAAGCACGCGCACGTGCTCGCCGACGTGGAGCGCGGCGACGCGTCGCACGTCGAGCGCGCGATCGCGGCCGCAGGCAGGGCGCATGAGACGTGGTCTCGTACCCCGTGGCACGAGCGCGTGGCCGTCTTCCTGCGCGCGGCGGAGCTCCTGAGCGGGCCGTGGCGGTCGACGCTGAACGCCGCGACGATGCTGAACCAGTCGAAGACGGTGCACCAGGCCGAGATCGACGCCTCCTGCGAGACCATCGATTTCCTCCGCTACAACGCCGACTACCTCGTCCGTATCTACGGCGAGCAGCCGGTGTCCTCGCAGGGGGTGTGGAACCGGATGGAGTACCGGGCGCTGGAAGGCTTCGTGCTGGCGATCAGCCCCTTCAACTTCACCGCCATCGGCGCCAACCTCACGACCTCGCCGGCCCTGATGGGCAACACGGTCGTCTGGAAGCCCGCCTCGACCCAGGCGCTGTCGGCCTGGTACACGATGCGGCTGCTCGAGGAGGCGGGCCTGCCTCCCGGCGTCATCAACCTCGTCTTCGGACCCGGCGCGGAGATCGGCGCGGCGGCGCTTTCGAGCCCCGATCTCGCCGGCGTCCACTTCACCGGATCGACAGGCGTCTTCCAGGGCATCTGGCGCACGATCGGCAGCGGCATCGACCGCTATCGCAACTATCCGCGCATCGTCGGCGAGACGGGCGGCAAGGACTTCATCCTCGCGCATCCCTCCGCCGACCCGGCGGAGGTGTCGGCCGCCGTCATCCGCGGCTCGTTCGAGTACCAGGGGCAGAAGTGCTCCGCTTCGTCGCGGCTCTACATCCCCTCGAACCTGTGGAGCGACGTCCGCGACACGCTGCAGCGGGAGGTCTCCCAGATCGCGATGGGCGACGTGCGCGACTTCACGAACTTCATGGGCGCCGTCATCGACGGCTCGTCGTTCCGCACCCAGGTGGAGGCGATTGCCGAGGCGCGGGAGGCGGGCGCCGAGATCGTCGTCGGCGGCGGCAGCGACGACAGCGAGGGCTGGTTCGTCGAGCCGACCGTGGTCGAGACCGACGATCCCGGCTTCCGCCTGTTGCGCGACGAGCTGTTCGGTCCGGTCGTCACCGCCTATGTCTACGACGAGTCGCGCTGGGACGAGACGCTCGACCTCGTCGACACGACCAGCGCGTACGCCCTCACCGGCGCCGTCTTCGCGGACGACCGCTCCGCGATCGAGCAGGCGCACGACCGGCTGCGCTACGCGGCGGGCAACTTCTACGTGAACGACAAGCCCACCGGCGCCGTCGTCGGCCAGCAGCCGTTCGGGGGTGCGCGGGCGTCCGGCACGAACGACAAGGCCGGCTCGATGTGGAACCTGATCCGCTGGGTGAGCCCGCGCACGGTGAAGGAGACGCTCGTGCCTCCCCGCGACTACCGCTACCCGTTCCTGCAGCCGGACGAGTAGCGGCCGCCGGCCGCAACGGCGCCGCTACGGTGAGCGCGTGCAGCGTGTCCTCGAGGCGATCGAGACGTTCTGGGAGCATCTCGCCGACGTGCGCCTCGTGCCGCTCGCGATCGCCGTCGGGCTCCATCTCGTCAAGCTCGGCTGCACGAGCCGCGCCTGGCGCAACGTCCTCGCTGCGGCGTATCCGGAGGAGCGCGTGCGCTGGCGCTCGATCTACGCCGCCTACGCCGCGGGAGTCGGCGTCAACGCGATCTTCCCGGCCCGCGCAGGCGACGTCGTGCGCCTCTACCTCACCCACCGTGCGATCCCGGGATCGAGCTACACGACGCTTGCGAGCTCGACGCTCGTGCTCTCGATCGTCGACTTCGGCCTTGCCCTCGGCCTGTTCACGTGGGCGCTCACGCAGGGCGTGCTGCCGGGCCTCGACGTGCTGCCGTTGCTGCCGAGCTTCGACTTCCACTGGTTCCTCGCGCACGGCGGCACCTCCCAGGTGCTGCTCGTCGTGCTCGTGCTCGCCTCCGTCGCGCTCGCGGTCTGGCTGCGCTACCGCGTCCGCGAGCTGGGCGCCCGCGTGACGCAGGCGTTCGTCGTGCTGCGCTCTCCCGTGCGCTACGTGCGCACCGTGGTCGTGTGGCAGCTCGCCGACTGGTCGCTGCGGCTCGTCACGATCTGGCTCGCCCTGGGCGCGTTCGGCATCCACCAGAGCCTGCGCAACGTCCTGCTCGTGCAGGCGAGCTCGAGCCTCGCCACGCTGGTGCCCGTGAGCCCCGGCGGTATCGGCACCGAGCAGGCGTTCCTGCTCTACACGCTCGGCGGGCAGGCGTCGCGCACGGCGCTGCTCGCGTTCAGCGTCGGCATGAAGCTCACCCTCACCGCCGTCAACGTGGCCGTCGGCTTCGCCGCCATCCTGCTGACACTGCGCACGCTCCGCTTCCGGCGGGCGACGGAGGCCCTCAGCCCGCTGCCGTAGCACGCGGCCTACGGCGCTCCCCCGGTCCTGTGGAGTTGCGCGAAGACCGCGCGCGCCGTCTTCGCCGGCAGGCCCGGCACGGCCTCGACTTCCTCCTGCGAGGCGGCGAGGAAGCGCTCGGCCGAGCCGAAGTGCCGCAGGATCGCACGCCTGCGTGCCGGCCCGATGCCCTCGAGCGTGTCGAAGATCGACGCGAAGGCGCGGGTGTCGCGGCGCTGCCGGTGGTACGAGACCGCGAACCGGTGCGCCTCGTCGCGGATGCGCTGCAGGAGCTGCAGGCCCGGGTCGTGACGCTCGAGCACGATCGGCGCGGGGCTTCCCGGCACGTACACCGCCTCCTCGCGCTTGGCGAGCGCGATCACCGCGACGCGCGGCAGCTCTCCCGTCTCGTGGATCGCCTCGAGCGCCGCGGCGAGCTGCCCCTTGCCGCCGTCGATGACGACGAGGTTCGGAACCGAAGAGAAGCTGGCGTCGTGGCGGCCGGTGTCGCCGCCGTCTCGCAGGCGGGCGAAGCGGCGGGCGACGACCTGGGCCATCGAGGCGAAGTCGTCCTGGCCCTCGAGGCCGTGCACGGAGAAGGTGCGGTAGTGCGCCTTCTTCGGCTGGGCGTCGACGAACACCGTCATCGAGGCCACGATGTCGCGCCCCTGGATGTTCGAGATGTCGAAGCACTCGACCCGCACCGGCAGGCTCTCGAGGTTGAGGCTCTCGCGCAGGCTCTCGAGCGCCTCGACGCGGCGCAGCCGCGTCCGCTCCGCCGCCGTCGCCTCGTGCGTGAGGGCGAGACGGGCGTTCTCGTCGGCCAGCTCGGCGAGCCGCCGCTTCTCGCCGCGGACCGGTGCGCGCACCTCGACCGCCGATCCGCGCAGGCGCGAGAGGAACCCGGCGATCGCTTCGGTGTGCTCGATGTCGCAGGGGACGATCACCTGCGGCGGCACGCGCGGGGCGGACGTGTAGTACTCGAGGCAGAACGACTCGAGGATCGTGGCGCGATCCTGCCCCTCGACGTTCTCGAGATGGAACGCGTAGCGGTCGATGAGCTTGCCGTCGCGCAGCGGGAACAGCTGCACGGCGGCGCGGTCGCCGTCGGCGGCGAGCCCGATCACGTCCACGGTGCCGACCGTCTTGCGGTCGGCACCCTGCCGCTCGGCGAGGCTCTCGATCGCGATCAGCCGGTTGCGGTAGCGCGCCGCCTCCTCGTAGCGCTCGCCGCCGGCCGCCTCGCGCATCTTCCGCTCCAGCTCCCGCACGATCGAGCGCGTGTCGCCGGAGAGGAATGCGATCACCCCGTCGATCTGCGCGCGGTACTCCTCGCGCGAGACGGCGCCGATGCACGGTGCCGTGCAGCGCTCGATGTGGAAGTCGAGGCACGGGATGCCCGAGTGCCGCCCCGGATTCGGACCCTCGCAGGGGCGGAACTGGAACACACGGTTGAGCACGTCGAGTGTCTCGCGCACCCTCTTCGCGTTCGCGAAGGGGCCGAAGTAGACGGCGCCGCGGCGGTGCCGCTCGCGCGTGAACATCACGCGCGGGTACTCGTCCGACGCCGTCACCGCGATGTACGGGAACGACTTGTCGTCCCGCAAGCGCACGTTGAACGGCGGCCGGTGGCGCTTGACGAGGTTCTGCTCGAGATGCAGCGCCTCCGCCTCGCTCCGGGTCACGATCACCTCGATGCGCCGCACGCGACCGACCATGCGGTCGATGCCGAGTCGCTGGTCGCCGCGGTTGAAGTAGCTGCGCACGCGCGCGCGCAGCGACTTCGCCTTGCCCACGTAGAGGACGTCGTCACCCTCGTCGCGAAAGAGGTAGACGCCCGGACCGCGGGGCAGCGTGCCGAGCTGTTCGCGTACGTCGTCGCTCACCCCGGCTAGCGTATCCGCCGTATGCTCCGCCGCCTCCTCACCGCAGCCGCCCTCGCTCTCGCCCTCGCTCCGGCAGCGCATGCAGGTGGCCCGGCGATGGCCTTCGGCGTCGCCGAGGACGTCGTCCGCGCGCCCGACCTCGTCTCTGCGAAGGCACGCATGACGCTGGTTCGCCTCGCCGGCTTCACGTCTGTCCGTGTCACCTCGCAGTGGCTCCCGGGACAGACGGCGCCGCCGGAGGCGGAGCTGCAGATCCTGCGCAACGTCGTCGCCGCGGCCCAGCTGAGCGGCGTGCGCATCTATCTTTCGGTGTACCCGCCGGGCTCGAGGTCGACGCCGCTGACAGCGGAGGCGCGCGAGGAGTTCGCCGCCTACGTGACGGTGCTCGCGCAGCAGCTCCCGTCGGTGGACGACGTCATCGTCGGCAACGAGCCGAACCTGAACCGCTTCTGGCTGCCGCAGTTCAACCCGGACGGCTCGGATGCCGCCGCGCCCGCGTACCTGGCGCTCCTCGCGCGCAGCTACGACGCGATCAAGGCCGTCGACCCGTCCACCCGCGTCTGGGGCGGCGCGCTCGCCCCGCGCGGCGTCGACCGCCCGAACACCGGCCGCGACACGCACTCGCCGGTGGCGTTCCTGCGCGACATGGGCGCCGCCTTCCGCGCGAGCGGCCGCACGACGCCGGTGATGGACGGTCTTGCCTTCCACCCGTACGCAGACTCGTCGGGCCAGTCGCCCGACACGCCGCACCCGCGTTCGACGACGATCGGGCTCGCCGACTACGACCGGCTCGTGGCGACGCTCGCCGAGGCGTTCGACGGCAGCGCCCAGCCCGGCTCGACGCTGCCGATCCTGTACGACGAGTTCGGCGTCGAGTCGCGGATCCCGGCCGGCAAGGCGCAGGCGTACAGCGGGAAGGAGCCGGCGACGACCCGTCCGGTCGACGAGATCACGCAGGGCCAGTACTACGGGCGCGCGCTGCAGCTCGCGTTCTGCCAGCCGAACGTGACCGGCATCCTGCTCTTCCATTCCCAGGACGAGCCCGCGCTCGCAAGCTGGCAGTCGGGCGTCTACTACGCCGACGGCACGCCGAAGTCGAGCCTGTACGCGGTACGCGACGCGCTTGCGCGCGCACGCGGCGGCTCCATCGCCCGTTGCGAAGGGCTCGCGCTCGACGTGGCCGCGACGAAGGTTCGCTTCCCCACGCAGGGAGAGCTGCTGCGCGGCCTGCGGGACGTTCGCTTCACCTGCTCGCTCGACTGCGCCTGGGAGCTGCGGGCGATCGGCGTCTCGACGAGCGGCACGGCCGCGCGCGTGACCGGGTACGGGCGGGCCGGTGTCCCGCTCGTCGCATCGCTCAAGGGCCGCAGGCTCGGCCCGGGACAGGTGCGGCTCGTGCTCACGCTGAGGCACCCGGTCAACCCCGGCGTGCCGGTGAGCCGGGAGAGCCGCGCTCTCAGCATCCGCTAGGGACGGCGCCTCCACCGCCGCGCGGGGCGGCGCGCGCGTACCATTGACGGGGTGAGCACGGATCGCCGGCAGCCGACCTATCAGCGCATCGAGGGCGTCGAGGTCGGCCAGTACGTGTCGTACCGGTTCTTCAAGGTCGACCCCTGCTGGCGGCGACTACCGGCCGACGAGCGCTCGGCGCACAAGGATGCGTTCGCCGAGGTGGTGGAGGAGTGGGCCGGCCGCATGGAGGGGTTGCGCGCCTACAACGTCTCCGGCGTCCGCCCGGAGGCGGACTTCTTCCTCTGGCAGATCACCGAGCGCTACGACGACCTGCTCGAGCTCGGCGCCGCGCTCAACGGCACCCCGCTCGCCGGCTGGCTGACGACGCCGTACTCCTACCTCGCCACGACGAAGCCGTCCGTCTACACCGACAAGAAGCGGGTGCGGCAGGGCAAGGTGATCCCGCGCGAGGCTCCCTACCTCGTCGTGTACCCGTTCGTGAAGAAGCGCGGATGGTACTTCCTCACGTTCGAGGAGCGCGCCGACGCGATGAGGCAGCACGCGGAGGTCGGCGGCACGTTCGTCACCGTCACGAACCACACCACCTACTCGTTCGGCATCGACGACCAGGAGTTCATGCCGGCCTTCGAGTGCGAGGAGCCGGCCGACTTCATGCACCTGATGATGACGCTGCGCGAGACCGAGGCCTCGCGCTGGACGGAGCGCGACACGCCGATCTTCGTCGGCGCGCTGGCGCCGATCCGCTCGGTGCTCGCGGCGCTCGACGGTGCCGAGAGCCGCGTCGGCGCCTGAGCCGGAGCCTGCTGCGGCAGCGGCGTGGGCGACGATCACGTACCGCGCCTACGGGCCGTAGGTGTGCTCGTCGCGCCAGACGCGCACGACCGCGTAGACACAGGCGGCGAGCACGGCGAAGAAGGCGACGGCGTCCGCCCCCGCCGGCGACAGGCCGATCACCGCGCCGACGTCGAGCACGGCGAGCGCGATCGCCCCGTAGAACACGCGCCGGTGGCGCTCGGACCACGCCTCGAGGTCGCCCCGGCGCTCGCGCCAGACGAGGAAGAGGAAGAACGCGACGGCGAGGAAGAAGCCGATGCGCAGCAGCCCTCCCGTCACGGCCAGCACGGGCTCGAGCGAGAGCAGGACGACGACGAGCGCGACCAGGGCCACGAGCGCGAGGCCGCGCGCGGTCCGGTTCTGCAGGAGGCGCCTCACGACCCCGTCATGGTGCCGCGGACCCCGAGAGCCGCGGCGACGAGCGCCGAGACCGAGAACCAGAGCAGCCGCCTGCGCGCGTCGGCCGGCGCGTAGAACCAGGGCGACAGCACGACTCCGAGCGCGACCGCGCCGTAGAGGTAGTGGAGCTTGTCCGCGGCACGGTAGCTTCCCGACAGGAGCAGCAGCCCGAGCGCCGCCTGGGCGATGAGCAGCGTCTGCGGCAGCGCCAGCAGATGGATCGCGGCACCGGACACGTCGCGCCCGCGGCGGTAGGCGGCGAACCCGACGAGCGCCGCGAGCAGGCAGGCCGCGATGACGGCGACGGCGACATAGCGGTGCGCTTCGACCACGCTGCGAGCCTACCCGGGAGAGGCAGTTCGGGTCGAGGGCACGACGTGCCGGCGCTCCCTGACGGCTGACGGCCCTCGAGGGCGCGAGGGCCCCGCGAGGGGGCCCCTGCGACGCATGCGGATGAGAGGACTTGAACCTCCACGCCCCGAGGGGCACACGGACCTGAACCGTGCGCGTCTACCAATTCCGCCACATCCGCGCGAAACGGGATTCTAGCGGCCGCACGGCGGCTGAACCGCACGAGCGGCGCGCGGTCGGGCATGCTTACGGCTCACCGCGCGGCGGTGACGGCGTCTCACCGAGCATGAAGCGCGGTTTCCCCCTCATCTCCGGCATCGCATGCGTGCTCGCCCTGGCCGCGGGCGCACAGGCGCGCCCGACCGCGGCGGGGCCGTCGGCCGAGGTCGTCGTCACGTTCTCGTCCCCGCCGCTCTCCCGGGCGCACGCGCCGCGCCGCGTTGCGGCGGACCGGATCGCACGCGAGCAGGCGCGCTTCGAGCGGGCCCTCGGCGCGGCACTGCCGTCCGCGCGCGTGCGCTGGCGCTACCGCATCGTGCTCAACGGCGTCGCCGTCGTCGTCCCCCTGCGCGCTGTCGCCGGCCTCCGCCTCCTGCCCGGCGTCCGCCACGTCGAGGCCGGGGCCACCTACGGCGCCAGCCGTGACACGGTCGCAGCCGGTCGAGCGGGTCTCGGCTGGGCCCCCGGCCTGGAGAACCAGGGCGCCGGCATGAAGATCGGGATCATCGACGACGGCGTCGACCAGCGTCACCCGTTCTTCAACCCGGCCGGGTATGCGATGCCGCCCGGCTTTCCGCGCGGTCAGCGCGCCTACACGACGGCGAAGGTGATCGTGGCACGGGCCTTCCCGCCGCCGGGCAGCGCCTATGCGAACGCGGGCAAGCCGTTCGACGCCGGGAGATCGAGCCACGGCACCCACGTCGCGGGCATCGCCGCCGGCAACGCCGGCACGGTCGCGACCGGCGGGCGCAGGCTGTCGGGCGTCGCGCCACGCGCGTACATCGGCAACTACAAGGCGCTGACCGTGCCCACCGACGCCGGTGTCGGCCTCGACGGCAACGCCGCCGAGATCGTCGCCGCGATCGAGGCTGCCGTCGCCGACGGCATGGACGTGATCAACCTCTCGATCGGCGAGCCCGAGGTCGAGCCCTCGCGCGACCTCGTCGCCCTCGCGCTCGACGGCGCCGCGGACGCAGGCGTCGTGCCCGTCGTGGCGGCGGGGAACGATTTCGGCGAGTTCGGCCGCGGCTCCCTCGCATCGCCCGGGTCGGCGGCGAAGGCGATCACCGTCGCGGCCGTCACGAGCGGCGAGCCGGCGGGCAGCAACATCGTGGCAGACTTCAGCTCCTCCGGGCCGACGACGCTGTCGCTGCGGCTGAAACCCGATGTGAGCGCGCCCGGGGTCGGCATCCTGTCCTCCGTCCCGGGCGGCTGGCAGTCGATCTCGGGCACGAGCATGGCGAGCCCGCACGTCGCCGGGGCGGCCGCACTGCTTCGCGAGCGCCACCCGGATTGGAGCGTGGCGCAGCTCAAGGCGGCGCTGATCTCGACCGGCGACACCACGCTCGTCGCGCCCGGCGAGGCCGCAACGCCCCTGCGCGGAGGCGGCGGCGTGATCGACCTTCTCCGCGCCGATCGGCCTCTCGTGCTCGCGGCGCCGGCGTCGCTCTCGCTCGGCCTCGTCCGCAGCGGGACGACCACGGCGGCCGCGGCGGAGCTCGAGGACGCAGGCGGCGGCCCGGGCGAGTGGGCGGTCGCGGTCGAGGCGCTCGCCACGCCGGCCGGCACATCGCTCTCCGTTCCGGCGACGGTGGCGGCGCCCGGACGGCTCGAGCTGTCGGCGACCGTCGCAGGCGACGGAGCCGAAGGGGACGCCACCGGTTTCGTCGAGCTCACGCGCGGCAGCGACGTGCGCCGCATCCCCTACTGGTTCCGCGTCACCCGTCCCGCGCTGCAGCTTGCGACCGCGAGGAGGCTGGAGACGCCGGGCACCTACGCGGGCTCGACGAAGGGGCGTGCGGCGACCGTTTCGACCTACCGCTATCCCGAGGTGCCCGCCGGCGCCGGCGTCACCGCAACGCTCGCCGGCCCCGAGCAGGTGTTCCGCCTCACGCTCGAGGCGCCCGTCGCGAACTTCGGGGTCGTGATCACGCAGCGCGCCAGGGGCGTCCGCGTCGAGCCGCGCGTCGTCGCCGCCGGGGACGAGAACCGGCTCACCGGCTACGCGGCGCTCCCGCTCAACCTCAACCCGTACCTGGCGCAGTTCGGCGACCCGGTGCCGGCAGCCGGCGCCGTGCGCCCGCTTGCGGGCACCTACGACGTCGTCTTCGACAGCGCCACCCGGGCGGGCGCGGGCGCGTTCCGCTTCCGCTTCTGGATCGACGACACGACGCCGCCCGCAGCGCGGCTCGAGCGCGCGCGCGTGCGTCGCGGCACTGCGCTGCGCGTACGGCTCGCCGACGCCGGCTCGGGTGTCGACCCCTCGACGCTGACCGCGAGGATCGACGGCGCCCGGGTCGAGGTACCGATCAGCGGCGGCGTCGCGCGCATCGCGACCGCGTCACTCGCACCGGGCCGCCATCGCCTGCGCCTCCAGGTCTCCGACTACCAGGAGTCGCGCAACACGGAGAGCGTGCCGCCGATCCTGCCGAACACGCGGGTGCTGACGGCCGCGTTCGTCGTCCTGCGCTGACGCCTCGGACGGCCCGGCGGCCCACGCTCGACGGCGTCAGCGCGGGGTCTCGCGCTCCTCGATCGTGGGCAGCGACTCGAGATCGGCCTGCACGCTGCGCACGAAGTCGTCGTCGTCGCTCGTGATCACGCGCAGGCTCGCCTTGCGCGCCTCGCGCTCGCGGCGGCGCCGGGCCTCGGTCCCGACGACCTGCTCGAACCGCGGCCACTCCGCCGCCACGACGAGGGCGACCGCCAGCGCGAGCAGCACGATCCACGGCGAGCTCACCGGCACAGTGTACTCCGGCCGGGCCCGCCTGCGTGCCTGCGCCTCTCCCGCGGCAAGAGGCGGCAAAGGCGATCAGAGCAGGATGTCCTGCATCGGATCGTCGTCGGCGGCGACGGCATGAAGGGCCGGGACGCCGTTGCCCGCGGCGGCGTCGAGATGGCGGTCGGCGACGTCCCCGCCGACGCGCTGAGGCCTCCTCAGCCGCGCCTCGGCCTCCTCGTCCGGGCCGGCGATCACGACGCGGTCGCGCCCCTCGTCCTTGGCGCGATAGAGCGCCGCATCGGCGACGCACAGGATCTCGTCGAACGATTCGCCGGCGCTCGAGGCGGAGACACCGAAGCTTGCGGTGAACGCGGGCGCGTCGCCGGCGGAGGCGGCGCCGACCTCGGCGCGGAGGCGCTCGAGCAGCTGCACGGCCCCGTCCACCGTCGCGTTGGGCAGGACGACGACGAACTCCTCCCCGCCCAGTCGCGCCGTGAGATCGTCCTCGCGCACGTGCTTGCGCAGCAGCGCCGCGAACATCTTCAGCGCGCGGTCGCCGGCCTCGTGCCCGTAGGTGTCGTTGAGCGCCTTGAAGTGGTCGAGATCGGCGAGGATGAAGGCGAACGGGGTACGACTCGTCACGAGCCGGCGCACGCGCGTCTCGATCGAGCGCCGGTTCAGGAGCCCCGTGAGCCCGTCCGTGGCAGCCTGGAGCTGGGTGCGCTCGAACGACCGCACGGTGCCGATGCGCGTGCCGGCCTGAGAGGCGAGCGCACCGAGCCGATCCACCTCCTCCTGCGACCACTCCGTGCCGTTCGTCGCGGTCGCGTGCAGGACGCCGAGCGACCGTCCCATGAACGAGACGGGGATGCAGCAGGCCGAGAGGTCGCCCTCGGGGCGCCCGCGCAGCTTCGGGCAGGCGCTGAGCGCCTCGCTGGACGGGAACACCACGGGCTGTGCGCGCCGCACGGCGACACAGCTGTACGGCTGCTCGACGGGACACGAGGGAGCCGGCGCGCCGACGTTGGCGGCCGCGCGCTGGAGGTGCGCGCGCGACGAGTCGGAGAGCAGCAGCTCCATGGGCCTCCCCGGCGCGAGCTTGGCCATCGCATGCTGCACGACCTCGTGCACGTCGGCCTCGGAGTCGGCCATCTCGAGCGCGTCCGCGAGCTCGCGCGCGAACCCGTCCTTCTCGGCGTCGGCCTCCACGCGCGCGAGCAGCCTCCCGATGCTCTCCGCCGTCTCGTTGAAGGCTCCACCGAGCGCTGCCAGCTCGTCGCTGCCGCTGACTGCGATGCGTGCCTCGAGGTCGCCGCCCGTCAGCCGCTCCGCCGTCGCCCGCATCTCCTGCAAGCGGTGCAGGATCGAGCGGGCGAGCAGGGTGCCGAGGCCCACGAGGGCGACGACCGCCGCCGCGACGGCGGTGAGCAGATCGAAGCGCGCCTGCCGCTCGACGCGGCGCGCCTGCGCCCTCGCCGTGTCGGCGCGCTGCTGGAGCAGCGCCTGGTTGGAGAGGATCTGCGCGGCGATCGCCCCGGCCATCGTCTCGAATGCGGCGACGTCGGATCGGCGCACCGGTCTGCCGCGGGCGCGGTCGTCCGCGAGCAGCGTCGCATGCTGCATGAAGGCGTCGCTGCCGGGCAGCTCCACGCCGCTCTCGGACATGCCGAGCCCGCGCAGGTCGGCCGCGAGCACGCGCTGCGTCTCGCGCAGATCGGCGACGGCGGCGGCCATCGTGCGTCGCAGCTGGACGCCGTCGCGGGAGGGAACGAAGGTGGATCCGAGCGCCCCGTAGAGCGTCGCGCGAACGTCCTGCAGCACCTCCCGCTCGTGGGCTGCGAGCACGGCAACGTCGACGGCGACGGCGGCGCGGCGGTTCGCCGCCTGCACCTCGCCGAGCGCCCGCACGGCGATGGCGCCGACGGCGCACGTGATGGCGACACCGATCCACGCGATGCCGACGAGCTTGCGGCGCACGGAGAGACGGACGAGCATGCGGCCGCGGCGCCGGCGAGCGGGGGCTGCGGGCTCGCATGCCTGCGCGGCCGCGGGGATGCTCGGGACACTGTCGCTCGAGTCGAACGCCACATTCCCCGAGTCGGCATTTCGCGGCCGTTTCCCGTCCCCACAACGGGGGACGATGTCGACACTACCGCACCCAGATGTCCATCTCGAGATCCGCGAGCGGCACGCCGCCGGCGGCGGTGACGAGCCACGTGTCCTGCATGTAGAGGCAGCCCTCACCGTCGGAGGCGATCGCGTGCGGGTGCATCGAGAGCACCATGTTCTCGGCCAGCTCGACCTCGACCCCCTCCCCCACCTTCGGGAACTCGATCATCGTCATCCCGATCGAGTGGCCGGTGACGTGGCCGAGGTGGTAGCCGCGCTCCGTGAAGCCGCGCGCGACGGCCCGGTGCACGTCGTGACAGGTGGCCCCGGCGCGCATCGCCGTCTTCGCGATCTCGTAGTACTCGACGTACGCCTCCAGCATGCGTTTCGTCTCGTCGGACGGCTCCGCGCCGGCGGCGCGGACGGCCCGCGAGACCTCGACCCAGTGCATTCCGGGCCCCGCCACCTCCAGCGACGGCAGCACGAAGCCCCCGAGCGTCTCGTCGGCGCGCGCGATCTTGAACTCGGGGCGCGCAAAGGCGTCCGTCCCCGTCAACACCATGTTCATCGTCAGACGCCCGCAGCCCGCCGCCACGAACCACTCCTCGGCGGCCGCCATCACCTCGGCTGCCGTCTTGCCGGGAGCGAAGTGCTCGTACCAGATCTCGAAGCCGCGCCGGTTGATGCGCACCGAGTCGCGCACGGAGGCGAGCTCGGCCTCGCTCTTGACGGCGCGCGCGAGGTCGAACTCCACGTCGAAGGGGACGAGATCGAAGCCGTCGAGGGCGGTGTAGTCCCGGACGGTCATGATGTAGTCGAGGCCGTAGACGCCCACGCGCCGCCAGCCGGCGCCGCGCCCGCGGTCGGCGATGCATTCGCCGGGGCGGGCATGGAACACCTGCTCGAGCGGCGTCTGGCCGTGCTCGCCGACGTAGCGCGCCTCGGCCGGGAAGACGACGAACGGATCGCCGTCCGCGGGCACGACCACGTAGGCGTAGCGGTGCACGATCTGGAATCCGGACAGGTAGGTGACCGCCCCTTCGAAGCCGCTGTACTCGCTGCCGGCGACGACGAGCGCGTCGAGCCCGTGCTCCCCCATCGCCGCACGCGTGTTCGCGAGGCGACGCTCGAGCTCGGCGTTCATGTCCATGAGGCCTCCACTCCCTTGATCAGCGCTGTGATGGTGTCGTTCAGCGGCGTCGGCACGCCGAGCTCGCGCCCGAAGCGCGCGATGCCGCCGTTGAGGAAGTCGATCTCGGTCTGGCGCCGCGCCTCGACGTCCTGGAGCATCGACGCCTTGTGGCCGTAGGCGACATCCGGTCGCGCGGCGTGGTCGATGAGCTCCTCGGGATCGGCGTCGAGCGTGATGCCCTGGGCGGCGGCGACGGCCGTGCCCTCGGCGACGAGTGCGCTCACGAGTGCGCGCAGGTCGGGCCGCTCGCACACGCGGCCGTGGCTGAGACCCGTGAGCGCTCCGATCGGGTTCGTGGACGCGTTGAAGATCACCTTGCGCCATTGCGCGGGTCGGGCGTCGGCGACCGCGTGCGCCGGCATGCCCGCGCGCGTGCATGCCTCCGCGAGGCGCGCCACCTCGTCGAGCGAGGCCGGCGCAGGCTCGAACGGCGAGAACGTCGTGTCGCCCTTCACGTCCCACTGCACGACCCCGGGCTCGAGCAGCTTGCCCGCCGGGAACGTCGTGCCGCGGATGACGCGCGCGACGTGGCGGGCGAGCGTCTCCTCGTTGCCGACGCCGTTCATCACCGACGCCACGGCGCCGTCGGCGAACGCGTGCGCCGTGGCGGCGATCGCCGCCTCGGCGTGCATCGTCTTCGTGACGACGATGCCGAAGTCGCACGGGGGCAGGCTCGCGGCGTCGCTCGTGGCGCTGGGCCGCCCGATCACCTCGCCGGCGCCGACGAGCCGCAGGCCGCGCTCGTTGATCGCGTCGACGTGCGCCTGGTTGAGGTCGTAGGCCCAGACCTCGACGTCGTCGAGCTGTGCGAGGTTGGCGGCGAACAGCGAGCCCACGGCGCCGCAGCCGACGATGCAGATCCTCATGATTCCATCTCTCCTCGGGGGTTCGGGTTCGCCGGCGCGCGGGGCGGGCGACGGAGCGAGAGCTCGCGGCCGCCGGTGAGCCCGCCGGGGCGAACGATCAGGACGAGCGCCATCAGCAGCCCGACGACGACGATGCGCGTGCCGGCGGGCAGGTCGACCGCGATCCCGCCCACGTCGAGCCCGTTCTCCGCCTCGGCGAGCACGGAGTCGAGCCCGCTCACCGCGAGCGCGCCGACGACCGCGCCCCACAGGCTCGTCATGCCGCCGATCACGAGCATCGCCAGCGTGATGAAGGTGAGATCGAGGTACACCGTCTCGGTGTTGATGGGAAGGAGATGGACGTAGAGCCCGCCCGCGAAGCCGGCGAGCGCACCCGACAGCGCGAAGGCGCCGAGGCGCTGCCGGTAGACGGACACGCCGACCGCGCGGGCGGCGGCGACGTCTTCCCGGGTGGCGCGCAGGAGGCGGCCGAAGCGGCTCGTCTGGTACGCGAAGGCCGCCCCGACGACGAGCAGCGCGCCGATCGCCGCCTGCAGCACACCGGTCGTCTCCGGCACCGACGAGAACGTGTTGGCGCCGGGTCCGATCCTCTCGTAGTAGCGCAGGATGTTGTGGGTGATCTCGAGCACCCCGAACGTGGCGATGCCCGCCGCGAGCCCCGAGAGGCGCATCAGCGGCAGGCCGACGAGCAGGGCAAAGGCGCCGCCGACGGCCGCCGCGAGCAGGAGCGAGGGCACGTTCCCGACCGTGTGGTCGCGGAGGAAGGGGAACAGGTATTGCATGATCGCCGGCTTCTCCGACCGCGGGACCGAGAGCACCCCGGCCGTCCAGGCGCCGACCGCGACGAAGCTGACGTGGCCGAACGAGAGCACGCCGGAGTTGCCGACGAACACGTACAGCGCCACCACGATCGCGACTGCCACGAGCGCGTTCACGAAGTAGACCTCGGTCGAGTCCGACGCGACCGCGCCGAGCAGCGCGGCGGCGACGACGAGGACGGCAGGGCCCGTGAGCCGGAGGAGGGTGCGCGACCTCACACGCGCTCCACCGGCCCGCGGCCGCGGGCGAACAGGCCCGCCGGGCGCACGAGCAGCACGAGGATGACGAGGCCGAACAGGAACGAGGGCAGATACTGGCTCTGGTCGGTGGGCAGCGCGCCGCCGAGCAGGCCGGAGACGAAGCCGATCGCGAAGCCGCCGAGCGTCGCGCTGAGGAGCCGGTTCATGCCTCCGACGACGACGCCCGCGAGCACGACGATCGTGTCGCGGAGGGCGAAGTCCGGCGTGACGAGCGGGTTCTGCACGGTGAGGATGACGCTGACGGCGGCCGCGAGCAGGCCTGACACGAGCACGGCCGAGCCGATCACGCGGTCGGCGCGGACGCCGAGCAGCCGGGCGGTGCGGAAGTCCATCGCGGCGGCACGCATGTGCAGCCCCACCGTGGTGCGTCCGAGCAGCAGCATCAGGAGCCCGAGGCAGAGCGCGGCGACGACGATCGCCACGATCGTGATCTTGCGGATGTCGACGCTGCCGATCGTGAGCGGCCGGTTGAGGTAGCCGAGAGAGGAGGCGGCCTTGCCGAGCGGGCCGAACGCGAGCAGGGCGATGCTCTGGAGCAGGAACGCCACCGCGAAGGTGGCGACGAGCATCACCGCGGGCGACTGGCTGCGCAGCGGCCGGAACACGACCCGTTCCATCGCGAGCGACAGCGACACCACGACGGCGACGCAGAAGAGGACGGCGGCCCACAGCGGCCAGTTCCACTGCGAGGCGAAGGCGAGCGCGTAGGCGCCTGCCATGACCAGCTGGCCGTAGGCGAAGTTGACGAGACGCAGCACCCCGAAGACGAGGCCGATGCCGACCGCCATGAGGGCGTAGACGGCGCCGAGGCCGACGGCGTCGACGAGCACCTGCCAGCCGATCCCGAACACGGCGAGCAGGCTCACGAGAGGTAGGCGGCGACCATCTTCTCCGTGTCGCCCGCGTCGTCGGGGGTCAGGGTCAGGCGCAGCTCGCCGTTGCCGATCACGTACGTGCGGTCGGCGAGCGCGACCGTGCGCTGGGCGCGCTGCTCCACGAGGAGCACGGTGAACCCGCTCTCGCGGATGCGCGCGAGCGCCTCGAAGACGATGTCGACGACCGTCGGCGAGAGCCCGAGAGACGGCTCGTCGAGCAGCAGCACGTCGGGACGGGCGACGAGCGCGCGGGCGATCGCGAGCTGCTGCTGCTGGCCGCCGGAGAGGGCGCCCGCCTGCCGCTGCCGGAACTCGCGCACGATCGGGAACAGCTCGTGCACCCGCTCGATGTCCTCGCCGGCACCCTCGCGGGTGCGGCGTCCGGCGAGCCCGAGGCGGAGGTTCTCCTCCACGGTCAGGTCGGCGAAGATGCGGCGGCCCTCGGGAACGAGCGCGACGCCGCGCTGGGCGACCGTCTCGGGCGTGCAGCCGCGCAGCGAGCGCCCGCCGAGCAGGACGTCCCCCGACCGCACCGGCACCAGTCCCATGATCGCGTGCAGCGTCGTCGACTTGCCTGCGCCGTTCGGGCCGATGAGGCCGACGATCTCGCCCTCGTCGATCTCGAGGGAGAGGTCGCGCACGGCGTCGACGCCGCCGTAGGCGACGCCGAGGCCTTGCAGCGCGAGCATCGCACGGCTCACGACCGCTGCTCCGCCTGTACCGCGCTCTCGCCCAGGTAGGCGGCGGCGACGTCGAGGTTGGAGCGGATCTCCGCAGGCGTGCCCTCCGCGAGCACCGTGCCCTGGTCGAGCACCTGGATGCGGTCGCACACGTCCATGATCAGCGCCATGTTGTGGTCGATGAGGAGCACGCCGGCGCCGTGGTCGTCGCGGACGGCGCGGACGACGGCGGCGAACTCCGGCACCTCGGCCTCGGGCAGGCCGGCCGCGGGCTCGTCCATGAGCACGAACGACGGCTCCGTCGCGAGCGCACGGGCGACGCCGAGCCGCCGCTCGTCGCCGTGGGGCAGCGAGCCGGCAGGCGCCTCGGCGTACGCGGCGAGGCCGAGCAGGTCGAGCAGCTCGCCCGCGCGCATGCGCGCCGCGCGCGCGCCGGCGCCGACGCCGAGCGCCGCCACCTCCACGTTCTCGCGCACCGAGAGGGAGCGAAAGGAATGGCTGTGCTGGAAGGTGCGCGCGAGACCGTGCCGCCCCCGCCTGTGCGCGCTCCAGCCGGTGACGTCCCTTCCGTCGAGGCTCACCGACCCCGCCGTGGGGAAGTCGAAGCCGGTGAGGATGTTGACGAGCGTCGACTTGCCGGCGCCGTTGGGGCCGATGAGGCCGACGACCTCGTGGCGGTGCAGCTCGATGCTGACGCCCTGGAGCGCGTGGACGCCCTCGAACGAGCGGGACACGCCGGCGGCCCGGAGTGCTCCTCCGGGCCGCCGACCGTCCTGCTTCTGTCCTTCTGCCACTCCAGGCTGCCTAGATCTTCGGGACTACCTTGGCGACGACCGTCCCGACCACCTTCGCGTTGTTGTCCTGGATCTTGATGACGCGGTACTGGCGGCCGAACACCGAGTGCAGCGTCGGCGAGAAGCTGACGAGGCCCGACAGCGTCGGCACCTTGTTGAACTTCTCGAGCTGCGCGGCGAGCGCGGCGCCGTTCGTCGAGCCGCCGGCGCGGTTGATGGCCGCGACGACGCCGTCGACGGCCGCGGAGCCCGTGACGAAGCCGCCGGTGCCCGCCTTGACCTTCTTGGCGAGTGCCGACACGGCCTTGTTCGGGTCGTCGCCGAAGATCGACGCGTACGTGACGAAGTAGTAGTTCGTCACCTTCGGGTCCTTCGTGACCCAGTACGTCCCGTCACCGGCCCACGAGTTGAGCACCGGCGTCTCGTTCCCGAGCGACCGCAGCCCCGCGATGATCTGCGGCAGCGCGCCGAACGCACCGGCCGTCGAGGTCACGATCACGTCGGCCTTCTTCGCGTTGAGGCGGGTGACGACGTTCTGTGCGTTGCTGCCGCCGAGCGACTGGTAGCTCTCCTCGGCCACAATCTTGCCGCCGAGCTGCGTGAAGCGCGCCTTGAACGCCTTGACGACGTCCTTGAAGTAGACGATCACGGTGTCGGTGGCGAGCGCCGCCGTCTTCCAGCCCCTGGCTCGGGCGTACTGGGCCATCGCCGACCCCTCGTCCTGGGCGACGTTGCCGAACGAGAACGCGAGCTTGCCCTTGGCGCCGAAGCGCTTGGGGCCCATCTGGTCGGTACCGATGCACGGCGCGACGGCGAGCACGCCGGCGCTGATCGCCTCCTGCACGACGGGGGCGGCGAAGTCGACATCGCACGTGGTGAAGATGATGTCCGCCTTCTGGCCGAGCAGCTTCACCGCGCAGGCCTTGGCGATCGCCGGCTTGTTGCCCTGGGTGTCGCACGTGACGATCGAGAGCGGGCGTCCCTTGACGCCGCCCCTCGCGTTCACCTGCTTGACGCGGATCTGCGCCGCGGCGAGAGCGGGCCCGTCGAACGGCGCCATCGCGCCCTTCGAGTCGAAGGCCCAGCCGATCACGATCGGCTTGCCCGCCGCGGAAGCCGAACCGGCTGCCACGACGGCGAATGCGGCGACGGCCGCGAGAAGCGCTGTTAGCGCCCCTTTCCTCCTGAGTGTCATCACGCCCTCCTGGGTGCGTTCGACGGGATGGGACTGGCGGTGGAACGGACGATGGGTCACGACCAGGAATCCTCCTTTGCCTTCACGAGGCGATACAGAGCGGTGTGGAGCGGAACGTCGACCCCGTGACGTTGCGCCTCGCGCACGAGCGCCCCGGTGATGAGGTCGATCTCGGTGGGCCTGTGTGCTTCGACGTCCTCGAGCATCGAGGGATAGTGGGCGGAGCCGCGGCGGGTCGCGAGCACGTTCATCTGCCACGGGTCGTCGTGGAGCTCGATGCCGGCGGCGGCCGCGACCGCCTTCCCCTCGTCGACGAGGTCGTGCACGAGGTGGCCGAGGTCGGCCGCATGCTCCTCCGCCGCGAAGTGGCGGTCGTGCGGGAGGCCGGTCAGGGCCGCGACGGAGTTGACGGTGGCGTTGAAGATGAGCTTCGACCACTGTGCCGGGCGCAGGTCGGGGAGGGCCTCGACCTCGAGGCCCGCCCGGGCGATCAGCGCCGCAGCCTCCTGCACGCGCTCGAACGGGGTGTCCTCGTAGGGGCCGAGCCAGGTCTCGGTGTCGAGGATGTACTCGACGTGCGTGTCCGAGTGCCTCGTCCCGCTCATGAACGTGACCGCGGAGATGATCGGCCAACCGCCGTGGGCGCGGACGACCTCCTCTGCGCCGAGCCCGTTCAGCGTCGTCATCATCGTGGCGCCGGGAAAACGCCCCTCGAGCGCCGCGGCCGCCTGCTCGAGCCCGGTCGCCTTGGTGGCGACGATGCCGAGGTCGAACGGCGGCAGCTGCGACGGGTCGTGCGACGCCGTGACGGCGGCATGCAGGTCGCTGCGGCCGGTCACGCGCAGGCCCTCGGCGTTGAGCGCGTCCGCGTGCTCGCGCCGGCGGGTGAGCACGCTCACGTCGGCGACCTGGGCGAGGTGGCCCGCGAACAGGCTGCCGATGACGCCGCCGCCGATGATGCAGACACGCTCGATCACGCCCTCCCGCCTCTCTGACATGTCATGAACACGCGACGCGAGTATCGCGCAGTGGTGTCATGTCAGTCAAATGACCCGGTCAGCCGACGAGCGCGCGGAACTCGTCGTCGCCGACAAGGCCCCTCTTCTCGACGCCGCGCGCCTTGACGGCGGCGAGGAGCTCCGCGCGCCGCTCCTCGGGCACGTCGAGCCCGAGCCGCTCGGCGGCGATGCGGATCGAGTCGATGCCGCTCTTCTTGCCGAGCACGAGACCGCGCTCGGCGCCGACGAGATCGGCGCTGTACGGCTCGATCGCGGGCGGGTCGTGGAACTGCGCCGCGACCGCGCCCGACTCGCGCGTGAACAGGGCGTCTCCGCTGACGGCCTTCCACGACGGCAGCGGCGTGCCGGCCCGCTGCTGCACGAGCTGCGAGAGGGCCCGCGCGTGCGTGAGATCGAGCCTGGTCGGGATGCCGTACAGCGCCTCGAGCGCGAGCGCCACCTCGAGCAGGTCGGCGTTCCCGGCCCGCTCGCCCATGCCGTTGATCGTGCCCTGCACCCACGTCGCGCCCGCCTGCACCGCCGCGACGGCGGCCGCGGTGCCGAGCCCGAAGTCGTCGTGCCCGTGCCAGTGCACGGGGATGTCGCCGCCGAGCCAGTCGACCGTCTGACCGACGAGGAACGCGGCCGCTTCGGGCGTCGCGATGCCGATCGTGTCGACGACGACGACCTCCTGGGCGCCCGCCTCGACGGCCGTCTCGTAGGCGCGGCGGTAGAACTCGAGATCGGCGCGCGACGAGTCGACGCCGAAGAACGCAACCTTGATGCCGGCACCGCTCGCGAACGAGACGGCGCTCGCGATCCGCTCGAGCATCGTCTCCCGCGCGACGCCGAGCGCAGCGAGCTTGCCGTCGGAGATCGGGCTCTCGATCACGGAGGCGGCCACGCCGAGCTCGACGAGCGCCTCGACGTCGGCCTGCACCGCACGTGAAAAGCCCCACACCTCGGCCTTCAGGCCCGCCGCGGAGACGAGCTCGACGGCACGCCAGTCGTCCGCCGAGACGCGCGGGAAGCCTGCCTCGATGCGGTCGATGCCGGCCGCGTCGAGGGCGCGTGCGATCTCGAGCTTGTCCTCGGGGCTGAGGACGACGCCGACCGACTGCTCGCCGTCGCGCAGCGTCGTGTCGTAGAGGCCGACGGTGACGTGCGGCTGCGGGTCGAGCGCCATCTCGTTCAGCGAGCCTGTCCACACCTTCGATCGATCGATCACGCTTGCACCACTCCATCGGGAAACGAGCAGAGCCTCTCGGGGCCGCTCTCGGTGATCAGGTAGTTGTCCTCCACGCGCAGCCCGCCGCCGCCTTCCCAGTAGCATCCGGGCTCGATCGCGAGCACCATGCCCTCGCGGATCTCGCCGCCGCCGGCCTGGTGGGCATACGGCGGCTCGTGCGCGCGGGCGCCGACGCCGTGGCAGACCGGGTGCGACGGCTGGCCGGGGAACCCGAGCGAAGCGATCCCGGCGCGGACGCGGCGGTCGAGCTCGGCGAGGCTCGCGCCCGGCACGCAGAACGCGACGGCGTCGTCGTAGACGCCGAGCAGACCCTGCTCGAGCTCGCGGTAGCGCTCGCTCAGCTCTCCGGGCACGAGGTTCTTCGTGTGGTCGCACCAGTACCCGTCCGCGCAGACCCAGATCTCGAACAGGGTCGGCTCGCCCTCGACGACCGGGCGATTCGTCGTGGCGGTGAACGTCTTGATGCCGGCGCCCGACCACACGAGCGCGAAGCCGAGCGCGAGCTCGACCGCTCCGGCCCAGCCCGTGCCCTCGCCGTGCACGAAGCCGAGCCATGCGGCGGCGATCTGCGCCTCGGTCATGCCGGGCCGGATCAGCCCCTGCACGTGCTCCATCGCCGCTGCGGCGATCGCGTTCGCGAGCCGCATGCGCTCGATCTCCTGCGGCGTCTTGATCATGCGCGCCTCGTTCAGCAGCGGCGTCGCGTCCTGCGCGCGCGGGAACGCGTCGAACCATGCCTTCGGGAACGTCGTCGGCTCGCCGACCATGCGGTCGGCCGCCTGCGTGCCGAGGGAGAGCTCGACGCCGATCGCCCCGTACTGCGCGGCGACCGCGGCCGCGAGGTCGAGCGCGCGCAGCGACGGCGGCCGCGGGTCGTGCTCGTCGTAGCCGCCGAAGAGCCGGATGTCCGTCGTCCACGCCGTGCGCTCCGCATCCTCGCGGGAAGGCTCGAGGCAGATCAGCGCCGGCTCTCCCTCCACCGGGAAGACCACGGCGTCGTAGCCCTTCATTCCCCAGAAGTTCGTCAGGTAGAGGACGTTGTCGGGCGCGCGCACGACGAGGGCGTCGAGGCCGCGCTCGCGCATGAGCGCGCGGACACGGTCGAGCTTCGCGTCGTCGCGCGGCCAGCTCACCGTCAGACGCCCTCTCCCCAGGGCCGCAGGCGCGGCGGCGGCGGGGTGCCGTGGCCGGCCTGCCACGAGATGATCGGGTTGCGCAGGACGCCGATCCGCTCGATCTCGGCCTCGACGACGTCACCCGGCTTGAGGTAGAGGAGCGCACGCTCCTCGGGCGACTTGAAGCCGGCGACACCCGAGACGGTTCCCGTCGAGAGCACGTCACCGGCCGAGTAGCCGAGGCCGGAGAAGTTGGAGAGGATCTCCGCGATCGTCACGGACATGTTCCCGGAGTGCGACCGCTGGCGTACCTCGCCGTTGACGCGCAGCTCCATCCTCAGGTCGCGCGGGTCGGGCACCTCGTCCGGGGTCACGATCCAGGGCCCGAGCGGGCAGAAGGTGTCGATCGCCTTGCAGAACGAGAACACCCCCGAGCGCATCTCGCCGCGCTGGATGTCCCGGGCGGTGAGGTCGTTGAAGATCACGTAGCCGCCGACGTAGTCCTCCGCCTCCTCCGGCGAGAACCATTTTCCGGCCTTGCGCAGGACGACCGCGAGCTCGAGCTCGTAGTCGAGCTCCTCCGTGAGGTGCTCGGGGTAGATCACCGGCTCGTCGGGGCCGACGATCGCGTCGACGTTCTGGAAGAAGTTGATCCACGGGGCGATGTCGTGCGACCAGTTGACGTTCTCCGACTCGGTCTTGTGCTCACGGAAGTTGCCTGCGGTGTGGAAGAGCTTCTTCGGCACGATCGGCGCCCGCAGGCGCGTCTCGGCGAGCGCGACGCGCTCCCCGGTCTCGTCGGCGCCGCCGCGCTCGAAGTACTCCCGCATCGTGGGCACGCCGAGGACGGCGATCTCCTCGCCCTCGAGCACCCCCACACGCCCTGCTCCCTCACCGAACGTCACGAGCTTCACGCCGTCACCGTCTCCCTCGTTCGCCGCTAGTCCCATGCTGCCGAAAGGCAGCGACCGTGGCTCAGAGCCACAAACTCGTGTGCGCGCTCAGACGACCTCGCAGACCCGCATCGCCACGCGTGCGTAGGTCTCGGCGGTGCGCACGAGGCCGTCGATCTCCAGGTTCTCGCCCCGCTCGACGTCCATCAGGCCCGTCGAGGTGCCGTAGTTCACGGTCGGGATCCCGTAGCGCGTCAGCGCCGACGCGTCGGAGAACCAGCGCGTCACGTCTCGCCCGGGCGGCTTGCCGAACACCTCGGCGTGCGAGGCGTCGATCGCCCGCACGAGCTCGTGGTCCTCCTCGATCTCGGCGCCGGGCGCGGTCACGTACACCTCCCCCTCGATCCCGTAGTCGGGGAACCGCTCCGCGAGCCCGCGCACCATCTCGAGCACCTGCCGGCGCGCCACGGCCATCGCCTTCGTCGGCGGCACGCGCACGTCGAGGAAGAGGTCGGTGTGGTGGGGCGTGCGCGAGACGCGCCAGCCGAAGCCGCCGCCGATCGCACCGACGTTGACGATCGCCTTCGCGCCGCGATAGGCGTTCTCCGCGTCGTCCTCCCACGTCGGGATCCACTCGCGCACGGCGGCCAGCACCTCGTGCATGCGCAGGATCGAGTTGAGCCCGCGCTTGCCCTCGCTGAACGCCGTGTGGATGAAGTTGCCGTGCACGCGGATGCGCAGCCACAGCGCGCCGAAGTGGCCGAGCACGACCTTGCCCTCGGTCGGCTCGCCGAGCAGGCACATGTCGGCGACGCCGCCGTGGCAGACGAGGTAGCGCGTCCCGGCGGCGTAGCCGCGGTACTGCGCGCCCTGCGCGTCGTGCCCGTACTGGGTCTTCTCGATCTCGCCGCAGACGGCGGCGATCATCAGGTCGCCGCGCAGGCGAACGCCTGCCTCCTGCAATGCCCGCACCGCCTCCACGTAGCAGGCGAGCGCGCCCTTCATGTTCGAGATGCCGAGCCCGTAGAGGCGACCGTCCTCGACGAAGTGCCGCGGCTGGAATCCCGGCACGCCGCGCAGCCACTCCTCCCGCCCAGAGTACGACGTGTCCATGTGGCCGTTGAACATGAGGCTCTTGCCGCCGCCCGCGCCCTGCCAGATGCCGAGAGCGTTCGCGCGGCCGTCCTCCACCTGCTGCCACTGCGTGCGCAGCCCCGCCTCGTCGTAGAGCGTGGCCATCAGCTCGGCCATCCCCTCCTCGTCGCCCGTGAAGCTGTGGACGTCGATCATCCGGCCTGCCGTGGCGACGAGCCGGTCGCGATCGATGCTGACGGTCGGGATCGTCACGGCCGCTCGCGGAAGTGCGGGAGCACCTTCTCGCCGAAGAGGCGAATCTGCTCGAGGCGGTTCTCGCCCCAGAGCTCGAGCATGATGTGGGTGCAGCCGGCGTCGCGGTACTCCTCGATCGCCTCGATGCAGTCGTTCGGCGTGCCCGCGATCGGCTTGCACTTGTCGAGCAGCGCGTCGCTCACCTTCGCCTTTGCCGCCAGCCGGCCGCCCTGCTCCATCGCCTCGGCGACGGGGCGGATCTCCTCCTGCTCGATGCCCGCGCGCTCGAGCAGCACGTCGGCCGAGCCCTGGATGTTCTGCACCTTGTTCGCGAGGTACATGCCGCCGATCTCGCGTGCGCCGTCGCGCCCGGCGTCGCGGTCGCTCTCGTGGATCGAGGCGAGGATCGTGCAGCCGAGGTCGACGTCGTCGGGGTCACGGCCGGCCTTCTCGGCGCCCGCGACGATGTTCCCGCGCGTGTAGCGCACGTAGTCGGGCGTGGTGATCGACGGCGTCAGCAGGCCGTCGCCGATCTCGCCGCCGAGCTGCTGCATCAGCGGCGCCGTCCCCGCCACGTACACGGGCACGTTCCAGCGCGGCGCGTGCGCCTCCTGCGACAGGGCCGGAATGTCGGCCGAGAACACCTTGCCGTCGTACTCGAAGCGCTCGCCGCCGAGAATGCCGCGCACGATCTCGACCGAGTCGCGCATGTGGCCGAGCGGCTTCGTGACCTTCGGCGGCCCGCCCTGCTTGGTGTTGTTGAGGAAGATCTTCGACGTGCCGAAGCCGACGATGAAGCGACCGGGGCCCGCGGCTTCCTGGACGACGCGGGCGTCCATCGCGACCTGCACCGGGTGGCGCGTGTACGGCGAGATGATCCCCCAGGCGATCGTGAGATTCCTCGTCTCGCGCGCCATCAGCGCGGAGACGACCGTGGAGCCGCGTGCCTCCATCTGGTGCTTGCGCCACCAGGGATAGGCCTCGGCGAGCCAGACGGTGTCCATCCCGGCCTCGTCCATCGCGCGCGCCGAGGCGAGCATCTCCTCCAGCGGCTCCATCGTGAGCTGCATCACGCCGATGCGAAAGGGAACCGCCACCACAAGCCTCCTTGTCCGGTCCGCGGTGCGGGAGCGCACCGTGTGACATGTCACCGAAGAGTACACGATCCCACGCCTGGTGACATGTCACCTGCTGGGCAACTGACGAGCGCGGCAGAAGCTCGCCTCTACGAGGTCGCCTCCGCCCTGGCCTTCGCCTCGGCGACCTTCACCTCGAGCGCCGTCAGCACGTTCCCCACCTGCTGGTTGATGATCGGCTGCAGCACCCGCTGCCCCATCGAGCCCACCGGCCCCGCGATCCTCACCTCCGCCGTCCACGCCATCGACGTGTGATCGCCCTCGCCCGACAGCGTGAACGACGTCGTCATGTTCATCATCGCGCCGACGCCCTTCCCCTTCGCGCTCATCGACGCGTACTCGAGCGGGCGCTCCTCCAGCTTCTCGAAGTCGATCGTCATCTTCAGCCCGCCGAGTCCGAGCGGCACCTTCACCTTCGCCTGCCAGTGGCGATCGTCCTTGATCTCGAACCCCTCCACGCCCGGCATCAGGCCGGCCATCTGGGCGGGATCGTCGATCACGCCCCACACGACCGCGCGGGGCGCGTCGAACTCCTTCACTCCTGCGACGTTCACTTCGATCTCACCTCGACGTTCTCCCGTGACCGCTCGGGGTGCGCGATCAGCTCCCACACGCGGTGATAGGGGTTGTGGCTGTCGGTCACGATGGCGCCGCCGGCAGCGCGCAGCGCGTCCTGGATACCTGCGCAGATGCAGTGGATGCCGCCGCCGCCGCCCTCTCCCATCCCCTTCGTGCCGAGCGGGGTGAACGGCGACGGCGACTCGATCGCCGCCGTCTTCAGCGGCGGCATGTCGAGCGCGTGCGGCACGTGGTAGTCGTAGAAGTTCGGCGTCAGCAGGTTGCCGTCCTCGTCGTAGGCGAACGTCTCCCACAACGCCGCGCCGATCGCGTGCGCGGTCGCGCCCATCACCTGGCCCTCGACGATCTGCGGGTTGATCCGCGTGCCGCAGTCGTCGACGGCGGCGTAGTCGACGACCTCCGTCACCCCCGTCTCGGGGTCGACCTCGACCACGCAGGCGTGGATCTGCATCGAGTAGGTGAGCGTCAGGTTGCCGAACTTGCGCTCCTTGTCCGGCACCTGGAACGGCGGCCGGTAGACGTAGCGGCAGTTCAGTGTCGGCGGGTCGTCGGGGAAGCCGGCGTTGTTGGCGTTGACGATCGCCCCGAGCGCCATGAACGGCAGCGCCGCCTCGGGGTTGCCCTTGATGCGGGCGAAGCCCTCGGCGAGCTCGATGTCGTCGGGCGCGCACTGGAACACCATCGCGGCGAGCTGCTTCATCTGGCCGGCGAGCATGTCCGCCGCGCCCTTCACGGCGCCGAGGCCGGTGACCGCGAACTGGCTCGCGTACGTGCCGGAGAAGCCGGCGTGCGAGTTCCAGTAGCTGTCGTGCCCGGCACGCACGTGCACGCTGTCGACGTCGCAGCCGATCGTGTCGGCGACGACCTGGGCCGCCGTCGTCTCGTGTCCCTGGCCCTGCGGCGTCGTGCCGAGCGTGACGACGACCTCGCCGAAGATGTCGAGCTTGACCGTCGCCACCTCGTTGTTGCCGGAGAACTGGAGGTCGGGGTTGACGAGCTGCGACTGGCCGAAGTTGTTCGTGCCCGAGTCGAGCGTCGACCCGATGCCGAGCCCGAGCAGCTTCCCGCGCGAGGCCGCCTCGGCCCGACGCTCCTCTATGCGGTCGGCGCCGACGAGCTCGAGCGCCATCTCCAGCGCCCGCGGGTAGTCGCCGGAGTCGTAGACGCAGCCGTTCGGCGTCTCGTACGGCATGTCCTCGGGCTGCACGTAGTTGCGCTTGCGGATCTCGACCGGGTCGAAGCCGAGCTCGTGCGCGACGATGTCGATCACGCGCTCGGTGAACCACAGCTGCTGCATGCGCGAGTAGCCCCGGTTCGGCGAGCAGGGCGCCTTGTTCGTCATCGCCTGCGTGAACTCCACGCGGAGGTGGCGCCACTTGTACATGCCCGGGGCGACCTGCGACCAGATGACGCCGCCGAGCGGCTCGTAGCGGAGATAGGCGCCGGCGTCGTCGATCGCCTTCGTGCGGAAGCCGAGCAACGTGCCGTCCGCCTTGACCGCCACCTCGGTGTCCTCGAACCAGCGCTCGTTGCCGTGCGACATCGACTGGTGGAACTCCGTCCGCCACTCGGTCCACTGGATCGGCCGCTTCAGCTTGCGGGCGAGCAGGCAGCAGACGACGAGCTGTGGGTGCGTCGTGATCTTGTTGCCGAAGCCGCCGCCGATGTCCTGCGTGACGATGCGGAGCTTGTCCAGCCCGACGCGGAGCGCGGGGCCCATCATGATCGCCGCGAAGCCGGGGAACTGGTTGTTCGTGTACATCGTCCACTGCCCGGTGCCGCGGTTGTACTCCACGAGCGCGCCGTCGCACTCGAGCGGCGTCGAGTTGAAGCGGTCGAAGTGGAGCTCCTTGATCGAGACGATGTGATCGGCCTCGGCGAACGCCGCGTCGACGTCGCCCCACTCCCACACGCCCGTGTAGGACATGTTCCCGCCGCACTCCTCGTGCAGCACCGGCGCCCCTTCCTGGAGCGCCTTGCGCGCGTCGACGACGACCTCGAGCGGCTCGTACTCGACCGTCACGAGCTCGGCCGCGTCGCGCGCGAGCTCGCGTGTCTGTGCGACGACGGCGACGACGGGCTCCCCTATGTAGCGCACCTTGCCGACGGCGAGCGCGTAGTCCTTCACGTGGCCGCCGGGAGGCGCCGCGATCTGGAAGAACGGGTCGGTCAGGATCGCCACCTCGTCGCCCGTGAGCGTCCCGTACACGCCGGGCAGCTCGTGCGCCGCCGACACGTCGATCGACTCGATCTTCGCGTGCGCGTAGGGCGAGCGCACGAAGTGCAGGAAGCCCATGCCGTGCCGCTTGATGTCGTCGAAGAAGACGCCCTGGCCCTGGACGAGCCGGCCGTCCTCCTTGCGCGGGACGCTCTGCCCCATCGCGGCGCCCTTCTGCAGGGTCGGCGCCTCGGTCTCGACGGTGGTCACTGCGCACCTCCTTCGCCCGCGGCCACGACCGCCTCGACGATGTTCCAGTAGCCCGTGCAGCGGCAGATGTTCCCCTGCAACGCCAGCTTGACCTCGTCCTCGCTCGGGTGCGGGTTGCGCTCGAGCAGCGCCGTCGCGCTCATCAGCATCCCGGGCGTGCAGTAGCCGCACTGGAGGCCGTGGTGGGTATGGAACGCCTGCTGCAGGGCGCTCAGCTCGCCGTCCTCGCCGGCGAGCCCCTCGACGGTGCGCAGCGACGCCCCGTCGGCCTGCACGGCGAGCATGCAGCAGCTCTTCACCGCGGCGCCGTCGAGCTGCACGGTGCACGCGCCGCAGCTCCCCGTGTCGCAGCCGACATGGGTGCCGGTGAGGTCGAGGTCGTCGCGCAGGAAGTGCACGAGCAGGCGCGAGGCGGGCACCTCGCGCTCGTACGTGGTGCCGTTGATCTCGACCGAGATCGTCCGGCTCGTGGTCGGTGTGGTGGCCATTACCCCTTCGCTCTCTCGGCAGCTCGTAGGACCGCGCGCACCGCGGACACCTCGGCCAGGTGGGCGCGGTACTCGCCGCTCGCATGGACGTCGGACGGGGGGTCGAGCGAGGCGCCGAGGCCCTCTGCCGCGGCCCGCACCGCCGCCTCCGACCAGTCGCCGCCCGCCAGCCGCTCCTCCATCGCCGTCGCGCGCACGGGGGCCGACGCGACGCAGCCGAGCACGACGCCGACGCCGTCGTGTCCGACGGTCGCGGCGGCGTTCGCGATGTAGGTGCCGTGGGCGCCGAGCGTGACGCCCTCCATCGCGTCCCCGGACCCGGGGCGGCGCGTCGGCACCGAGATCTTCGTGAGCAGCTCGCCGGGCCCGACCGCCGTCAGGTAGACGCCGACGAGGAAGTCCTCGGCGGACAGCGTGCGCGTGCCGCTCGGCCCCTGGATCGTGAACGTGGCTGCGAGCGCGGTGAGCAGCGGTGGATAGTGGTTGGTCGGGTCGTTGACGCAGACGTTGCCGCCGATCGTGCCGCGGTTGCGGATCTGCACGTCGGCGATCGTGGCGGCGACCTCGGCCAGGATCGGCCGCGCGACCTCGACTTCGGAGGAGCCGATCAGCTGCGTGTTCGTCACCATGGCGCCGATCTCGAGCATCGACTCGTCGTCGGAGAACGCGATCGTGCGCAGCTCGTCGAGATCCGCCAGGTCGACGAGCACGTCGGGCGAGGCAGCCCGGGCCTTCATGACGTTGACGAGCGTCTGTCCCCCTGCGAGGGCACGTGCCCCTTCGTGCTCGGAGAGGAGAGCGATGGCCTCCTCGATGGTGGACGGACGCGCGTACTCGACCTCACGTAGAAGCATGCCCCGACGGTCGCACACGGACCCGTGACATGTCAAGGAGGAGCCGTTGTTGTACAGTCGCGCCATGGCGGTCTTCGACGCGGTTTTCGTCGGCTCCGGTATCAACTCGCTCGCAGGCGCCGCCCTGCTCGCACGCGACGGCTGGAGCGTGTGCGTGCTGGAACGCGACGACAAGGCGGGGGGCTGTATCCGCACGTCGTCCGATCTGACCCTGCCCGGCTTCACCCACGAGGTGCTTGCCTCCTGGCATCCGCTCTTCACCGGCTCGGCGGCATATGCGGAGCTGAAGGACGAGCTCGATCGCCGTGGCGTCGTGTACGTGAACACCGACCTCCCTAGCGGCAGTGCGTTTCCGGACGGCTCGGCCGCGTTCGTCACGACCTCGCTCGAGGGCAACGTGGCGGAGCTGGAGCGCCACGCCTCGGGCGACGGTGCCGCGTGGGAGCGGCAGTTCAACGCCTTCATGGCCAACGCGGACATCTCGTTCGGCCTCCTCTCCACCGAGCTGTGGTCGGCCGCGGGCCTGTCGCTCGGGCGCAAGGCGTACCGCCGCCTCGGTCGCAGGGGGCTGCTCGAGTTCGCCGGCTCGACCCTCGTCACCTGCCGCGACTGGGTGACCGCGACGTTCGCCTCGGAGGCCGCGCGCGGCGTGCTCGCACCGTGGGTGCTGCACACCGGTCTCGGCCCCGACCAGGCGACGTCCGGCTTCATGACGCGGGTGATCGCGGCAGCGCTGCAGCTCGGCGGCATGCCCGTGCCCGTCGGCGGCGGCGTCCGCCTCGTCGACGCACTCGCCGGCATCGTCGCCGACGCCGGAGGCGAGGTGCGCCTCGGCACCGACGTGGAGCGCGTCCTCGTCTCGGAAGGCCGCGCCACGGGCGTGCGCCTCGCGAGCGGCGAGGTGGTGTCCGCGACGCGTGCCGTGGTCGCGAGCGTGACGCCGACGCAGCTCTACGGCCGGCTCCTCGCCGACGGCGAGGTACCGGCGGCGGTCACGGCTGCGGCGCGCCGCTTCCGCTACGGCCGCGCCGAGATGCAGATCCACATCGCGATGGACGAGCCGCCGCGCTGGAGGGGATCCGAGGCGGAGCGGCTGGCGCGCTGCCCGATCGTCCACGTCACCCCCGGCCTCGACGGCGTCTCGCGGGCGGTCAACGAGGCGGAGCGCGGGCTGCTGCCGGCCGAGGCCACCATCGTCTGTGGCCAGCCGGTCGCCCTCGACCCGTCGCGCGCGCCGGACGGCAAGTGGATCGTCTGGATCCAGTTGCAGGAGCTCCCCGCCGGCGCGGTCAGAGGCGACGCCGCGGGCGAGATCGACACCGGCGACGGCACGTGGACGGAGGAGCTGCGCGAGGCCTACGCCGACCGCATCGTGGCGCGCCTGGGCGAGTCGATCACGAACCTCGGCTCCTCGACGCTGAAGCGCGTCGTCCTCTCCCCCGCCGACATCGAGGCGCTGAACGTCAACCTCGTCGGCGGAGACATCTACGGCGGCTCGTGCGCGCTCGACCAGAACCTGCTCTGGCGGCCGCTCGCGGAGACGCCGGGCCACGCGACGCCGGTCGGCGGGCTCTGGCACATCGGCGCGAGCACGCATCCGGGCCCGGGCCTCGGGGCGGGCTCGGGATACCTCGTCGCGAAGGAGCTGACGAGGCCGCCGCTTCCCCGCCGGCTCCTCGCGAAGCTGCCGGGGCGCTCGTGAGGCTGGGGCTGTCGGAGATCTCGACGGTCACGGCCTCCTTCGCGGACGACGTCGCCGCCTACGCGGCCGCGGGCTTCGACGCGATCGGCCTGTGGGAGTTCAAGTTGCCCGCGGATGACGAGGCGAACGCGGCTCTGCTCCGGGAGCACGGGCTGCGGGTGGCCAACTGCGTGCCGGCCGTTCCGTCGCTGCTCCCGCTCGCGATTCCCGGCATGGAGGGGCCCGACGACCCGGACGAGCGCATCGAGGCACTCTGCGCGTCGGTGCGGCGCCTCGCCGCCTACGAGCCCGAGTGCGTGGCCTGCCTGGCAGGACCGCTCGGCGGCCGCACGGAGGACGAGGGGCGCGCCGTGCTCCTCGACGGCCTGCGGCGAATCGCCGACACGGCGCGCGCCGCAGGCGTGCGCATCGGCTTCGAGCCGATCCATCCGACCCAGCGCGACTCTGCCGGCTTCGTCAACTCCCTCGCCGCTGCCGACGCTCTGCTCGCGGCGGCAGGCGCGCCCGAGATCGGGATCCTCTTCGATACCTACCACCTGTGGGACGACCCGGACGTGCTCTCGTGGATCGCCTCGAACAGCGGGCGCGTCGCCGGCGTACACGTCAGCGACTGGCCGGCGCGCGACCGCAGCGACCGCGTGCTCCCCGGCGAGGGGATCTCGCGGACGAGGGACCTCGTCGACGCGCTCGCGACGGCGGGATGGGACGGCGCCCTCGACGTCGAGATCTTCTCGACGCCGGATCTCTTCTGGGGTCTGCCCGTCGACATCGCAGCGCAGCGAGCCTATGCGGCTGCGGCGGCGCTGCTCTGAGCGAGCTTCCGCCGGCTGCGGGGCAAGACGCGCGCGCAGCCGCCGGAGCCGAACCGGCAGGCGCTAAGCAGAGGGTGGACCGTCCAGGCGCCGGTCAAACGGTGCCGTAGAGCAGCTGCACGACCTTCACGAACTGTTTCGTGTCGTCGTAGAGGCCGATCTCGCGCACGGCGCGCGCGCCCTGATACCAGCCCGCGAGCGCGAGCCGCACGTCGCCGCCGAACTGGTCGAGCTGCCAGCGCAGGTAGCGCACGCCGGCCTGCACGTTGCCCTCGTACGTGCGGGGCGTGGGGTGGCCGACGAGCATCGCGTCGACCCACTCCCACGTCTCGGGCAGGAGCTGCATGACCCCGATCGCACCCACGCCGGAGACGACGTCCGTCTGGAACCCCGACTCCATCCACGCGAGCGCGCGCGCGAGCTTCGCGTCGACGCCGTAGGCGGACGCCCAGCGGTCGATCGCCGCCCGCACCGACTCGCGGCTTGCCGGCAGGGCGCCGGCGACCGCGTGCGCGCCCGCGGGAAGACGCAGCGTCTGGCGGGGGACGAGCACGCTGGACAGCGTCAGCCCGTTCACCCGAGCGAGGTCCCAGGGACTGACACGCCAGCGCGCGGCGATGGTGAAGAAGCCCTCACCCGGGCGTACGACATGCCGCACCGCCGTCGCAATCGCCGACGAGCGCGTGCCGGCCGGGGCCGCGGCGGCCACGCGCGCGCCCGCGGGCAGGGCGAGCCGCTGTCCGGGCACGAGGACGCTCGCGAGCGTGAGACCGTTCGCGCGCGCGAGCCGGACGGGGTCGACACGGTAGCGCGCGGCGATCGCGTAGAAGCCCTCGCCGGCCCGGACGACATGGCGGCGCGCCGACGTGCCCGAGGAAGGGCCGCGAACGAGGGCACGATACGTCCTCGGCCCGGCGATGCCGTCGGCCGTGAGTCCGACGGACGACTGGAAGCGCGTGAGCGCGGCGGCCGTGGCCGCCGCGAAGCGCCCGTCGACGGAGGCGCGCGGCAGGCCGAAGCGGACGAGCTGGAACTCGAGCGCCGACACGTCCCAGCCGACGGCACCGACGCCGAGCTCGCGCTGCCCGAGGAGCGGGCCGCCGAGCGCGCCGAGCGCCCGGCGCGTGCGTCTGTCGACGCGCCCGTCGGAACGGAGGCCGTGCGCGCGCTGGAAGGAGACGATCGCGCCCCGCGTCAGCGGTCCCGGCACACCGTCCACGGGACCCGTGTAGAGGCCGTGCGCGCGCAGTGAGACCTGCAGCGCGGCAATGCTCGCGCTCGACGAGGCGAAGCCGGGTGGAGCGAGGACGAGGGTGGCTGTCAGCGCCGCCGCGGCGGCGAGGAAACGACGCACCCGTGCGACTTCGACACTCCTCGCGCTCATTCCTGCCCGCGGCCGCTGTCACACGCGGGCGCGTGTTCGGCGCCTCGTCGACGGCTCCGCCTACCGGCGCTCGAGGGGCACGTAGTCGCGCTCGCCCCGGCCCACGTACACCTGCCGCGGCCGCGCGATCTTCTGCTCGGGGTCGACGACGCCCTCCAGCCACTGCGCGAGCCACCCGGCCGTGCGCGGGATGGCGAACATGACGGGGAACATCGTCGCCGGCAGGCCGAGCGCCTGGTAGATGAGGCCCGAGTAGAAGTCGACGTTGGGGTAGAGCTTGCGCGACACGAAGTACTCGTCCTCGAGGGCGATCTTCTCGAGCTCGAGCGCCACGTCGAGCAGCGGGTTGCGGCCCGTCACCTCGAACACCGAGTCGGCGGTCTGCTTGATGATCTTCGCCCGCGGGTCGTAGTTCTTGTAGACGCGGTGCCCGAAACCCATGAGCCGGAAGTCCCCGGCCTTCACCCGCTCGACGTAGGCCGGAACGTGGCGCACGTCGCCGATCTCGGCGAGCATGCGCAGCACCTCCTCGTTGGCGCCGCCGTGCAGCGGGCCGTAGAGTGCGGCCGCCGCGCCGGCGAGGGCGCTGTAGGGGTCGACCCGGCTCGACCCGATCGCCCGCATCGCGTTGGCGCTGCAGTTCTGCTCGTGGTCGGCGTGCAGGATGAAGAGCACCTCGAGCGCGCGCTCGAGCGCGGGATCGGCCGTGTAGCGCGGCTCGGCCATGCGGAACATCATCGACAGGAAGTTGCCGGTGAAGCCGAGATCGTTCTCGGGATAGACGTACGGGAAGCCACGGGTGTGGCGGTAGGCCCAGGCGGCGATCGTCGGCACCTTGGCGATGAGCCGGTGCACCTGCAGCATGCGGTTGCCGGCGTCATCCACCTCGGATGCCTCGGGGTAGAACGTCGACAGCGCCGCCACCGACGCGATCAGCATCCCCATCGGGTGGGCGTCGTAGTGGAAGGCCTCCATCAGCCGCTTCATGCTCTCGTGCACGAACGTGTGGTGCACGATCTCGGTCTCCCACGCGTGCAGTTGCTCGGCCGTGGGCAGCTCGCCGTGCACGAGCAGGTAGGCGACCTCGAGGTATGTGCTCCCGGCGGCGAGCTGCTCGATCGGGTAGCCGCGGTAGCGGAGGATGCCGGCCTCTCCGTCGATGTAGGTGATCGCGCTCCGCACCGACGCCGTGTTGAGGAACGCGGGGTCGTAGCTCATGAGCCCGAAGTCGTCGCCGGTGGCCTTCAGCTGCCGGAGATCGCTGGCACGAATCGTTCCGTCGCTGATCGCAAGCTCGCAGGTGGCGCCCGTGCGGTTGTCGGTCACCGTCAAGCTGTCTCTGGTCATCGTCGTCGCCTCCCGGTCGGATCCCGTCATCATCGGCGCCCTCCGGCACCGTCGCATCGCAGTCGTCGCGGATCGCGGCTGCGCAGAAGTACGCAGCGCCCCGCGCGGCCGCGCCGACAACGAGAGAGCCCCGCACGTGCGGGGCTTCCACACTCCCCGGGTTGGACTCGAACCAACAACCCTCCGGTTAACAGCCGGATGCTCTGCCAATTGAGCTACCGGGGAAGGAGCGGGCAGATTGTAGCCGCAGCACGCGGCCGGGCAGGCCGCCCTGTGACGTCCGGCGCGCTCCTAGACTTGACGGGATGGTCGAGACCGGGAGCGCGGACGTCGCGACGGAGAAGCAGCGCAGCGGGCTGCTCGGCGTCGCGCGCACGTTCGCGCGCGCGTTGCCGCAGGCGATCGACGGCTACTTCAGCGACCGCTGCGGCCAGCACGCGGCGGGCATCGCCTACCGCGTCCTCTTCTCGCTCGCCCCGCTTGCGATCGTGCTCGTCGCCATCCTCGGTGTCGTGCTCCAGGACGACGACCTGCGCTCGCGGGTGATCCGGGAGATCGTCGACGCGCTCCCGCTCTCCGATCAGGGCACGGCGGACGTCACCCGGGCGATCGAGACGATCGCCGCCCCGGTCAGCCTGCTCGGCCTGCTCAGCCTGCTCCTCTTCGGCTGGGCGGCATCGGGCATGATGGGTGCGCTGCGCACGGGCCTCGAAGTGGCGATGCGGGTGGAGCGCTCTCGCCCGGCCGCTCGCGCGAAGCTCGTCGACCTGGTGCTCGTGATCGGCACCGCGGCGCTCGTGCTCGTGGCGGTGCTCGTCAACCTCGTCGCGCAGGTCGTCACCGACACGGCGCAGCGCCCGCTGTCGGCGATCGGCGCCCACAGCGGCGCACTGCAGCTGCTCGCGCGGCACGGCGTGCCGCTCCTCCTCTCGACCGTCGTCGTGCTGCTCCTGTATCGCTTCGTGCCCGCGCGGCGGCTGCGCTTTCCCGACGCGCTCGCCGGCGCGCTCTTCACCGCACTGCTCCTGCTCGCGATCTCGCTCGCGTCGGGCTGGATCTACGACCGCACGACGCGGCTCAGCGTCGTCTACGGGTCGCTCACGGCCGCGCTCGTGTTCCTCTACTCGATGTACCTGTACGCGTCCGCGCTTCTGCTCGGCGCCGAGCTCGCCTCCGCATGGTCGCACCCGGGGCCGCCGACGGACGAGACGGTGCCGACGAGGCTTCGCCGCATCGTGCTCGGTCTCTTCGTGCACCAGGAGCCGCCGCCTCTACCGCGACGCCTGCCCCGGCCGCCCGAGCGCTGAGCCCGGATCCAGGCTCAGGCGAGCTCGGTGAGCGCCTGCCGCACCTTGGCGAGGTGGGCCTGCAGCTCCGTCGTCCGCGCAAGGTCTTCCTCCGCCTGCAGGTCGCGGCGCAGCTTGCGCTCGCGCAGCCGCAAGAGCAGCTCGGCGCCGGTGCGCCTCGTGATCCCCTCCCGGTCGGCGCGGGCGTCGAGCTCCGCCCGCAGCGCGACGAGGTCGGCGTCGGTGCTGTCGATGCGCTCGACGAGCAGGAAGCGCATGCGCCGGTGCAGCTCGACGTCGAAGTGGTCGGCCGACAGCTCGGCGAGGCCGTCGACCAGCTCCCCGTGCGCCATCACCGCGGCGAGCGCGTCGCGCTCGAGCCGCTCGCCGGCGTCGAGGAGCTTCCGCGGCTGCGACAGCTCGCGCGGGCCGCCTCCGCGCCCGCGCGCCGGCGCGATGCCGGAGAGCGTCTCCCGTGGGAGGTCGAGGCGGTCGGCGAGCAGGCGCAGGGCGTCCTGCCGCTCGGGCGAGTCCTCCGCCCGCGCGAGGATCTCACGGGCACGCACGAATGCCTCCTGCCGGTCGGACGCCCGTTCGATCTCCAGCCGCACGCGGTAGTGCAGGTAGCTCTCGGCGTCGCCGAGGCGCGCTTCGAAGCCGTCGGGGGCGTCGGCGGGATCCTGACCCGGCGCCAGCGTGACGACGCGGATGTCGAAGCCCTGCCCGGCGGCGAGCTCCATGCCGCGCAGGGTCGCGTCCTCGCCGGCGGCGTCGGCATCGAAGCAGAGGAACAGACGCCTCGTGAGACGGGCGAGCTCGCGCAGATGCGCTTCCGTGAGCGCAGTCCCCATCGACGCGACCACCGGCTCGAAGCCCGTCTGGTGCAGTGCGATCACATCCGTGTTGCCCTCGACGACGACCGCCCGATCCTGCTTCGCGATCGCCGGACGTGCGAGGTGGAGCCCGTAGAGGACGGCGCTCTTCTTGAACAGCTCGCCCTCCGGCGAGTTCACGTACTTGCCGCGCAGGGGGTCGTCGTCGCGCAGCTTGCGCGCCTGGAAGCCGATCACGCGTCCGCGCGCGTCGGCGAGGGGGAACATGAGGCGCGGCGGGAAGTAGTCGTTTCCGCGTTGGTTCGTGAGCCCGGCGGCACGCAGCTCCTGCGCCGTGAATCCCTTCTCCCGCGCCTTGCGGGCGAGCCCCTCGCCCGGCGAGAGACCGAGCCGGAAGGCGCGCGCGGCCTCCTCGCGGATTCCGCGTCCGGCGAGGTAGGCGCGCACCTGCTCCCCGGCCGGGCCCTCCCACAGATGCCGCTCGAAGAAGATCGCGGCCTGGTCGAGGACGGCGTACAGCCGCTCGCGCCGGCGGCGCGCCTCGTCGGCGAGCGGCGAGCTCTCCTCGCACTCGAGCGGCACCCGGAAGCGCTCCGCGAGCCACTCGATCGCCGCGACGAAGTCGAGGCCCTCCGTCTCGCGCACGAACGTGACGACATCCCCGCCCTTGCCGCAGCCGAAGCAGTGGTAGAGGCCGAGGTCGGAGTTGACGGAGAAGCTGGGCGAGCGCTCGTCGTGGAACGGGCAGCGACCCATGTAGCGGGTGCCGGAGCTGCGCCGGAGCGCCGTGCGCTGACCGACCACCTCGACGATGTCGGCGGCCGCGATCACGTCGCGGACGCTCTGGTCCTTGATGCGGGCCATCAGAGGCTGGCAGCGTACGCGAGCGCGAAGCGGTCGGTCATGCCCGCGACGTAGTCCATGATGCGGTCGGGCAGGTCGCCCTCGCCGGCCGGCAGCCTCTCGGGCTCCGCGACGAGACGTTCGAAGATCGCGCGCACGACGTCGTGCGCGCGGCGGTGCTCCGGCTCGGCGTGCGGCCCGAGGTAGACCCGCTCGAACATGAACGCGCGCAACGACAGCATCGCCTCGCCGACCTCGTCGCTCTGGCGGATGTCCCCGGCTTCCTCCGATGCGACGACGATGTCGTGGACGAGCGTGTCGATGCGCTCCGACCCGGTCGGGCCGAGCAGACCGATCTCGTCGACCGGGAGGTCGCTGTCGCGCAGGATCCCGTAGCGGATCGCGTCGTCGATGTCGTGGTTGATGTAGGCGACCCTGTCGACGAGACGCACGATCTTGCCCTCGAGCGTCTCGGGCTCCCGACTGCCCGTGTGCGTGAGGATGCCCTGGCACACCTCGTGCGTGAGATTGAGCCGTCTGGCGATGCGGTACGACTGCTCGTTGTGCCGGAAGCGGCGGCCGAAGCGCGCGCAGAGGACGTCGTCGAGCGCCTGCTCGCCCGCGTGCCCGAACGGCGTGTGGCCGGTGTCGTGACCGAGCCCGATCGCCTCGACGAGATCCTCGTTGAGCCGCAACGCCCGCGCGACGACGCGTGAGATCGCCGTCGTCTCGAGCGTGTGCGTCATGCGCGTGCGGTAGTGGTCGCCCTGCGGGTCGATGAAGACCTGCGTCTTCCCCTTCAGGCGCCGGAACGGCTTCGAGTGCACGAGCCGGTCGCGGTCGCGCTGGAACGGCGTGCGCACGCCGCACTGCTCCTCGGGGCGCTCGCGGCCGCGACCTCCGTAGGAGCGGACCGCGAGCGGCGACAGCGTCAGCTCCTCCTGCTCGCGCATCCGCTGCGCGAACGCATCGACGACACTCGCTGCCCGTTCCATCGCTCTCAGGGTAGTCGCCGCCCCGGATCGCCGACCGTACGCCCGGGTTGCGTCAGAGGATGACGGGGACGGTGCCGCCGTCCACCGACCAGGCGGCGCCGGTGACGTTCGAGGCGCGATCCGATGAGAGGAAGACGATCACGGCCGCGGAGTCAGCCGCCGTGCCCATGCGCCCGAGCGGGCGGCCGGCGGCGACCCGGGCGAGCACGGCCTCACGGTCGTCGCCGAGCTGGTCGGCGAGGCCGCCCTCGGCGAGCCAGATGTCGGTCGCGGTCGGACCCGGGGCGACGGCGTTGCAGCGGATGCCCTCGGGCCCGTACAGGTCGGCGACGAGACGGGAGAGCGACAACACGGCCGCCTTCATGACGGAGTAGTGGGGCATTCCCACAGACGGGCGTTTCGCGGCGCTCGACGAGACGTTCACGATCGCCGCCGCTCGGCTCGCGCGCAGGTGCGGCAGCGCTGCACGGATCGTGCGCACGTAGCTCATCACGTCGAGCTGGAAATAGGCCTCCCACTCGGCGTCGTCGACGTCCTCGAAGCGCGCCTGCCGGGCGACGCCGACGTTGTTGACGAGCACGTCGAGGCCGCCGAGAGCGTGCGCGGCCTCGGCGACTGCACGCTCCGGCTCGCCGGCGACGCCGAGGTCGCAGGAGACGTGGTGGGTCTCGCCGATCCCGGGCGCGCCGCGCCTGCCGCAGGTGACGACGCGCGCGCCCTCGGCGACGAACTGACGCGCCGTCTCGAGCCCGATGCCGGCGGTCGAGCCGGTGACGAGACAACAGCGCCCGCTGAGGCCGAGGTCCATGATCGAGATCCTACGTGCCCGCAACGGCGTCCCCGGTACGGAGCCCGCCGCGACGCCGCCGACCCGGGGCGTCTCGCTACGGTAGACGGCGATGGCGACGATCCTGCTCGTACGGCACGGCGAGACCGACTGGAACGTGGAGCGGCGGGTGCAGGGACAGACCGACCGGCCGCTCAACACCACCGGACGGACACAGGCACACGCGCTCGCCGATCGCCTGGCCGGCGAGCGGCTGCACGCCGTCTATTCCAGCGACCTCTCCCGGGCGCGAGAGACGGCGGAGATCGTCGCGGGCCGGCACGGCCTGGACGTGGTCCTCCTCCCCGACCTGCGCGAGAAGGACTTCGGCAGCTGGGAGGGGCTCACCGACCGGGAGATCGCGACGCGGTTCCCCGACGCGCGGCCGGGACACTGGGGCGACGGCGAGACCGCCGTCGCTCTCGCCGAGCGCGTCGTCACGGCGCTGCGACGCATCGCGGCCGCGCACCACGGCGAGCGCGTGCTCGTCGTCTCGCACGGCGGCCCGATCCGCGCCGCGTTGCGTCGTGCCGGCTCCCCCGGCCCTCTCTCGATCGGCAACTGCGACGTCGTGCGCCTGTCTCTCGCCGGTGAACGGCTCGTCCCCGCCGGGAGCTAGACTGGGCCGGCCGGTGGAGGACTACACGAACAAGTACAAGGGGGAGCAGGTCGAGCTGGCGCTGTTCGGCGGCGAGTACCAGGAGGGCGTGCTGACCGCCTACTGCTCGATCGAGGACGTCCCCCACGTCGAGCTCAACGGGCACATCCTCGTGCCGTTGCAGAACGTGGCGTCGCTGCACTGCTCGAGCCGCTGCGACGCACCGGAGCCGGACTGGCCTCCGCGCGGGCTCGACGACGAGCGCGGCGAAGAAGACTAGAGCCGTGCGGCGCCGCGCCGCCGGCAACGTCGTGAAGGCGTTCCTCCTCGTCACGATCCTGACGCTGCTCGCAGCAGGCGCGGGCCGGCTCGTCGGGGGCAGGCACACGGCGTCGCTGTTCGCCTTCTCCGCCCTGCTCGCCGCGGCCGCCGTGTACTGGACGGGCGACCGGGTGCTGCTCGGGATGCTCGGGGCGAGACCGTTCGCGCTGGCGGAGAATCCGCTTCTCCGCTCCTCCAGCGACCGCATCGCGGCGGCGCTCGCGATCACGCCGCCGAAGCTCGCGCTCATCGACGACGGCTTCCCGCGCGCATTCGTCGTCGGCCGCGGGCCGCGCAGCTCGACCCTCGCCGTCTCGACCGGGCTCCTGCATGCGCTGCGCCGCGAGGAGCTCGACGCCGTCATCGCCCACGAGCTCGTCCACGTACGCGCGCGCGATGTGCTGACGCAGACGTTCGCGGTGCTGCTGGCGGTGACGCTGATCGAGGCGAGCCGCATGGGCGGTTGGCTGTCGCAGGCGCTGCTGTTCCTGCTCGCTCCGGTCGCATCCGCGTTCACGCACCTGCTGCTGTCGCAGCGGCGCGAGCTCGCCGCCGACGCGGTGGCCGCGTCGATCTGCGACCCGCACGATCTCGCCGATGCGCTCCTGCGACTCGATCGTGCTGCCGAGCTCGTGCAGTTCGCCGCCTCGCCGGCCACCGAGCCGCTCTACGCGGTCGACCCGTTCGACCCGGACGATCGCCTCGCGCGCATGTTCCGCACGCACCCGGCGCTCGAGGCGCGGGTGGCGCGGCTGCGGGCAGGCACCCCGTGACGTCCCAGGGCAGCGAACGTGCACGGCCGCTCAACGCCGAGGGGCCCCTGACGGGGCCCAACGGCAAGAGCATTCGGCGGCTTCCTACTCTCCCAGGGGCTTGCGCCCCAAGTACCATCGGCGCCGGCGGGCTTAACTTCTCTGTTCGGAATGGGAAGAGGTGTACCCCCGCTGCTATGACCGCCGAAACTGTCAAAGGTGGAGCGCACCTCCGAGGAGACGGCCGCTCACGCCTTCAAAACTCCATAGCGACCCCGCAAACGAATTCAAAATCAAGACCTCGGGCAATTAGTACGGGTCAGCTGAACACATTGCTGTGCTTACACCGCCCGCCTATCGACGTGGTGGTCTTCCACGGCCCTTACTCACTCGAAGTGATGGGGAGCCTCATCTTGAGGTGGGCTTCCCGCTTAGATGCTTTCAGCGGTTATCCCGTCCAGGCGTAGCTAATCAGCAGTGCCGTTGGCACGACAACTGATACACCAGAGGCCTGTTCATCTCGGTCCTCTCGTACTAGAGACGACTCCTCTCAAGCTCCCAGCGCCCATGGCGGATAGGGACCGAACTGTCTCACGACGTTCTGAACCCAGCTCGCGTACCGCTTTAATGGGCGAACAGCCCAACCCTTGGGACCTGCTTCAGCCCCAGGATGCGACGAGCCGACATCGAGGTGCCAAACCCTCCCGTCGATGTGGACTCTTGGGGAGGATAAGCCTGTTATCCCCGGAGTACCTTTTATCCGTTGAGCGACGGCAATTCCACTCTTAACCGCCGGATCACTAAAGCCGACTTTCGTCCCTGCTCGACTTGTCAGTCTCGCAGTCAAGCTCCCTTATGCTTTTGCGCTCTACGCACGATTTCCAACCGTGCTGAGGGAACCTTTGCGCGCCTCCGTTACATTTTAGGAGGCGACCGCCCCAGTCAAACTACCCACCTCGCGCTGTTCCCGACCCGGATCACGGCATCGGGTTAGAAGCCCAGAATCCGAAGGGTGGTATCCCAAGGTTGACTCCACGAAAGCTGACGCCTCCGCTTCACAGTCTCCCACCTATCCTGGACAACGAACACCAAACTTCAACGCAAAGCTGTAGTAAAGGT